>NZ_JACCSU010000014.1 GCF_013812825.1 Sphingomonas sp. | reverse complement strand
GCGGCGCGCGGACGCAGGAGCGTCACCGGCTGGGCCGGACGCAATTTGGCGATATCGGCACCTCGGCGGGTGCCGGTCGGGGCGGTCGCTAGCCCCAGCGCGCGATGATGCTTGTGCAACTCAAGGGACCTCCAACAGGTACGTTCGACAAGAGCTGCCTTGCGGTTGGAAGTCCCATGGGGCAGCGGGAGCGCGATATATGTACGGGGGGTCGCCAAGTAAAGGTTTTTTCCGGTCGTCCGGGCGCGCCAGCCTCACGCTGTCCCCATTGCGCCACAGTTTGGCTTTTTCCTTCGTGTTTCCAAAAGGTTGAGCAAAGTGTCGAAAGTCACCCGAGAAGACGTTCAGGCAGCCTCGGATCGCATCGCCGGGCTGGTCGAGCGGACGCCTCTGGTGGAAGCGAAAATCGCGGGCGCTCGAGCGTGGCTCAAGTGCGAGTGCCTGCAGACGGGCGGTGCATTCAAGCTGCGCGGAGCGACCAACCGGCTGCTGCAGCTCGACGAGGAGCAGCGGCGGCGCGGGGTCGTCGCCTTTTCGTCGGGCAACCACGCCCGCGGGGTCGCCATCGCCGCCCGGCGCCTCGGCATACAGGCGACGATCGTCATGCCGTCCGACGCGCCGGCGGTGAAAATCGAGGGCACCCGTGCGGAAGGAGCCGAGATCGTCTTCTTCGACCGGGCTCGCGAAAGCCGCGAGGCGATCGCCGCCAAGCTCGCCGGCGAGCTCGGAGCGACGGTGGTCCCGAGCTTCGACGACCCGATGATCGTCGCCGGCCAGGGCACCGTCGGACTGGAGATTCTCGAACAACTGGCGCAAGCAGGCGAGCCGTCGCCCAGGCGCATCGTCGTTCCGACCGGCGGCGGCGGGCTTGCGTCGGGCATCGCACTGGCCTGCCCGGACGCCGAAATCCTCTGCGTCGAGCCCGAAGGCTGGGACGACATGCGGCGCTCGCTCGAGCTGGGCGAGATCGTGCCCGTGCCCGGGGGAGCGCCGCCGACCCTGTGCGACGCTCTGCAGACTCCGCGCGTGTCGCCGATCACCTTCGGCATCCTCAAAGGGCGCGGCGCGAAAGCGGTCGCGGTCGGCGAGAGCGAAATCGTCGACGCGGTCCGCTTCGCCTGGGCCGAGCATGGGCTGGTCGTCGAGCCGGGCGGAGCGGCGGCGCTGGCCGCGCTGCTGTCGGGCAAGGTCGAGCCCGCGGACGGGACAGTGGCGATGGTGTCCGGCGGAAACGTCGATCCGGCGCTGCATGCGCGGATCGTCGGCGGGAATTACCCGGCGGAGGTCCGGTAGGCGCCCGGTTCGACATGGGCCGGACTCGACCGCTCGACGGCGCGGGTCAGCTCCTCGAGTTCGGCGGCGAGCGTCCGAAGCTCGGCTGCGAGGACCTTGGGATTGGTTTCGCCAACCCCGGCGGAGACATCGAGAAGCGTCTCGAGCATCATCGCGATGCACGGCAGGATCGTTTCCTCGATCCGGTCGAACGCCTCCTCGAGGCGCGCCTGCAGGTCGGCGGTGGCCATGCCTCCTGTTTTGGCCCAGCATAGTTAAACCTTGATGAAGGGCCTGGTCGAAAAGGACTCGCCTTTTGAACGATTTCGCCTCTGGAGCGATGGCTTTGGCGATGATCGCCGCGTTCGCCCTTACCGCTGGCGGGGTGAAGCTCGCGCTGAGCCGCGAATACCGTTCGCGTGGCCTGCTGATGATCGCCGCGGCCATTGTGCTGGTCGGCAACGTCCTCATTTGGACGCTTTAGGACTTTTCCCCATCCGCCCAGCGGTTAGCGCTTCAGGTCGTTGGCCAGGCGCATGTCGAGATAGCCGTCGACGCTCTTCATCAGCAGGTCGAGCTCGTTGGCGAAGAAATGGTTGGCGCCGGGGATGGTGTCATGATGGATGGTGATGTGGCGCTGGGTCCGGAGCTTGTCGACCAGCTTCTGGACCGCGCCCGCAGTGACGACTTCGTCGGCCTCGCCCTGGACGATGATTCCGGACGACGGGCAGGGGGCAAGGAAGCTGAAGTCGTACATGTTGGCCGGCGGCGCGATCGAGATGAAGCCCTTGATCTCCGGGCGGCGCATCAGCAGCTGCATTCCGATCCAGGCGCCGAAACTGACTCCCGCGACCCAGGTGGTCTCGGCCTCGGGGTGGATCTGCTGCACCCAGTCGAGCGCCGAAGCGGCGTCCGACAGTTCGCCGATGCCGTTGTCGAAAATTCCCTGGCTCTTGCCGACTCCGCGGAAATTGAACCGCAGCGTCGCAAAGCCGCGGCGGACGAACGTCTGGTAGAGCAATTGCACCATCTTGTTGTTCATCGTGCCGCCGGCCTGCGGGTGCGAATGCAGGATCAGTGCGACCGGCGCGCGAGGCCGGGTGCCCGGATGGAAACGGCCCTCCAGGCGGCCTTCGGGGCCAGGGAAAATCACTTCGGGCATGGGATCGGCGTGCTCGCGTAAAAAATCGGGTGCTTCGGCCGACGGGTGCGCCGCGGCGGCGGCTTCTATATAGGGACGGGGCTTGAACTGGCAATCGGCAGGAATCCACGAATTTTCATGGCTCGCGACCGGATTTACCTCGACCATGCCGCGACGACGCCGGTGCTTGCCGAAGCCCGATCGGCAATCGGCGAGGCGCTCGAGCATTGGGCGAACCCGAGCTCGCCGCACGCCGACGGCCGAGCGGCGCGGGCGGCGCTGGAGGAGGCGAGGGCGCGGATCGCCGAGGCCCTCGGCTGGCGTCATGACGTCATCCTGACTTCCGGTGCGACCGAGGCAATCGCGATTGCGGCGGCGCGGGCAGGCGGTGGAAGGCGGTTGCTCGGCGCGACCGAGCACGACGCGGTTGTCGCGGCGATGGGCGCGGACGCTGAGGTCATCCCGGTCGACGAGCGCGGGCTGGTCGACCTCGCCGCGCTCGCTCAGGCGCTCGGCGGCGGGCCGGCGCTGGTCGCGATCCAGCAGGTCAACAACGAAACCGGGGTCATCCAGCCGGTCGCCCAAATCGCCGACAAGGTGCGCGCGACCGGTTCGCTGCTGCTCGCCGACTGCGCCCAGGGAGCCGGGAAGATCGCGCTGCCCGACGCGGACTTCATCGCTTTGTCGGCGCACAAGCTCGGCGGGCCGCCCGGCCTGGGGGCGCTGCTGGTCAAGGACATCGCCACGCTCGCTCCGAGCGGCGGCCAGGAGAAGGGCTACCGGCGCGGCACCGAGAACCTGCCGGCGGCCGCCGGACTTGCCGCCGCACTGCAGTCGCGCGCCTTTGCCGACGCCATGCCCCGGCTGACCGAGCTTCGCGCGCAGCTCGAGGAGGCGATCGCTTCGGCGGGAGGACTGGTCGTCGCCGGGAAGAGCGAGCGGATCGCGACCATCGGCGCCTACGCCATGCCCGGAGTCTCGAGCGCCAGCCAGCTGGTCCAGCTCGACCTGACCGGGATCGCGGTTTCCGCGGGCAGCGCCTGCTCGTCGGGAAGCATGAAGCCGAGCCGCGTGCTGGAAGCGATGGCGGTGCCGCCCGAGATCGCCGGCTGCGTGATCCGAATCAGCTTTGGGCCGGACACCAGCGCCGATGACGTCGATCGCATGCTGACGGAGTGGCGTCGCCTGGCCGCGAAGGCGGGAGCGCGGGCCGCATGATCTATCTCGACTATCAGGCGACGACCCCGCTCGCTCCGGAGGTCGCGGCGGCCATGCGCCCGTGGATCGAGGAGAAATTCGCCAACCCGCACTCGGCGTCGCGCTGGGGGAGCGAGGCCGCAGCAGCCGTCGAGGTCGCACGCGACCAAGTCGAGCGCGCGATCGGCCTTGGCGGCGGGCGCTTCGCCTTCACCTCGGGCGCGACCGAAGCGATCAACTGGGCGATCAAGGGCACGTTCGAGCGCTCGGAGCGGCGCAAGCTGGTCACCGTCGCGACCGAGCATGCCGCGGTGCTCGACAGCGCCGAATGGCTCGAGGGCACCGGGGTCGAGGTGGTCCGCCTCGCAGTCGGCCCCGACGGCCTCATCGATCTCGAGGCGGCCAAAGCGGCGATCGACGAGAACACCGCGCTGGTCGCGGTGATGCTGGTCAACAACGAGATCGGGGTCATCCAGCCGATCGCCGAGGTCGCCCGGATCGCTCACGAACGCGGCGCCCTGATGCTGTGCGACGCGGTTCAGGGGTTCGGCCGAATGGCCACCCCCGACGGGCCCGACCTGGTCGCCGTCTCGGGCCACAAGATCCACGGTCCCAAGGGCGTCGGTGGCCTGTGGATGCGGGGCGGGGCCGAGCCGGCGCCGCTGCTGCACGGCGGCGGGCAGGAGCTCGGGCTGAGGTCGGGGACTCAGGCGCCGGCGCTGTGCGCCGGGCTCGGCGAAGCGGCCCGGCTGGCGGTGGAGCGGCGCGAAGCCGACGCCGCCCACGTCGCCAAGCTCGCGCATCTTGCCCTGGCCGCGCTGGGGCACGGATGGACGGTCAACGGCAGCCCCGAGCACCGTTACGCCGGCAACCTCAATCTGCGCCGCGAGCGCCTCGACTCCGCCCGGCTGATCGCCGACCTGCGCAACATCGCCTTTTCGGTCGGGTCGGCGTGCGCGAGCGGCTCGGGCCGGCCCAGCCACGTGCTGCGCGCCCTCGGGCTCAGCGACCAGCAGGCGCGATCGTCGATCCGCCTGGGTTTCGGCCGCTACACTGGCGAGGACGAGCTGGCCTCGGCCTGCCGCCGGATCGACGACGCGGCGCGCTCGCAGGAGGGCCTCGCCGCATGAGGTGGGCCACCCCGTGACCCTGGTGCGGTTCCACAAGGCCGACGGAACGCTCGACGTGGAGGTCGACGCGAAGCCTGGCCAGCGCCTGCTCGACGTCGCCTGGGCGGCCGGACAGCCGCTCGAGGGCGCGTGCGAGGGGGTGATGGCCTGCTCGACCTGCCACGTGATCGTCGACCCGGCCGATTTCGATCGCCTGCCGCCGGCCAGCGAGGAGGAAGAGGATCTGCTCGATATCGCTGCGCACGTCCGCCGCACCTCGCGCCTGGCGTGCCAGATCCTGCTGACCGAGGACCTGCAGTCGCTCAGCGTCCGAGTCCCTCCCGGCGCCCGCAACTGGATGGGGCGCTGAGCCCGGCTTGAGAAACCGGCCCGTATCAACCATATGCACGACCGGGAGTCGGGCGGACGGAGCAGTCGCCAACCTGGTCAGGTCCGGAAGGAAGCAGCCACAACGATATCGCTTCGGGTCGTTCCGGCTCCCACCGCTCGCAATGACCACGCTCTCCGCCTAAACCACGGCTGATGGATGAAGCCGAATCGCCTGGTTTGGGCCTGAACGAGCCGCCGCAGCCGCTGAAAACCGCCGAAGCGACGCCCTACCGGGTGCTGGCGCGCAAGTACCGGCCCCAGACCTTCGCCGAGCTGATCGGCCAGGACGCGATGGTGAAGACCCTCGCCAACGCCATCGAGCGCGGCCGGATTGCCCACGCCTTCCTGCTCACCGGAGTCCGCGGGGTCGGCAAAACCTCGACCGCTCGACTGGTCGCCAAGGCGCTCAACTGCGTCGGCCCGGACGGGCAGGGCGGCCCGACCATCGAGCCGTGCGACGCGTGCGAGCATTGCGTCGCGATCGCCGAAGGGCGGCACATCGACGTGATCGAGATGGACGCTGCCTCGCACACCGGCGTCGACGACGTCCGCGAGATCATCGAGGCGGTGCGCTACGCGTCGGTCAGCGCCCGCTACAAGATCTACATCATCGACGAAGTCCACATGCTTTCCAAGAACGCCTTCAATGCGTTGCTGAAGACTCTTGAGGAGCCGCCGGAGCATGTGAAGTTCCTGTTCGCGACCACCGAGGTAGCCAAGGTGCCGGTGACCGTGCTGTCGCGCTGCCAGCGCTTCGACCTGCGCCGGATCCCGGCGGACAAGCTGGTCGACCATTTCACCGCGATCGCTCGCGCGGAAGCGGTCGAGGCCGAGCCGGAGGCGCTGGCGATGATCGCCCGCGCCGCCGAAGGATCGGCGCGCGACGGCCTATCGATCATGGACCAGGCGATCGCGCTCGGCGGCGGCAAGGTGACGGCCGAGCAGGTCCGGGACATGCTCGGCCTCGCCGACCGCGGCCGAATCCGCCGGCTGCTCCAGCTGGTGCTGTCGGGGGACGCTGGGCAGGCGCTGGCCGAGCTCGACGAAGTCCATGCGCTCGGCACCGACGCCTCGGCGCTGCTGCGCGGTCTGATGGAGGAGCTGCATACCGCCACCCGGGCCAAGGCGGGGGCGGTCGCCGACCGGCTGCAGTCGACCGAGCAACGCGAGGCGGCCGAGGAGCTGGCGGCCAAGCTGTCGTGGGCCGATATTCACCGGTTGTGGCAGATGCTTTTGAAGGGCCTCACCGATGTCCAGGTGGCGCCCGACCCGCAGGAAGCGGCGACCATGGCGCTTCTGCGGCTGATCCACGCCGCCGACCTGCCGGACCCGGCGGCGCTGCTGTCCAGGCTTTCCGGCGAGGGCCAAACAGCGTCTCCAGCATCGGCGGCACGCTCGGCGGCGGCGGCGCCGGCCGCTTCACCCAGCCTGCCGGCGGATTTCAAATCGCTGGTCCGGCTGCTCGAGGAGCACGGCAAGCACCAGCTAGCGCAGCAGCTCCACGATCAATTCGGACTGGTGCGTTTCGAGCCGCCCGAGCTGGCGCTCAAGCCGATGCGGCCGCTCGGGCCCAGCTGGCCGCGCGACCTCGGCGCCGAGTTGAAGGTCATCACCGGCACCAGCTGGCGAATCTCGCTCAGCGACGAAGCCAGCGAGCCGTCGCTGCTCGACCAGGAGAAGATCGCCGAGGAACAGGTTCGGGCCGAAGTGCTTTCTGAACCCAACGTCCGGGCGGTGCTGGAAGCCTTCCCCGAGGCGACGCTTGAGTCCTTCACTCCGAGCGATGCGTTCGAACCGACGAAAGGGGCATGACCATGCCGAGCCTCGAAGAAATCATGAAGATGGCGCAGGACGTCCAGGCCGAGATGCAGAAGGCGCAGGAGAATCTCGACAAGATCGAGGTCGAGGGCGCGTCCGGCGGCGGGCTGGTCAAGGTCCGCGCCACCGCCAAGGGCCGCATCATCAGCGTCAGCATCGATGAAAGCCTGCTGCAGCCGTCCGAGAAAACGATGGTCGAGGACCTGGTGGCCGCGGCGCTCAACGACGCCAAGACCAAGGCCGACGCGGCCGCCGGGCCGGAACTTCAGAAGATGACCAGCGGAATCCCGCTGCCGCCGGGCTTCAAGCTGCCGTTCTGACCCATCGCGTCCAGACGATCGGAGTCACCCCAGCGAAGGCTGTGGTCCATTTCGCTGGCATGACGATGCTGGATTCAAGACGCGCCTTCCTCTAACGCGCCTGCAATCTCCCGCTGAATATTCCGAAGGACCCGCGACCCGATGGCCGCCCAATACAGCTTTGTGATGAAGGGCCTGACCAAGACCTTTCCTGGCGCTCCCAAGCCGATCCTCAATAACATCCACCTGCAATTCTACCCGGACGCGAAGATCGGCATCGTCGGGCCCAACGGATCGGGCAAGTCGACCTTGATGAAGATCATGGCGCAGCGCGACAAGGAATTCGTCGGCGAGGCGTGGCCGGGCGAGCACATCACCGTCGGCTACCTCGAGCAGGAGCCGCAGCTCGACCAGTCCAAGACGGTCAAGGAGAACGTCATGGACGGCGTTCGCCCAGTCGCGGACATGATGGAGCGGTTCAACGCCATTTCCGCGCAAATGGCCGACCCCGGCGATGATTTCGACGCGCTGATGGCCGAAATGGGCGAGCTCCAGGAAAAGATCGACGCGGTGGATGGCTGGACGCTCGACAACCAGCTCGAGATCGCCATGGACGCCCTGCGCTGCCCGCCGGGCGACTCCGAGGTCACCAACCTCTCGGGCGGCGAGAGGCGCCGCGTCGCCCTGACCCGGCTGCTGCTCGAGAAGCCCGACATCCTGCTGCTCGACGAGCCGACCAACCATCTCGACGCCGAGAGCGTCCAGTGGCTCGAAAAGCACCTCGTCGACTATGCCGGCAACGTCATCCTGGTGACCCACGACCGCTACTTCCTCGACAATGTAGTCAACTGGGTGCTGGAGCTCGATCGCGGCCGCTACTATGTCTACGAATCCAATTATTCCGGATATCTGGAGAAGAAAGCCAAGAGGCTCGAGCAGGAAGAGCGCGAGGAAAAGGGCAAGCAGAAGGCGATCAACGACGAGCTCGAGTGGATCCGCCGCTCGCCCAAGGCCCGCCAGGCCAAGTCCAAGGCCCGAATCCGCGCGTTCGACGAGCTGGTCCAGGCGCAGGAGAACCGCACCCCCGGCAAGGCCCAGATCATGATCCAGGTGCCCGAGCGGCTCGGCGGCAACGTCATCGACCTCAAGGGCGCGTCAAAGGCTTACGGCGACAAGTTGCTGTTCGAGGACCTGACCTTCTCGCTGCCGCCCGGCGGCATCGTCGGAGTGATCGGTCCCAACGGCGCGGGCAAGACGACCTTGTTCAAGCTGATCACCGGCGCCGAGCAGCCGGATTCGGGCGAGATCAAGATCGGCCCGACCGTCCATCTCGGCTACGTCGACCAGAGCCGCGACGCGCTTCGGCCCAGCAAGAATGTCTGGGAGGAGATATCGGACGGCTCCGACGTGTTCCGCTTCGGCAAGCACGAGATCGGCACCCGCGCCTATGTCGGCGCCTTCAATTTCCGCGGCCCCGACCAGCAGAAGAAGGTCGGGCAATTGTCGGGCGGCGAGCGCAACCGCGTCCACTTGGCCAAGATGCTCAAGGAAGGCGGCAACGTGCTGCTGCTCGACGAGCCGACCAACGACCTCGACGTCGAAACCCTGCGCGCGCTCGAGGAAGCGCTCGAAAACTTCGCCGGCTGCGCGGTGATCATCAGCCACGACCGCTTCTTCCTCGACCGCCTCGCGACCCACATGCTGGCATTCGAGGGCGACAGCCATGTCGAATGGTTCGAAGGCAATTTCGAAGCCTATGAGGAAGATAAACGGCGCCGCATGGGCCCCGAGGCCGACCGCCCGCACCGGATGACCTACAAGAAGCTGACGAGGTAGAGTTTGGCTGGAAAGCCGGTCTTTTTCCCCACCGCCGACATCGGCACGAAGCGATGATCACCGTGACGGCGCCCATCTGGCTGTGGAGCGGGGGGCAGGGGAGCGCCCGGAAGCGGACCGTCCCCCAGACGGTCCGACCCGGCCGCTGGCACTTCCTCACCGTGCCGCCCGGCCAGTCGGTCGAGATCCGCGCGCACGGCCTCGGCGAAAGCCGCCGCGGCTTCGGGTCGGTGCGGGTCGAGGCCATGATCAACGGAGTCACCTGGCGAACCTCGGTGTTCCCGCAGACATCGGGCGGCTACATCCTGCCCATCAAGGCCGACGTCCGCCGCCGCGCCGCAGTCTCCGCCGGCGACGGGGTCACGGTCGAGCTGGAGCTGATCTGACGCCGAAGCGCCAGGCTCAGCCTACCGGCCAAGCTCTTCGGCGGTCCTGGCGAACTCGTCGGCCATTGACGACAGGACACTGCACGTCTGCCGGTCATAGGTCGCATTGGCGAGGCGGCGGCAACGCTGCGCCTGCTCGGCGAGCACGTCGGCCTGCTCGGCGCTGACGTCGATCAGCATGTTGACCGCGCCGATGACATTGCCGTCATCGTCGTACAGAGGCGTCGGGTAGGGGGTGAAGGCGCGGCGACTGCCGTCGGGCCGCATTGCGATCGCGACCGCGCCGCGGATTTCGCGCTTCTCCTGGATCGCCTTGGCCATCGGGCATTGGTCATGCGGCAGGAAGTCGCCGGTGGTGGTGTAGATTTTCCAGGTCACGCACCACTTGTCTTGGCCAAGCTTGGGCTCGCGGCCGGCGAACTCGACGCAGGCTCGGTTCCAGTAAGTGACCGCGCCGTCGGCATCGGTGGTGTAGATCGGCACCGGCAGACGGTCGAGGAGCGAATGGCAGACGTCGCCGGTGGCGAGCGCCTGCATGGCGGTGTCGAGATACTGTTCAGCACTAAGGCGCGCGTGCATGGTCGGCGATGCCAATCCCGGTTGAGTGCCGTTCCCGCTGTGGGTGAGCCTGTAGAACCTGTCTCCGAGAGGCCGGTTCCTTACCTATGTAATAGAATTGGTAAATGTTGGCTAGCTGTGTCGGCTGGACAACAGTTGGTTACAGCGGCTCAACGTAACCGCTTCACCAGCAGTCCTCCGTCGGGCCCCGACCGGACCTCGAAATTAGGCACCGCCTTGATCAGCTCCGACAACCGAGTGTAGCCGTAGTTGCGCGCTGCGAAGCTCGACACGGCCTTGGCCCGCTGGCCCATTTCGGACAGCGACGCATAGCCTTCCTCGTCGCGCTTGGACGCCTTGAATGCCGCTCCCAGCACCTGGAGCAGCTCGGCGTCGACCGGCCGCTGGCCCTTGGACGTCGCCGGCTGCTCGAGCGCGTCCTGATCGTCGAGCGCGAGCGCGGCAACGTCGAAGAACCGGGTGCACGCCTGGCGAAACGGAGGCGGGGTCTTGGTTGTGCCAAATCCGTAGACCGGCAACCCCTCCTCGCGGATGCGTTGGGCGAGCGGCAGGAAGTCGCTGTCGCTGGACATGATTCCAAAGCCGTCGACATTGCCTCGGTAGAGCAGGTCCATGGCGTCGATGATCAGCCGCATGTCGGTCGCGCCCTTGCCCTTGGCGACGTCGAACTGCTGCATCGGGATGATCGAGTGGAGGCCGGTCAGTTTCTCCCAGCCCTTGAGGCTGGCCTTGGCCCAATTGCCGTAGGCGCGGCGGACGTTGATCGTGCCGAGCTCGCCGAGCACCAGGAGCACTTCGTCGAGATGGTCGGGGGACGCATTGTCGGCGTCGATCAGCAACGCGATGTTCTTTTCCGCGTCCCCGTTGCGGTCGGACCGATTGCGGTCGGGCATGGCGCGAATCCTCGGCTTTTTTCCCCTCTAGCGCAGTGTCGCAGAATGACCACACTTGAGCGCGGAACGTCTCCGGACCTGAACGGCAGATGATCGGTGCGGGAACGAAACGCCCCCTCGGGGCTTGAAACAACCACAGGGGGCAGGTTCGGAAGGGACAGGAAATGAAGAAATATCTTGGAATTTCAGCAGCGCTTGCCGCGAGTGTCGCGGTCAGTGGCTGTGCAACCAATCCGTACGGTTACAACGATCCGTACGCTCAGCAGAATGTCAATCGTACCGCGACCGGCGCCGCAGCCGGAGCGCTTGGCGGCGCAATCGCCGGTAAGATCATCCCGGGCGTCAGCACGACCCAAGGCGCGATCGCCGGCGCAGTGCTCGGCGGCGTTCTCGGCGCCGTGGTCAAGGGCCGCCAATATTATCGCGACACCCGCGGCTATTGTTACACCATCGACCAGTACGGGCGTCCGATCTACGACTACAACGTCCGCTGCTAGTCGCGAGCCGTTGAACTGCTAGACGGGGCGGAATTCACCTTCCGCCTCGTCGAGCAGGTACAAGCGACCCTCGGATATCGAAAAATGCCCCCCATGGAGCGCCAGCCGCCCCGCGGCCTCGCGTTCGATGACCCACGGGAAGGTGCGCAAATTGGCCAGCGAAACCTTCACCGCCTCCAGCTCCATCGCCAGGAATGCCTCCCGGTCGAGTTTCGGGTGACTTGAGCTCACCCTCTCGCGCGCTTTGTCGAGCATCTCCACCCAGGCAGCGATGAAATGGCCCTCGCCATGGTTGGCTTCGTCGAACTGGCCGGTCAGGGCCGCCGCGCAACCGCCGCAAAAACCGTGACCAAGGACGAGGATCTCGTCCACTTCCAGCTGGGTGACCGCGAACTCGAGCGCTGCCGACACGCCGTGGTAGCCGCCGCTCGTTTCGAACGGCGGGGCGAGGGCGGCGACGTTGCGGACGACGAACATTTCGCCCGGCTTGGCGTCGAAGATCTGCCCCGGGTCGACCCGGCTGTCCGAGCAGGCGAGCAGCATGACTTTCGGACTTTGGCCCTCGGCGAGCTGCGACCAGCGCTCGCGCTCGCGCTTCCAGCCGGTTTCCCGGAACCGGCGGTAGCCCTCGATCATCTCTTGCAGCCGCGCCATGGCCGGTCGCGCTAGCGGCAAGCGGGGAGGGGTGGCAAGCGCCTCGGGACTGGCAAGCGGACCCGCCAATCGCTATCTGGCGCGAATGACCGAGCCGGCACCCCTCGCCCCGCAAGGCCGCCCACGCCAGCGAAAGCCCGACTGGATCCGGGTCAAGGCGCCAACCAGCCCCGGCTATCACGAGACCCGCAAGCTGATGCGCTCGCTGGGTCTGGTCACGGTGTGCGAGGAGGCCGCCTGCCCGAACATCGGCGAATGCTGGACCAAGAAGCACGCGACGGTGATGATTTTGGGCGATACCTGCACTCGCGCCTGCGCCTTTTGCAACGTCAAGACGGGAATGCCGCAGGCGGTCGACCGCCTCGAGCCCGAGCATGTCGCTGTCGCCGCGGCCGAGCTCGGGCTCGAGCATATCGTCGTCACCTCGGTCGACCGCGACGATCTGGCCGACGGCGGCGCGTCGCAGTTCGTCAAGGTCATCGAGGCGCTCCGCAAGCGCGCTCCCAGGACCACCATCGAGATCCTGACCCCGGATTTCCGCAACAAGGGCGAGGCACCCGTCGAAGCGATCGTCGAGGCGGGGCCGGACGTGTTCAACCACAATCTGGAGACGGTGCCGCGGCTCTATCCGACCATCCGGCCGGGGGCGCGTTACTATGCATCGCTTCGGCTGCTGGAGAGCGTCAAGCGCCAAGCCCCGCACATCTTCACCAAGTCGGGGCTGATGGTCGGGCTCGGGGAGCAGCGGCTCGAGGTCCACCAGGTGATGGACGACATGCGCTCGGCCGGGATCGATTTCCTGACCATGGGGCAATATCTCCAGCCGACTCCGCGCCACGCGAAGGTCGAGGAGTTCGTCAGCCCCAAGGCGTTCGACGCTTATGCGGCGATCGCCCGGGCGAAGGGCTTCCTGCTGGTCGCCGCGAGCCCGCTGACGCGCTCGAGCTACCATGCGGGCGACGATTTCCGGGCGATGCAGCAGGCGAGGCAAGCCCAGTTGGAGCGGAAGGTCGATGCCACGCCATAGCGAAACCCGGCATCTTCCTTACACGCCCGAGCAATTGTTCGACCTCGTCGCCGACGTCGCCAGCTACGACGAGTTCCTGCCGTGGGTGGTCGCTGTTCGGGTCCGCTCATCGAGCGAGACCGAGACCATCGCCGACCTCGTCGTCGGCTTCAACGCCTTCAAGGAGCGCTTCACGAGCCGGGTGACCAAGCAGCGGCCGACCCATATCTGCGTCGACTACATCGAGGGGCCGCTCAAATATCTGAAGAACGAGTGGCGCTTCGAGCCCGCTCCGGGCGGAACGAAGGTGTTCTTCACGGTCGATTTCGCGTTCCGCTCGCGGCTGTTCGAGGTTCTTGCCGGGCAGATGTTCGACCGCGCCCTGCGACGAATGACCGGCGCTTTCGAGCAGCGCGCCGCCGTGCTTTACGGCATCAGCAGGTCAAGGGCGCAAAGCGCCGCCTGAAGCCGGACTCCCGAGCGCCCGCTGTCCTCGAACAGTTTCTGGTCGGCGACGATCCGCGCCGGGTCGGCGTCGCGCTCGGCCCGAGCGAACACGACGGTGCCGACCGGCTTTGATGCCGACCCGCCGCCCGGCCCGGCGATCCCGGTGACCGCCACCGCGACGTCGGCTTCCGAAGCGAGGAGCGCGCCTCGCGCCATCGCCCAGGCAACGGCGACGCTGACCGCGCCGAAGGTTTCGACCAGCTCCTCGCTGACCCTGAGCTGGCCGACCTTGGCGGCGTTCGAATACGTGACGAACGCGGCTTCGAACATCTCCGACGAGCCGGGGATCTCGGTGATCGCGGCCGCCACCAGCCCGCCGGTGCAGCTTTCGGCGATCGCCACTCGGCGGCCGGCCCTGCGGTTGGCATGGACCACCTCGCGCGCCTTGTCGACCAGCGGCTTGGGCAGCAGGCTGCCGCTCATCGCGCCGGTTCCATCCGGATGCTGGCCACGGCCTGCGCGGCGATGCCCTCGCGCCGGCCGGTGAAGCCGAGCCCTTCGGTGGTCGTCGCCTTGATGCTCACCGCGCCCGGGTCCAGCCCAAGGATGGCGGCGATCCGCGCCCGCATGGCGGCTCGATGCGGGCCGACCCTCGGCTCCTCGGCGATGACCGTGCAGTCGACATGATCGATGATCCCGCCGCGGGCGCGGATCAGCTCGGCGGCGTGAGCGAGGAAGCGGTCCGAGGGAGCGCCGCGCCATTGCGCGTCCGACGGCGGGAAATGATCGCCGATGTCGCCGAGCCCGGCCGCCCCGAGCAACGCGTCCGTGATCGCGTGGAGGACAACGTCGGCGTCGCTGTGGCCGGCAAGGCCGCGCGAGTGCCGGACAGCGATTCCGCCGAGCATCATTGGGCCGTCGCCGGCAAAGCCGTGGACATCGAACCCCATTCCCGTGCGCGACACCAGCCGCGCCGCGAGCATCGCTTCGGCCCGATCCCAGTCGGCGGCGGTGGTCAGCTTGCCGAGCAGCGGGTCGCCCTCGACCGCGGCGACGCTGAGGCCGGCGGCGCGGGCAACGCTGGTCTCGTCCGTCGGCGGTTCGCCCTGCCAGCGCTCGTAGGCGCGGCGCAGCCCGTCGAGGCCGAACGCCTGCGGAGTCTGCACTCGGACCGCTCCGGCGCGGTCGATCGGCTCGCCGATTACCTGTTGCGCTCGAGCCAGCGTGTCGTCGACCGGCAGCACCGGGGCGGCGCCGTCATGGCCGCCGAGCGCGCGAAGCAGCCGGTCGATGACCTGCGGCGGGCAGAACGGGCGCGCTGCATCGTGCACCAGCACCTGCTCGCCCGCGCACTCGGCGAGGCCCGCGCGGACCGAATCCGCTCGTCGCGCGCCGCCGCGGATCGGTTCGCCGACATCGACGCCTTCCAGCGCCGCCGCGGCCAGCTCGTCGTGACCGACGCCGATCACCACCCGCACCGCGTCGACCAGCGGGTGGCCGGCAAACGCCTCGACCGCCCGGCGCAGCACCGGCTTGCCTCCGAGCGGTCGGTACTGCTTGGGAATGCCGCCGCCGAGGCGCTCCCCGCTGCCGGCGGCGACGATCAGTGCGGTGACGGTCATCGGCGCGCGCCTTGCCCCCCAAACGGCGCTCCTGTAAAGGCGCGCCTTCCCATGAGCCTCGTACAGCCCATCTCGGTCGGTTCAGTCCGCATCGACGCGCCGGTCATCCTGGCGCCGATGACCGGAGTCACCGACCTGCCGTTCCGGCGGATCGTCAAGCGCTACGGCGCCGGGCTGACGGTCAGCGAGATGATCGCCAGCCAGGCGATGATCCGCGAGACCCGCCAGTCGCTCCAGAAGTCGCTGTGGGACCCGTCGGAAGAGCCAGTGTCGCTGCAGCTCGCCGGCTGCACGCCGGGTGAGATGGCCGAAGCGGCCAAGCTCAACGAACAGCGCGGGGCGGCGATCATCGACATCAACATGGGCTGCCCGGTGAAGAAGGTCGTCAACGGCGACGCCGGCTCGGCGCTGATGCGCGACCTGCCGCTCGCCGCGTCGATCATCGCCGCGACGGTCAAGGCGGTGAAGGTGCCGGTGACCCTCAAGATGCGCACCGGCTGGGATGACGGCAGCCGCAACGCGCCCGAACTCGCCCGCATCGCCGAGGACCTCGGAGTGCGGATGATCACGGTCCACGGCCGCACCCGCTGCCAGATGTACAGGGGGCAGGCCGACTGGCGCTTCGTGGCCAGGGTCAAGCAGGCGGTCTCGGTGCCGGTGATCGTCAACGGCGACATCTGCTCGATCGCCGACGCCCGCGAGGCGCTGGCGCAGTCGGGCGCCGACGGGGTGATGATCGGCCGCGGCGCCTACGGCCGCCCGTGGCTGCTTGGGCAAATGATCCCGGCGCTTCGCGGCGACGGCTCGCGCCCCGATCCCTCGCTCGACGAGCAGCTGGCGACCATGCTCGAGCAGTACGAGGACATGCTGGCACTCTATGGCCGGCAGACCGGGGTGAACCTCGCCCGCAAGCATATCGGCTGGTACACCAAGGGGCTGCCGGGCTCGGCCGAGTTCCGCAACCGGGTCAACACCGAGGATGATCCGGCGGTCGTCACCGCGATGTTGCATGAATTCTATTCTCCGTGGCTGGCAAGGTCAGCGGCCTGAAGAACAAAAAAAGCGCCCGGCGCGCTTACGACTGTGTTTTTCATGCAACGCGACCGTGCTAGAGCCACAGTGATGGACGCTCGGGCCGCCGAATCGGCGCTCACCTCGAAGGCGAACTGGCTGGCACGGGAGCGGGCGAGCGGACGCTTTTACAAATATGCGGCGATCGCGATTGCGCTGTCGCTGATCGTCATCGCCGCCTTCAGCGGCTGGGTCCTGAGCCGCGGCGCCGAACCCGGGTCACTGCTGAAGCCGCCGCTGATCGCGCTCTTGCTGGTCGCCAATTTAATCCCTGCGATCGCGCTGATGGTGCTCTACTCGCGCAAGGTGGCGATGGCCCGGGCGGCGAGGGGAGGGCTGGGCAGCGGCCGGCTCCACACCCGCCTCGTCGCCTTGTTCTCGGTGATCGCCGCGGTGCCGACCGTGCTGGTCGCGATCTTCGCGTCTGTGTTGTTCCAGAGCGGGCTCGAATTCTGGTTCTCCGACCGCGCCCGCGGAATGCTCGAGAACACCGTCCAGGTCGCCCGCGGCGCGTACCGCCACGAAGTCACCAGGGTGGGCAACGAAGCCACGACGATGGCCGGGGACGTGAGGGGATATCTGCAGCAGATCGCGCTCGACGATCCCCGGTTCACGGAAGGACTGGCGTTCCAGGTCTACCGGCGGTCATTGAACGAGGCGGCGATCCTCAACATCGGCAGCGGCGGCGAGGTCCAGACGCTGGCCGTGGTCAACGGCTATGACGGCATGATCAACGAGGCCAGCATCAAGGCCACCATCGCTCAGCTGAAAAGGGAACCGGAAGGAACCAGCGTCGACGCGCAGACCCCGGACCGGATTTCCGTGATCACTCGGCTCAATCCGGAGACCGACACTTATCTCTACGCCGCGAGGTGGGTCGATCCGGAGATCGCATCGCAAGTCAGCCGCGCCAACGAGGTGCTGCGCGACTATCGCGCCTTGCTGTCCCGATCGCGCACCAACCAGTTGCGCTTCAACGGAGCGCTTCTGTTCGGCGCCCTGTTCATCGTCGGCCTGGCGATCTTCACCGCCCTCAAGCTCGCCGACCGGATGGTCCGTCCGGTCGGCCAGCTGGTCGCCGCCGCCGGGCGGATCGAGGAGGGCGACTTCACGGCGCGGGTCCCGGTGGCCAATACCGACGACGAGATCCAGACCCTGGCGACGGCGTTCAACCGGATGACCGGGCGGCTCGACGAGCAGACCGGGGCGCTCAGGGCCGCCAACGCCCAGCTCGAGACCCGGCGAGCGTTTATCGAGGCGGTCCTGTCGAGCGTCACCGCTGGAGTCATTGCGCTGGATTCCGACAACCGAATCCTGCTGATCAACCGTTCGGCCGAGGCGCTTCTGCCGCGCGGCCGGCGCGAGCTCGAAGGCTCGGACCTGTCCAGGGTCTCGCCCGACCTCGCCGAGTTCATGCACGGCGACCAGCCCGAAGCCGACGTCCAGGTGACGGTCGGCAACGGCCAGCGCACCCTGGCCGTCAAGCGCGTGCGCTATCAGGACGGGGCGGTGCTGACCTTCGACGACATCACCGACCAGCTCGCCGACCAGCGCCGCGCCGCCTGGTCGGATATCGCCCGCCGAATCGCCCACGAGATCAAGAACCCGCTGACTCCGATCCAGCTCGCCGCCGAGCGGCTGCAGCGGCGCTTCGGCAAGGAGATCCAGTCCGACCAGGAGACGTTCGAGCGGCTGACCGGGACCATCGTCCGCCAGGTCGGCGACCTTCGGCGGATGGTCGACGAATTCTCCAACTTCGCGCGCATGCCCAAGCCGGTGTTCCGCGAGGAGAATGTCCACGAGATCGCCCGCCAGGCGCTGTTCCTACACGAGGTCGCGCACCCGGGCATCACCTTCACGATCGACCCGCGCGAGGGCGTGTTCCCGATGGTCTGCGACCGGCGCCAGCTCGCCCAGGCGCTGACCAACGTCGTCAAGAACGCCGTTGAAGCCATTGAAACCAGGCGCAATCGCGGCGAGCACAGCCTCGCCGGCGACCGCGTCGAGCTGCGCCTCAAGAGCGACCGGGACCAGCTTGTGATCGACGTTCTCGACACCGGCATCGGCTTGCCCGAGGACCGCGAGCGCCTGACCGAGCCGTACATGACGACCCGGGTCCGCGGCACCGGGCTTGGCCTGGCGATCGTCAAGAAGATCGTCGAGGAGCATGTGGGCGAGATCGCCTTCCTCGACCGGCCGGGAGGCGGGACCCACGTCCGCATCGCCTTCGATTCCGAGCGGCTGGCCAAGCTCGCCTCGGAAGCCGCCGACGCGGAGGGCGAAAATGGGGCCGACGAGGGCGGCGCGAGCCGCGCTGCCGGCAATGACGACCAAACGGAGGAAATTGGCTGATGGCGCTTGAGGTTCTGGTGGTCGACGACGAGGCGGACATCCGCGAGCTGGTCAGCGGGGTGCTCGAGGACGAGGGCTATGCGGTCCGCTCCGCGGCCGACAGCACCGCGGCTCTGGACGCGATCGACGAGCGGCGCCCGTCGATGGTCCTGCTCGACGTCTGGCTGCAGGGCTCGCGGCTCGACGGGCTGCAATTGCTCCAGGAGATCAAGCGCCGCGACTCCAGCCTGCCGGTGTTGCTGATCTCCGGCCACGGCAATCTCGACACGGCCGTCGCCGCGGTCCGCGAGGGAGCGGTCGATTTCATCGAAAAGCCGTTCGAGGCCGAGCGCCTGGTCTATCTGGTCGACCGGGCGACCGAAACCGACCGACTGAAGCGCGAGAACGTCGCCCTTCGCAAGCAGATCGGCCAGGACGAGCAGTTGAACGGCAGCTCGGTGGCGATCAACACCGTCCGGGCGACCCTGAAGCGGGTCGCTCCGACCGGCAGCCGGGTGCTGATCACCGGTCCCGGCGGGGTCGGCAAGGAGATCGCGGCGCGGATGATCCACCAGTGGAGCCCGCGGACGAAGGCGCCGTTCATCGTCCTGTCGGCGGCGATGATGAGCCCCGACCGGGTCGAAGAGGAATTGTTCGGCTCCGAGGTCGACGGCGAGGCTCGCCCCGGGCTGCTCGAGCAGGCGCACGGCGGCACCCTGTTCCTCGACGAAATCGCCGACATGCCGTTGACGACGCAGGGCAAGATCCTGCGCGTTCTGACCGACCAGAGCTACCACCGGGTCGGCGGGCAGCGGCCGGTCAAGGTCGACGTTCGGGTGCTGTCGGCGACCTCGCGCAACCTGTCCGAGGAAATCGCCGCCGGGCGCTTCCGCGAGGATTTGTTCTACCGCCTCAACGTCGTCCCGGTGAAGCTGCCCGCGCTCCGCGAGCGACGCGAGGACATCCCCGAGCTGGTCAACCATTTCCTCGCCCGCTTCGCCGCCGAGCGCCGGATCCCGACCCCGTCGCTGTCCGACGAGGCCATGGCCGCGCTCCAGGCGCACGAATGGCCCGGCAACGTCCGCCAGCTGCGCAACATCATCGAGCGCACCATCATCCTCGCGCCCGGCGACCGAGTCGACTGCATCGAGGTCGACCTGCTGCCGAGCGAAGTGCTCGACAACCAGAGGACGATCGGAGTTTCCAGCTCGACCATGACGATCATGGGCAGCCCGCTGCGCGAAGCCCGCGAATCGTTCGAGCGCGAGTATCTCAAAATCCAGATCCGCCGCTTTTCAGGCAACATCTCGCGGACCGCGTCGTTCATCGGCATGGAACGCTCGGCGTTGCACCGGAAGCTCAAGGCGTTGGGAATCGGCGACAAACGCGACGCGGAGGAATAGAACGGACGAGGAAGAGGGAGGTCGAACGCACGGGCATGGCCGATAAATCGCTCAGCCTGCAGGACCATTTCCTCAACACCGTCCGGCGGGCCAAGTCCCCGGTGACCATCTTCCTGGTCAAGGGCGTCAAGCTCCAGGGCGTGATCACCTGGTTCGACGCCTTTTCGCTGCTGCTTCGCCGCGACGGCGCCTCGCAGCTCGTCTACAAGCATTCGATCTCGACCATCATGCCGAGCGCGATGCCCGAGGACTTCGTCGCCACCCGGGCCGAAGCGCAGCCGGGCCGCTCCGGCCGCGCCCCGCTCCAGGACCTGTTCCTCGCCGCCGCGTCGCGCGACCAGGAAGGGATGACGGTGTTCCTGATCAACGGAGTCATGCTGCAAGGCGCGGTCGCCGGTTACGACCAGTTCTCGCTGGTGCTTGAGCGGGCGGGGCAGATCCAGCTGGTCTACAAGCACGCGATCTCGACGCTCCAGCCCGCCCAGGCCCTGAACCTCGAACCCGAACAGGGCAGGGCTGGAAAGGAGCCACCCGAGTCCGCACCAGCGGAGAGCGCGCCGGAGAGCCCCGCTTGAATAGTTTCGACGGCAACGGTGCGATCGACGTCGCCCGCGGCGAGCGCGCGGTGCTGGTCGTGCCC
>NZ_JACCSU010000080.1 GCF_013812825.1 Sphingomonas sp. | reverse complement strand
GCTCCGGGCCGGGCGACGCCCCGCCCCGGCCGCGGGCGATCGGCGCGGCATCCCACGACATGGTGACGTTGGGGGCAAGCTCGGACCGCTCCCAGTCAAGCCGGAGCCGTTCGCCGGCGTCATATTGATTGCGGGTGACGAAGCCGCGCGCGAACAGCCAGCCAAGCGGCGATTCGGCAAGATTGACGGTCACCGAACGCGCCGGGCGCCGAACCGCCGGGCCGTTGCCGGAAGGCGATGGCGCCTCACTCGGGCCGATCGCCCGCTCGCGAAGCAGCCGCGTTGGTTGAACCTTGGCCATCTTATCTCTCCCGAACCCATGCGGCGTGATCGTCTCTTGCCACAGAGGCGAAACTGTAGGACAGTAAAAAACCAGCCTGGTTACACTTTTTTGGAGAGGATCGGCGATGATCACGCGAATCCGGGAAGTCCGCCGCGCTCGGGGAATGACGCTGGACGACGTCGCGAGGGCCTGCGAGCCGCCGACCACCCCGCAGACCATCGGCCGACTCGAGACCGGCACCCGGACCGTCTCGGTCGGCTGGCTCAACCGCATCGCCGCCGCCCTGGAGGTCGAGGCGTCCGACCTCGTCGACCATGGCGAGCGCACCGACCTCGCGGTCGTCGCGATCCTCGGCGCCAATGGCGCGACCGCGCCCAGGCGAGCGGCGGTCGTGGTCCCGCCGAGCGCCAGGGCCGGGCAGGTGGCGGTGACGGTCTCGGCCAGCGTCGGCGATTATCGGGCGGGCGACGAGATCTGGTGCGACATGCTGCAGCCCGAGGATTATGCCCGCGCCCTCAACCGCGACGTCCTCGTCCCGAGGCCGGCGGGGCGCTTCCTTTTCGGGCGGCTGATCGGCCGCGAAGCCGGCAACGGACAGCCCGGCAAGCTCCATCTGCTTCCGCCCGGCGCCGGCGGCCGGCAAAGCGTCGTCGCCGATCCGCCGTGGCTTGCAGTCGCGAGCCGATTGGTGCGGAGCCTTTAGGAGGGCCGGCGGTTACGCCTTCCGATCCAGGTCCCGGAGGCGTCGCTTGTTCTTCTTGTTTTCGAACCGGCTTGGCTGTGCCGCCTCGCTGCTGATCTCCGCGCTCGGCACGCTCGTCCTGCTCATCCTGCTGGGCTGGGTCCAACTGTAGGCGGCGCCAACTCCCGGTGATGGCAACTCTTGGCGGCCGCTCTTGTCCACACAACTGGAGCGTGGCACGGAAGCGCCGTTTCAGGGGCGCTTAGCTCAGCTGGTAGAGCATCTCGTTTACACCGAGAGGGTCGGCGGTTCGAGCCCGTCAGCGCCCACCACCCTCGAAGCCCCGGCTCGTTCGGTCAGACGGTCACTGGCCGGCCGACGTCGGCAAAATAGCGGCGCAGCGACTGGCTCGTCTGCGGAGCGAGCTCGACGAACACCCGGCGGCCGTCGTGCGGGTCGGCGCGGCGAACGAACATTCCTTGCTGGGTCATCGACTTCAGCCAGCGCAGGGCGGTGGTCGCCGGGACCGATGCGGCAATGCACAGGCTCGAGACCGGCACTCGAAGCTGCGCGATCTCTGCCTGAAGCAGGTCGAGCAGCATGTCCCACGCCGGATCGGCGAAGATGTTCTCGTCGAAATAGCGTGAGCGCAGCCGTCGCGCGCGGATCACTGTCCGGACCATTTCGGCCGAGACCTCCGGCACGTCGCCGGCGGTCGGCGGCTGTTCCGTCGGCCGCGCAACCGAGGCCGGGCCGGTCGACAGTCGAGCCAGCGTCGAGGCGATCCGGCTGACTTCGTCGCTCAGCTGGCGAAGCCGGATCGCGTTGCGGTCCGAGCCGACGTCCGACAACCGCTCGGGCCGGTGGGAGCCCGTCAGCGCGACCGCCAAAGCGGCCGCCCGGTCGGCGTCGTCCCCGTCGACCAGCAGCTCGACGCTTCCATCGGTCAGCCTCGCCGCAACCATGTCGAGCAACTCGGACGGCGCGGCGACGATCGCCTGGTAACGGCCGTGGCCGGCGTCCCGGTTCACATGGTCGAGCAACCGGTCCATCGATGCCCCTCGGTCGGACTCGAGCTCGACCCACAGCGCGGAGGCGGCAACCTGCCGGTCGATCCGCCCGGGCGCTTCGTCAAGCCCGACCCGGTCGGCGATCCTCAGCCCGGACGCTTCAACGGTTCGAGCGGCTCGCTCGAGCGCGGCGTCGCTGTCGCCGGCGATCAGGATCGGGGGTCGATCGAATCCAAATTGGGGATTTCGCTCGTCGGTCAAATACGCGTCCATGGCACACCCTTCGAAAAGGCTACACCGAGCAACCTAAGTGGAATATATCCCCTTGAAACATGTAAATGGGTGTGCCATAAGAGGGAATGGCAAAGACTAAGGCACCGACCCTCCGGCAGTTTCAGGACCGCTTCCCGACCGAAGCGGCATGTCTCGATCACCTGTTTCAGGTGCGCTACGGCACGAACTTCGATTGCCCGAAATGCGGCCGCCCAGCGAAATACAGCCGCGTGAAGGCGCGCCGTTCGTATCAGTGCAATTGGTGCGCCCATCAGCTCTACCCGACCGCCGGCACGCCTTTCGACCGGACGCGGACCAGCTTGCGCGACTGGTTTTATGTGATGTTCCTGTTCTGCTCGACGCGGAATGGTGTTGCCGCCAAGCGCGTGGAGCGCGAGATCGGCGTTACCTACAAAACGGCGTGGCGGATGTGCCGTGAAATTCGGAAATACATGGCCTCGCTCGACAGCGACGATCCCTTGGGCGGCTGTGGCTCGATTGTTGAGATTGACGAAACCAGCATCGGCGGCAACGCCACGGGCACGGGCGGCGGTCGCTACGCTGGCGGAAAGCATGTCGTCCTTCGGATGCTGGAAAAGGGCGGCGAGCTCATAACCCGCGTCGTTCCCGATGTGCGGCGTCACTCGCTTGTGCCGGTCGTTCAGGCGCATGTCCTGCCGGGAACCAATGTCCACACTGACGGGCTGCGTAGCTACACGACGCTTGGCGACTGCGGCTTCAGGCACGACACCGTGAACCACTCGGCGGGCCAGTATGTCAGCCCGACCGGATGCACTGTGAACCGTCTTGAGGGCTTCTGGGCGATGCTGAAGCGGGGCATCTACGGCACCCACATTCATGTCAGCGCGAAGCATCTCCCGAAGTATCTGGGCGAGTTTGAGTATCGCTGGAACATGCGCGCCGTTCCGCACCTGATGCTCGACCGGCTGATGCATTCTTTTTCGCGCTAGGGGCTTCGCCTTCCGCCATTGCTTTGAGAAGCTTGTCGAAACGCTTTTCTGGTTCGGCCATTTTTTTGCCTTTCCGTCGCTAGTGTAACAGACTGCGCCCATGAGGGGCAGACTAGTCCTTTGGTGGGTGCTGGCGTGGCTCATGCTAGCCGCTCAAAGCCCCCAGCCAGTAGAACAGCGCAGCGGTCGGCAGACTGGCGCCGCCAATCGCGATCAGCGCCCACCCGAAGACCCAGCGATCGCGGAAAGCTTGGGCCGCTTGGTGCGCGTGGTTGAAGCTCAGAACAATGACCCACAGGCCGCAGAAGACCGCCAGCGCACTAAGGACGATCTTGCCGCCCAAGAGAGCATGGCTCTCTGGACGCTGGTGATCGCTCTCGTCTCTGTGGGCGCGTTGATTCTCAGCACTGTTGGCGTTGTCCTGATTTTCGTCACCTTTAAGCAAACTCGCATTGCCGCTCGCTGGGCTGGCGTTGGTTCGCGCCAGAGTCGCCGCGCGCTGAAGCACATGCAAATAGTCTCGAAGGTTGAGCTTCGACCATATTTGTTCGTCGATCGGATCGAGGTCGAAACGCTTCTTGAGCGGCACTTTCGTGTGATCATTGTGCTCAAGAACTTTGGACGGACTCCAGCCCGAAAAATCCAGGCGTTCATTCAGAGCTTTGTCAGTGAGTCCTTGAACACTGCCCGTGAGTTCACTGAAGCGGATAGGATTTACCTCGATGTTGCCGCGCCAGAGGCCTGCCGACGGGCCTTCACGCCGCTCAGCTTCACCAAGGAGCAATGGGACGCTGAACCCACCAAGGCCCACGCGATCATAAGAGTGAAATATGTCTACGAGGATGAGGGGGGCAACGAATACGGAGAGTTGCTCGAATATTACAGTAGTCGAACCAACATGACCCGTGACGAGCCGAGGTTCTACCTCCTCACGGACTGGACCAAGGAACGAGAGGGGAGGAAGAAGGCCAAGCAAGGCGACCTGTTTGACCTCCCGCGCCTGAAAGCTCGCGCTGGCGGGCGAACCAAGACCCCAACAAAGGCTACCCAAAAGACCGGCAAGGGTAACAAACCGGACAAACCGAAGGAACCGCCGGGCAAATAGCCCATACATGCTCCAAGGGGATATATTCCACCTAAGTTAATAACGCGCAATGTGGAGAAAAGTCAGGCGGTTTTGGCTCCGCATTGGAGGTTTCCCCAATGTCCTCGCAATTTGCCGGACCTAGGCGAACGGAGTGGACCGCGATGAACAACAGGCAGCCGCGGTGCAGCAAGCGCGTTGGCTGGCCGAGCTCGCCCAGGCGATTGATCGGGCGCAGCGGCTGGCGCGGGCGCTGGAGTCCTCGAAACAGGACGCGGCCGAGGCGGCCGCAATCAACCAGCGCCTGGAAGCCATCCGGCTCGAGGTCGATGCGCTGCGCCGTGCCGGCCGCGCGAGCGTGCGACGGCCGATTGATCCGTTTTGGACCGGATTTACGCCGTGGAACCGGCGGCGCGCCGATTAGACCCCTTGCGGGATGTCTCCGCCGCCGGCGAACTCCTCGAGCCACGGACCGATCGCCGGCGCTAGCCACCCGCCGGTGGCGACAAATCCGCGGTTGATGAACGCGCGTTTGCCATAGCGCAGCGGCGCTGCGTCCGGTCCGTCGACTCGGCCGCCGGCGGCAAGCAGCACCGCATGGCCCGCGGCGGTGTCCCATTCGCTGGTCGGCGACAGTCGCGGGTAGATGTCCGCCCGCCCCTCGGCGACGATGCAGAATTTGAGCGACGAGCCGATTGCGACATGGCCGCAGCCGTTCGCCGCATGCTCGAGATATTCGGCGGTCGCCTGGTTGAAGTGCGACTTGGAAGCGACGGCGACCAGCGGCTCTCCCGGCTCGCGGGTCGCGATCGCGCGCCTGCGGCCGCCCGCTTCGACCCAGGCGCCGTGGCCGGCCACGCCGCCATGGAGCGCGTCACTCGCGGGCGCGAACACCACTCCCAGCCGCGGCGAGCCGCCCACGATCAGGCCGATGTTGACGGTATAATCGTCGCCGCCTCGAACGAACTCCTTGGTGCCGTCGAGCGGGTCGACGAGAAAATAGGTGTCGCCGTGGGCGGGAATTCGCCCGGCGGCCACTTCTTCCTCGGCGATCACGGGGACGCCCGGCGCGGCGCGGGCGAGCGCGGCGAGGATGATCAGCTCGGCCGCCCGGTCTGCCTCGGTGACCGGCGACCGGTCGGGCTTGGCCTCGACCTCGAAGCCGCGGCGCACGATCTCGACGATCGCCTCGCCGGCCTCGCGCGCGGCGACCGCGATTTCGTCGAGTAGCCGCAGCTCGTGCAACTTATCTGGGCGCCATTCGGATGCCGCCGTCGAGCCGGACCGACTCGGCGTTCATGTAGCGCGATTCGACCATGAAGCAGGCGAGCTGGGCATATTCCCCGGGCTTGCCGAGCCGCTTGGGGAACGGAACCTGCGCTCCGAGCGCCTCCTGCACATGTTCGGGCATCATCGCCACCATCGGCGTCTTGAACACTCCCGGAAGGATGGTGTTGACCCGGATCCCCTCGTTCATCAGGTCGCGAGCGATCGGCAACGCCATCGCCATCACTCCGCCCTTCGAGGCCGAGTAGGCTGCCTGGCCGATCTGTCCGTCCTGGGCGGCGACCGAGGCGGTGTTGATGATGCAGCCGCGCTCGCCGTCGTCGAGCGGGTCGAGAGTCACCATTCCGGCGGCGGAATGGGCGATGCAGCGAAAGCTCCCGACCAGGTTGATCGCGATCGCCAGCTCGAACTGCTGCATCGGATAGAATTTGATCGCCCCGGTCTCCTTGTCGCGGCCGACGGTCTTGGCGGCGTTGGCGACGCCGGCGCAATTGACCAGCACCCGCTCCTGGCCGTGCGCTTCGCGGGCCTTGGCGAAGGCCGCCGCGACTTTCTCGTCACTGGTGACGTCGGCTTCGCAGAACAGGCCGCCGATTTCGGAAGCCACTCGCTCCCCCTTGTCGGCGTCGCGGTCGAACAGCGCGACCCTGGCGCCGCGGCGGGCCAGCTCGCGTGCCGTCGCCTCGCCGAGCCCCGACGCCGCGCCGGTGACCACCGCCGATATTCCCTGGATGTCCATGTTCCCCCTTCAAGGCGCCGGTGAATGGGGGCCTATGCGATGGAAATCGCCAATCACCAAGAGGGGGTGGAGCAAAGGCAAGTGGTGCCCGGCGGACACATTCGGGCCCCAGAAACGGTCTTGTCGTCTTGAAAATGGCCCGAAGTCGCTGACTTTCCGGTGACGGCATGGCAATTTCCACGCGAACGCCCATACCGGCGTCATTCATATTTGCGTCGCTAAGAGGACAGGCATGAAATCGCAGCTCCTTCGGTCCATTGCTTGCGCGACGATGATCGTCCCGGCGCTTTGGGCGACCTCGGCCTCGGCGCAGCAATCCGTTGCGGGTGCGATGTTCCAGCCGGCGAGCCTGCCCACCTCGGGCGCCGTCTCGGCGTTCTACAGCACCTACCGGTCGTCGCCGATGTGGTTCCGCGGCGGTGTCGCGAATCCCGCGGCCGGAAGGCTCGTCGCGATCCTGAGGCGCGCCCACTTCGATGGCCTCGCCTCCGGTCCCCAGCTCGCGGCCCAGGTGGAGGCCGCGATCGCGCGTGCGTCCACCGGCACGCCCGCCAACGTCATGGCCGCCGAGCAGATGCTGTCGTCGGCCTGGGTGATGTACGTCCAGGCGCTCAAGCGCCCGACGCCCAACATGGATTACGCAAGTCCCGTGCTGATGCCGCAGGGCTCGCGAAGCGATCAAATCCTGCTGACAGCCGTCGGTGCTCCGTCGCTGGACCAGCATCTGGTTCAGGTTTCCAGGGTCAACTCCATATACGCTCAGCTTCGCGAGACCGCGTGGCAGCAGGCGCAAGCCGCCGGCAACCTTGCACCGGATCCGCGGCTACTCGTGAATCTTGAACGGGCGCGGACGATCCCCGGCACCGGGCGTTTCGTCGTGGTCGATGCGGCCGGGCAGCGAATGACCATGTTCGAGAATGGTCAGCCGATCGATTCGATGAAGATCATCGTCGGGACCGATGAGTTCCCGACGCCGATGATCGCGAGCTTCGTTCACTACGTCACTCTCAATCCCTATTGGGACTCGCCTGACCACCTCGTTCGGAAGGCGATTGCTCCAAACGTCCTCAGCCAGGGTTTCGGCTATCTGAAATCCCGCGGTTATGAGGTGATGGCCGATTGGACAGCCAATTCGGCGGTCATTCCTCCCGATCAGATCGACTGGAAGGCGGTCGTCGCGGGCAAGAAGCAGATCCGGATCCGGCAGAAGCCGGGGCGACAGAATTTCATGGCGACGATGAAGATTCCCTTCGTCAACAATCACAACATCTACCTCCACGACACGCCGGCCAAGGACCTGTTCGCCAAGTCTCAACGCGCGTTGAGCAACGGCTGTGTGCGGCTCGAGGATGCCCCCCGCTTTGCGCGCTGGCTTCTCGGCTACGATCCGGTCGCACCGTCGGCCGATCCCGAGCAGCATATCCAGCTGCCTCGTGGAGTTCCGATCTACCTGACCTATCTGACGGCGCAGCCCAGGGACGGGAAGATCACCTACACGGCCGATGTCTACGGCTGGGACAAGGCTGCGCTGCAGCGAGTAGCGAGCCGCTAAAGCGGCTGATCGCGCCGGCGCTCTCCCGAGCTCCGCCTCTTTTTGCACAACAAGCAAGGGCCAGCGCCTTTCGCGCTCGTGCCCCTCGCGTTGCGACCAAAAAACCGCCGCTGAACCGCCCGACCCGCAGCGCAAAAGAAAACCGGCCGGGGCAAAGGCCCCGACCGGTGTTTCTTGTCCCAGGACGCCAGTCTCGAAGGCGCCCAATCCGACTCGCGTCGCTTAGCCGCGGACAGGCTCCGGCGGCGGCGGCGGCGGCGGCGGCGGCGGCAGCGGGCAGACGTCCGTCGCCAGAATCACCGACCCGTCCGG
>NZ_JACCSU010000071.1 GCF_013812825.1 Sphingomonas sp. | reverse complement strand
GCCGAGCGGTGGACGAGGAGCTTGGCGATCTCGGCGCGATGCGGCTGGTTCGGCGGCAGCGAGAGGATCACCTGCACCGTTCCGACCAGCACGCCGTCGGCGAAGGCGGCGAGCAGCAGCCGGCGCTGGAGCTCCCGAGGGATGCCGGACGGGTCGACGACGAGGTCCGCACCCTCGCGGGTCACGCGCTCCTCGGCAAGCGGCGCCAGAGCCCAGTCGAGTGCCTCGTCGGCCTCGTTGAGCCAGGCGGCGCTCGCCGCGAGCCGTTCCGGGTTCGCCCAGTCGGCGCGCTTGAGCCATTCGCGCATTCGCACCCGATCGTGGCGGGAGTCGCGGTTGGACGGGTCGTCGACCGGCTTTACCCCGGCACTCGCAACCAGCGCTGCAAGCTCCGCCTTGCGCCAGCCGAGCAGGGGCCGGACCAACCGGACGCCCTTGACCAGCGGGCGGCTCGCGCGGGTTGCGCCCAGCCCGCCGACGCCGGCGCCGCGGGCCAACCGCATCAGCAAGGTCTCGGCCTGGTCGTCGAGATGGTGGGCGGTGGCGACGGCGAGGAGGCCGCGTCTCACTGCCCAGTCGCCAAGCGTCTCATAGCGGGCCTCGCGCGCCCGCGCCTGCAAGTTGCGGCCCGGAGCCTGCCGCCATTCCACGGTCAGGATATCGTGCGGCACTCCGATCCGCTCGCAAAGAGCGGCGACCGTCTCGGCTTCGGCCCGGCTTTCGGGGCGCAGCGCGTGATCGACCGTCGCGGCTTCGACCAGTCCCGGGCGCGCGGCCGCGGCGAGCAGCAGCAGCGCGAGGCTATCGGCGCCGCCGGAAACTGCGACGCCCATCTTGCTCCCCCGCGCGACCAACGTGTCGAGGTCGGTCGCAAAGCGCTCGACAAGCTGCGGATCGGGACTGGAAATAAGCCGTGCTCCTGCGAACGCAGGAGCCATAACGGTGGCCGGTCTCTCTAGCTACACCGGGCTTCGGACTTGGCCGCGGGGAGCAGTCGCTTCAATTCGGCCCGCAGCGATGACCCATAGACAGCCTCGAGCTCGGCGTAGGCCTTGCAGGCCTGTTCCGGCTGGTTGAGCTGCATCAGCGCCTGGCCGAGGTAATAGAGGCTGTCCGCGGCGCGCTCTCCCTTGGGATTGGAGCGGTAGTTGGCCAGCAGCGCCTCGGCCGCGGCGCGGGGCTCGCCCTTGTCGAGCAGCGCCCGGCCGACAAGATTGTCTGCCCAGCTCTTCCGCCGGTGCTTTGGAAAAGCGGACGAGAAAGCGCGCAGCGAGCTGATCGCCGCGTCATATCTGCCGGCACGCCACAGCTGGTAGCCTTCGTCATAGGCGATCTCGGCCGGGTCTGGCGCATTGCTCGCCGCTACCGCCGTACCGGGCCCGGTGCTGACCGGCGTGGTCGGCGGTGTGCGGGTGGCGACCGCGACCGGCGGAGCGGTGGTCCCGTTCGTCACGACACCTGCGACTGGCGCTTGCGCCGCGGCTGCAGCGGCGGCGGCGCGTTCGAGCGCGCCAATCCGCTGGTCCTGGTCGCTGCGCATTTTCGCCAGGTCAGCCTGGATGACGGTCAGCCGATGGCCGTTCTCCTCCGACTGGCGGACGAGGTCGGCGATCTGCCGCTCGAGCCCATTCAAGCGGTCGTTCAAGGTTCGGACGGACGATTGCGTCGCCGCCGGTTCGTCCGAGAAGCCGGCGGTATCGGCCGGCTGTCCACGGGGGAACACCTGGCGCTGCACCTGGCGCAGCTGGCTCTCGAGCCGCTCGATGCGTTGCTCGGGCGACATGCCGCGCTGCGCCTGCGCGGGGACCGCCCCGAGAGCGACGAGCGCCGCGATGGCGATGGTGAGTCGAAGCGGTGCCTTCATGATGCCCCCAGAAATGCTCATCCGCGCGAGCCTGCCCAACCCATGCTTTCGCGGCGATGAATCCGTTAGCCGGCGGTGTTCTGGGCGGCGGGCGGAGCGGCCGTCGGCGTCGTGGCCGCAGGTCCGCGCATCAGGTCGGCCGCTTTTAGGCTGACGTTGCGCACCGTCGTGGCTGCCGGTCCGACTGGCGGAGCATCGGCTGTGCCGACCGATATGCGCAGAGCTTCGGGCTTGCCGGTCATCAGCACCGGCGCGGCCGCGGCCGGCACCTCGAAGCTCTGCCCGGGCTCGAGCAGGCCCTCCTTGAGCGTCGTCTGCCCGTCCTTGACCTGGATCCACACCTGCTCGTTGGCGGTCAGCACCACCGGCCCCTGCGCAACGGTCGCGGGCGCGGCGGGCGCCGGCTGCCCCGGTTGCGGAGCAGCGGCCGTTGCGGGCTGCTCGTCGCCCGGCTGATCGGCTTGCTGGAACGAGCGTTCGTTGAGCCAGCTCATCACCAGCACCAGCACCAGCACTATCGCGATCGCCCCCAGCACCAGCCATTTGGGCATCGACCGGCCCGGGTCGGCGGGCTCGAACACCTCGGAGCTTTGCGAGATGGGGCGGACGCCGCCCATCTCGACCCGCAGCTGCTCGGCGATCTCGACGCGGTCGAGCCCGACGGCGGATGCGTAGCTCTTGGCGAAACCGGTCGTGTAGGTCGGGGCCGGAAGCCGCTCCCAATCGCTGTTCTCGAGGCTTTCGAGGTGGCGGCGCGGAATCCGGGTCTGCGCTGCAACGTCCTCGAGAGTCAGGCCTTTTTCCTCGCGCGCGGCGCGCAACCGCTGGCCGGCCGAAGCGACTTCGGGTTCCGGCAGATCGCCTGCCGGTTCGTCGATCGGCTCGACCATCTCCTGCCCCTTTTTCTTTGCCATCGCCGTTTTTTTCTTTGCCTCGCGAGGGCTACTCTCGAAGGCTGGAACCGGAGTGTCAACCGCTCCGCGAACGATTCAACTGACCGCCACCGAGTGCTTCCGGGCCCAGTCGGTGAGCGCCTTGCGAAGGTTGCGCGGCGGGCGGCTGAGCAGTTGCTCGAGCCGCTGCCGGACGGCCGACGCATCGAGCGACCGGACCATCGCCTTGACCGGGCCCACCGCGGCCGGAGTGATGGAGAAATTCTCCGCGCCGATGCCGATCAGGGCCATCGTCTCCAGCGGCCGGCCGCCCATCTCGCCGCACAGCCGCACCGGGACGTCGGCGGCGCGGGCGGCGTCCAGAACCCGCTTCAGGAATCGCAGGATCGCCGGGCTCAGCCAGTCGTAGCGCTCGGCCAGCCGCGGGTCGGCGCGGTCGGCGGCAAACAGGAATTGGGTCAGATCGTTGGTCCCGATCGACAGGAAATCGACGCGCGGCAGCAGCTGGTCGAGCATCTCGGCGAGGCTCGGCACTTCGAGCATCGCCCCGAACTCGACGCGCGCCGGGAGCTTGCGTTTGGACTTGCGAGCCCAGGCAATCTGCTCCTCGATCAGCGCGCGCGCCTCCTCATATTCCCACGGCTCGGAGATCATCGGGAACATCACCCGAAGGACTCGGCCGCCGGACGCCTCGATCAGCGCCCGGGCCTGCGCCTTCATCAGCGTCGAGCGGTCGAGCGACAGGCGCAGAGCGCGCCAGCCCATGGCCGGGTTCTCGGCCTCGTCCTTGGCGTCGGCGAGATAGGGCAGGGCCTTGTCGCCGCCGATGTCGAGAGTGCGGAAGGTCACCGGGCGGTCGCCGGCCGAGTCGAGCACCTTGGAATATAATCGCTGCTGCCGCTCGCGGCCGGGCAAGGTCGCCGAGACCAGGAACTGGAACTCGGTTCGGAACAGGCCGATGCCGTCGGCGCCGGTGAGCTCGAGCGCGGCCGCGTCCTCGGCCAGGCCGGCGTTGACCATGACGCTGACCTCGAGCCCGTCCCTGGTGATCGCCGGCAGCGAGCGGACCGCGGCGAACTGCGCCCGGCGCTTCTGGCTCAAGGCCATGCGGTGATCGAAGCCGGATGCGAGCGATCGGGTGGGGCGGATGATGACGCTGCCGTTGTCGCCATCGACGAGGATCATCTCGCGCTCGTTGACGCTGTGGCGGATGTCCTGCAGCCGGCCGACCACCGGCACTCCTATCGCGCGGGCAACGATGGTCATGTGCGCCGTCAGCGAGCCCTCCTCGAGCAGCACCGCCTTCAATCGCCGGCGGTCGTATTCGAGCAGCTCGGCGGGCCCCAGGTTGCGGGCGATCAGCACGGTGTCGCGGGTCAGCCCGGTCTGCGCGGCGGTGCCCATCCGCCCAGAGACGATGCGCAGCAGCCGGTTGGACAGATCCTCGAGGTCGTGCATCCGCTCCTGGAGCAGCGGATCGTCGATCTCCCGCATCCGGGAGCGGGTGCGCTGCTGGACCCGTTCGATCGCCGCTTCGGCGGTCAGGCCGCTGTCGATGGCCTCGTTGATCCGCCGCCCCCAGCCTTCGTCGTAAGCGAACATGCGGTACGCCGCGAGGATCTCCTGGTGCTCGCCGACCGTCCCGAACTCGGCCTCCTTGGCCATCGCGTCGATCTGCTCGCGCATCCGCCGGAACGCGTCGTAGACCCGCGCGCGCTCGGCTTCGGTGTCCTCGGCGACGGTGTGCTCGATGACGACTCGCGGCTGGTGGAACACCGCTTCGCCCTTGGCCATGCCGGTAACCAGCTTGAGACCGGACAGGCGCAGCGGGCCGCCGCTGCGCACCCGGCCGCGGCGAGCCCCGTCGACCAGCCGCGCCGCGGCGATCATCTCGGACAGGACCATTGCCACCGTTTGCAGAGCCTCGATCTCGACCTCTTCGTAGCGGCGCGATTCGGCGTGCTGGACGGCGAGCACTCCAACCGGGCTCTCGAGCCGCACGATCGGCACCCCGGCGAAGCTGTGGTAGCGCTCCTCTCCAGTCTCCGGCCGGTAGACGAACTGAGGATGGCTCGCCGCCTCGGCCAGGTTGAGGATCCGCCCTTCCTCGGCGATCATCCCGACCAGGCCCTCGCCCATCGCCAGCCGGGTGAGGTGAACCGCTTCCTTGCGCAGCCCGTGGGTGGCGAACAGCTCGAGCTGGTTGTCGCGCAGCAAATAGATCGAGCAGACTTCGCTCTTCATCGCCTCGGCGATCAGGTCGACGACCTTGTCGAGCTTGGCTTGGGTGCTGCCGCGGCTCGCCATCACGTCGTGCAAGCCCGTCAGGATCTCGCGGGCGGCGGCGGCGGCGGTCAGGGGCATGGGCCCAAGCGCTATCAGATGCGGCGTCAGCCTGTCACGCGGGAGGAGGCGCTCCGGCGTCGAATGTTCGCTTTGGGTGGATAGCGGACATGACGCGAGACCTGAGGATCCTAGTCGGCCAGCTCGTCCTGGCTCATGCGAATTGTCACGACCAGGCCGGTCTCCTGCCAATCGTAGACAAGTTCTCCACCGAGATGCGCGGAGACACTGCGGGCGATGAGCCGACTCCCGAAGCCTTGCAGGACGGGCTCCTCGGTGATGGACGGGCCGCCCGTCTCAGCCCAGATCAAACAGATGCCATCTCCCTCGATCTTGCTGGTTACGTCGAGAAAGCCTGAGGGATGGGATAGCGAACCGTATTTGACCGAGTTGGTCGCGAGTTCATGGATCACCATAGCCAGCGCCGTCGCGGCTCGCTCCCCAACCCCCATCCGCGCCACGGCTACGCGGATGCGTCCAGAGAAGGCGGCCGTTTCATCATAGGGTGCAAGCAGAACCGATAGAAGATCACCCAACAGCGCAGCCTTGCCTTGCTCGCCTGGCAGTGGCCGGACGATGTCGTGAGCGCGACCCAAGGCCGTCAACCGCTGAGTCAGCTCACCGGTCATGTGTTCCACCGATTGCGCCGATCGCCCGGTCAGCTGTGTCAGCCCGGTCGCGATTGCGAGGAGGTTTTTAACCCTGTGGCTCATCTCGCCAGCGAGCAGTTCGCTTCCCTCTTCGGCTTGCTTGCGGCCGGTAACGTCCAGAAAGATCCCGAACATTGCACGACCGACGATCCCCTCGTCGGCACCGCGCCCACGGGCCGAAATCCAGCGCACCTGGTCGCCAAGACAGATTCGAAAGTCGATCTCATAGGAACCAGCGACCGAGCGAGTAGCCGAGAAAGCTGCTCGAACCCTGTCCCGGTCGGCCGGATGGATATGGGTGGATAGCTCCTCGAAGCTGACCTTTTCCGCCCATGGCAAGCCCCAGAGCTCGAAAGCCCGTTCGTCCATCTCGAACCGGTCGTCATCGACGTGCCAGGACCACAGGGCAACGCGTGCGGCTTCGACCGCCAGTCGGAGATGCTCCTCACGCCACTCCGGTGCTTGCGGCTTCTGCGCGATTGCATCGCTCACTTCTTGTGGGTCCTAATTCCAGGCACAGGCGCATGGTACATCGGCTTGGGCGCGGTAACCAGAAGGCGATGCTGGCGATCGAAAAACGGCATTGCACGTATGGACATCCATGTGGGCACCGCTCGGGCGCTCAGCCGCGCGGCTTGATTGCGCGCAGTTTGAAACCCGTGACCCTGGTCCCGAAGGAGCACTGGAACGAACGCCGTTCCCGGCCGTCGTCCACCGTCCCCCAGACGATGATCCGGCTCGCGGTACGCTGTTCCACATCGATGATTTGGACGGTGCCATGTCGCGCCGCCAAGGCGCCGCAGGCCCTCTCCGCATCCGCTCTCAGATGCTGGTTGCTCGCCGGTTGACCCTGCGCGCTGCGGGCGGCCATGCTGATGGCGCTGGCCGCCATGCCGGCGACGCAGCCTCCCAGCGCCGGCGCAGCCGCGGCCAGCAGGAACAAAGTCAGACGCGTCGACTTCACCCTCGTCGCTCCAGCGCCGCGGCGGCCTCTTCGGCGAGCTCGCGGATAATCTCGGCGACCGGCTCCTCGCGGGTGACCATTCCGACCGACTGGCCGGCCATTACGGAACCGCTTTCGACATCGCCGTCAATCACCGCCCGGCGCAGGGCGCCGGCCCAATAGTGCTCGATCTGGAGCTGCGCCTCGGCCATCTCGATCGCGCCCTCGTCGAGCAATTGGGCGACCTCGCGCTGCTTGGCGGCGAAATTCTCCATCTCGCGGTTCTTGAGCGCTCGCACCGGGATCACCGGCAGCCGCGGGTCGATCTGCACCGACGGCACCGCGTCACGGGCGGAAGCGCGGATGAAGACCTTCTTGAAGTTGGGGTGGGCGATGCTCTCGGTCGCGCAGACGAAGCGGGTGCCGAGCTGCACTCCGACCGCGCCCATCTCGAGGTAGGCGGCGATCGCCTCGCCGCGGCCGATCCCGCCGGCGACGAACACCGGGATGTCGTGGGCGACATGCGGCAGGATTTCCTGCGCCAGCACCGAGGTCGCGACCGGGCCGATGTGGCCGCCCGCCTCCATGCCCTCGATGACCAGCGCATCGGCGCCCGAGCGAATCAGCTTCTTCGCCAGCGACAGCGCCGGGGCGAAGCCGACGAGCCGGGCGCCGCTCGCCTTGATGCGGTCGATCGATCCCGTCGGCGGGAGCCCGCCGGCGAGCACGATGTGGGTGACGTTGTGCTTCGCGCAGGTATCGATCAGCTCGCTCAATTGCGGGTGCATGGTGATGAGGTTGACGCCGAACGGCTGGTCGGTGCGCTTGCGGGTTTCGGCGATCTCGGTGTCGAGCAGGTCGGGGGTCATCGCCCCGCACGCGATCACCCCGAACGCGCCGGCATTGGACAAAGCCGAGACGAGGTTGCGCTCGGAAACCCAGCTCATCGCGCCGCCCATGACGGCGATCTCGCAGCCGAGGAATTCGGTGCCGCGGTGCATCAGCTGCCTGAGGCGAGCGTGGCCGATTGAGCCCTCCCCCTGGATGGGGGAGGGTTGGGTGGGGGTGGCGTCGTTCATAGCGCTGAGCCTCTACCGGAGACTCCACCCCACCCCAACCCATCACCGAAAAACAAACCTTCACCAACGGTTCGTTTTTGGTGATCATCGAGGGGAGGGGCTATTCGGAATCCAGCCCGAACGCCGTGTGCAGCACCCTGACGGCGAGGTCGAGATCGGGCTCGGCGATCAGCGCACTGACCTTGATTTCGGAGCTCGACACCGCGAGCAGGTTGATCTGCCGCTCGGCCAGAGTCTCGAACATTGTCGCGGCGAGGCTGGGATTGGAGCGGATTCCGACCCCGACGATGCTGACCTTGGCGACGGAGTCGTCGCAGATCAGCTCGGAATAGCCGATCTCGTGCCTGTGCTGCTCGATCACCGCCATCGCCTGGGCGAGGCTGGCTCGCGGGACGGTGAAGGTAAGGTCCGACGAGCCGGTGTTGGGGGTCGCCGCGTGGACGATCATGTCAACGAGGATGCCGGCCTCGGCGAGCGGGCTGATGACCTTGGCGACCATGCCCGGCGCATCGGCGATTCCGGTCAGCGTCACCCGCGCTTCGTTCTTGTCGGCGGCGATCCCGGCGATCTGGTTTCTCTCCATGTCCGCTCCTGAAAGCTCGGCGACGACGCGCGTTCCGGGCTTGTCCTCGAACGCCGACAGCACTCGCAGCGGCAAGTCGGCGCGCATTGCAAGCCCGACCGAGCGGGTCTGCAGCACCTTGGCGCCGACCCCGGCGAGCTCGAGCATCTCCTCGAACGTGATCGCGTCGAGCTTGCGAGCCCTCGGGACGATGCGCGGGTCGGTGGTGTAGACCCCGTCGACGTCGGTGTAGATGTCGCAGCGGTCGGCGTTGACTCCGGCGGCGATCGCCACCGCCGACGTGTCCGACCCGCCGCGGCCGAGCGTTGCCAGCCGGCCCTCGTCGGAAATGCCCTGGAAGCCGGGGATGACGGCGATGGTGCCGCTCTTCAGAGCATCGTCGAGCAGCCCGGATTCCACCGCGTCGACGCGCGCGTTGCCGTGCACTCCCGATGCCCGGACCAGCTGCCAGCCCATGAAGCTGCGCGCCTCCAACCCCATGTTCTGGAGAGTCATCGCCAGAAGCCCGGCCGTCACCTGCTCGCCGCTGGCGACGACAACGTCATATTCGCTCGGATCGTGGAGTGCAGCGGCCTCGCGGCACAGTTGCACCAGCCGGTCGGTCTCACCGGCCATCGCGGAGACGACGACCAGCACCTCGTCGCCGTCCTCGGCTTCGCGCCGCACCCGCTCGGCGACGTTGCGGATGCGCTCGATGCCGGCCATCGACGTGCCGCCGAATTTCATCACGATACGGGCCATTGCCGGGCCTGTAGGAAGAGAAATGAGCAACAGCAACGGCCGTTCGTCCTGAGCCTGTCGAAGGACTGCTCTTTCGTGCGGCAATTGTTTAAGGACAGGGCTTCGACAGGCTCAGCCCGAACGGATCAGGGAATGTCCGAGACAAGTTCCATCGTTGCCACGGAGGTCGAGCAGTTCGCCAGGATCGCCGACGACTGGTGGGACCCGAACGGCGCCTCGGCGATGCTGCACAAATTGAACCCGGTGCGGCTCGCCTACATGCGCGACCGGATCAACCAGCATTGGCAAGTGGACGAGCACGGGCGGCGGCCGCTGGAAGGCAGAAGCGCGCTCGACGTCGGCTGCGGCGCCGGCCTGCTCGCCGAGCCGCTCGCCCGGCTGGGGGCGAGAGTCACGGCGATCGACGCTGCGCCCGAGCTGATCGAGGTCGCTCGCGAGCATGCGCGGGCGCAGGGGCTGGAGATCGATTATCGCGCCGCCGCGGTCGAGGACATCGACGGGCGGTTCGACCTGGTCACCTCGCTGGAGGTCATCGAGCATGTCGCCGACCCGCAGGCGTTCGTTGCCGGCCTGGCCCGGCGCCTGGCGCCCGGCGGGCTGTTGATCCTGTCGACTCCCAACCGGACCGCCTGGTCGAAGCTGCTAACGATCACTCTCGCCGAGGGTCTGGGACGCATTCCCAAAGGCACCCATGATTTTGAGCGGTTCATTGCGCCCGAGCGCATGAAGCCGCTGCTCGAAGCGTCCGGGCTCCGATGCTGCGATTTCGAAGGCATCGCCTGGTCGCCCACCCGCGGACTGCACCTGAGCGAGGACCTGCGCCTCGATTATCTGGTCGCGGCGACGCACGCGTAGCTTTTGCGCGCATGAAAGAAGCGCCGGGCGAACCCGGCGCTTCCTCGTTCGATCCGACCGTAATTATCGGCGGCGGTTGATGTCGACGTCCCGGACAAAGCCGCGATAGTCGACGTCGCACGAAAACGACAGGTCAGGCTGGTAAGCGTAGCCGAGACCACCGTAGGCGCCGGCGCCATAAGGCCCGTAGCCGGCTGAGCGGCCGCTGGTGGCGAGGCCGCGAACGCGCACGGTGCTTCGACGCGGGATGGCCTGGGTCACCGCGAGCACACGCCCGGCCGGGGCCGTATTGACGCCCAGCAGAGCGCCGACGATGCCGCCCACGCCGCTGGTGGTCTGCCGGCTGAGCCGGTGCTGGACCGCGGCCGAGCAGCGCTGCGCCGCGACCGACGTTATGTTGTGCATGTTGTTATAGCCGTAGGCATAGCCCTGCGGCTGCGCGTAGCCCCATTGCGCCGTGGCCGGAGCCGCGGTCGCAAGCGCCGCAAGGCCTGCTGCGCCAGCAAGCAGCTTCATCATCGTCATCATCTGTCTCCTTGGGATGAGGAAAGCCTATGACGGTTAAACGTTTCGCCTCGGCAGTTTGCCGGTGCGCTCGGCGCATTTCGCGGGCGAGTCGTCGCGCGGGGATGAACAACGGCTGTCTTGGTTATTCAGGCTTGCTGTTTCGAACCAAACGGGCACGAAAGCGCGCTAGAAATCGACCTTGTCGTAATGGGCGGGCGGCACGATCACTTCCATCCGCTCGCCGAGCAGCGGCCGGAAGCCCGGCCGCGACTTCATGACCGCGTACCAATCCTTGGTCTGCTTGTGGCCGCGCCAGTCGAGCGCGCCCAGATAGTCGACCACCGACAAATGAGCCGCGGCCGTGAAGTCGGCGAGGCTGAGGCCCGGCCCGGCCAGCCAGCGGCGATGGTCGAGCAGATAGTCGACATAATCGAGGTGGCTGTTGGCGATCCGCATCGCCTCGCGCAGCACTCGCGTGTCGGGCGACTCCCGGCTGACCAGGCGCTTGCGCATCCGCTCGTTCATCAGCGGCTCGACGACTTCGCGATAGAGCTTTTCGTCGAACCAGAGGGCGAGGCGGCGGATCTCGGCGCGGAGCACCGCATTGCCGTGAATCATCGGCATGCGCTCGACGGTTTCCTCGAAATATTCGATGATCGGCTGGCTTCCGATCAAGGTGATGCCGGCCTCTGGGTCGACCATCACCGGGGTCTCGCCGGCCGGGTTCAGGTCGATGAACTCGTCGCGCCGCTCCCATGGGTTTTCGCGGACCAGTTCATGCCCGACGCCCTTTTCGGCAAGCACCAGCCGGACCTTGCGGGAGAACGGGCATAGCGGGAATTGGAACAGCTGCCACATGAGTGGCCAGCTTTAGCGGAGCAAGCGCGGGCGTCTAGGCGGCTGTACCCGCCTCGGCGAGGAACTATTTTTTGGGGTAATTCGGCGAGGGCAGGTTGGCGGTGCTCTTTTCGAGCTCGCGCCCAGCTTCGCTGAGGCCCTTCATCATCGCCGGCAACGCGGCCGCGAGCGCCTTCATGCTCGACTCGATCATCGGCTTGCTGTTGGCGATGTCGCGCTGGAAGTTGCGCTCGAAATTCGGGTCTTCGGCTCGGCCGGCCTGGCGAACGGTTCGCCGGCGGTCGGCCCGGGTCGCCGGGCGGCCTTCGGCGGCGGCTTCGATCTCGCCGACCGGCAGCTCGAGGAACGCCTTGGACATCGCCTGCATCATTCTCGCCAGCCGGTCGGCCGTCGCCGGGTCGGTCAGCGCGGGCGGGATCGTCACCGTCCGGGGCGTCGACGGCGGCGCGGGCCTGGTTTGCGCAAGCGCCGGGCTGGCGAGCAGCGCAAACGGGACGATCAGATGGACGGCGCGCATGGTCGCTCCTCAAAAACTCGCTTCGGCAATCTTCCAAAAGACTGCTCCCAACGAGCTTAGCACTTGATGAACAAGAGATAAATCACCGCATGCCGAGCCAGGCCAGGGCGGCGGCTCCGGCGACGATCCGGTACCAGGCGAAGGGCGCGAAGCCGTAGCGGGTGACGATCGCCATGAAGGCTTTAACGACGATCACCGCGACGATGAACGAGACCAGGCTGCCAAGGCCGATCCACGCGAACTGGCCGGTCGGGATATCGTCCCAATGCTTGAACAACTGCAGCGCGGTGGCGCCCGACAGGGTCGGCACCGCCAGGAAGAAGCTGAATTCGGCAGCGGTCTTGCGGTCGACCCCGAAGCTCATCGCTCCCAGGATCGTCGCGCCCGAGCGGCTGACCCCCGGGATCATCGCCAGGCACTGGACGAGGCCGATCGACGCCGATTGCCGCATTGAGACGGCGGCGACCCCGCCGCAATCCTGCGGCCGGGCGAACCGCTCGACGACCAGGATGGCGATGCCGCCGATGATCAGGGCCCAGCACACCACCACCGCATTCTCGAGCAGCATGTCGATGTAGTTTCCAAGCGCGACCCCGAGCACCGCCGCCGGCAGGAAGGCGAGCGCGATGTTGCGGACGAAGGCGATCGCGGACGGCGAGCGGTGGAACAGGCCGACGATGACGTCGCGGAACGTGCGCCAGTAGAGGACGACGACGGCGAGGATGGCGCCCGGCTGGATGGCGACGTTGAACACCGCCCAGGCAGCCGCGTCGAAGCCGAGCAGCTCGGTCGCGAGGATCAAATGCCCGGTCGACGAGACGGGCAGATATTCGGTGACGCCCTCGACGATGCCAAGGATGATGACAAGGAGCAGGACCGGCATCGGGCGAAACCAGCGGGCGGATCAGGAAGTGGCGGTCAGGTTGATTCGGCGGCCCGCGAAGCGCCCGCCCTTGTTGAAGCGGCCGAGCCATTCGTGGGCGACCGCGCCCAGCGGCGTCGGCTCGATCCCGAACGCCTCGAGGCCTGGCGCGCCTTCCGAGGCGACATTGTCGCGCTGGAGCATCCGCCATTGGTCGCGGGTCAGGGGCGCTCCTGGAAACCAGCCGAACCACGACAGCAGCGCGGCCATGAAGTTGGGCATGTCGACCAGTTCGGGCGTCCGGCCGGTCGACTCGACGATCGCTGCGTGCAGCTCGCGCATGCTCATCACCTGGGGGCCGCCGATTTCGTAGACCTTGCCGCCATATCGCTCCGGCTCGAGCGCCGCCTTGGCGATCGCCGAAGCGAGGTCGAGAACATAGACCGGCTGGAAGCGGCGCTGCGCGGCGATCACCGGCAGGAAGGGCAGCCGGGCGAAGGCCGCGAGGCGGTTGGTGATCTGGTCCTCGGGCCCGAACACCAGCGAGGGACGGATGATGGTCGCGGTCGGGAAAGCGGCGCGCACCGCCGCCTCGCCCTCGGCCTTGGTCTTGCCGTAGTCGGCTTCGGACATTGGATCGGCGCCGATCGCGGAGATCTGTACCAAGGCCCTGGCCCCGGCATCGCGCGCCGCTTCGGAGGCGTTTGCAGCGCCTGTCACGTGAACGTCGTGGAAGTGTCCCTTGAGGATTCCGCACAGGTTGACGACCGCCGACGCGCCGTCGACCGCTCGAGCGACGCTTCGGGAGTCGGTGATGTCGGCCCGGACGAAGCCGATCTGGCCGACCTCGCCCAGGGGCTGGATGAAATGGGCGCTGCGCGGCCGGCGGCTGGCGACCCGCACCCGCACCCCGTTTTTGAGCAGCAGTTCGCAGACGTAGCGGCCAATGAATCCGCCGCCCCCGAACACCGTTACAAGCTCGTCCCCGCGTTCGATCATCACCGGGCACTAGCGGCTCGGCCTCGCCATTGACAAGGCGCGAGCGCGGCCTTTAAGCGCCGCCGCCTACCGACTACATCTACTCGCGGGCCCAGGTGGCGGAATTGGTAGACGCACCAGCTTCAGGTGCTGGCGCTCGCAAGGGCGTGGAGGTTCGAGTCCTCTCCTGGGCACCATCGCCAGTCATAGCGGCGCTCTCGGCGGCTAGGCGATCCCCAGGTCCTGCTGCTGGTTGACCAGCCGCCACTCGTCGAGATCCGAAAGCATCGTCCGAGCCGCCTGCTCGGCGAGATCGGCGGCGCGCGGCAGGACCACTCCGCGAGTCAATTCCTCCTGGATTTGCTTGAGCGCGTTGGCGGTCGCCTGCGACCGCACCGCGCTGCCGCCGAAATCGCCCTGGAAGCGGATCCCGAACACGGCCGTTCCGAGCGCCGGGAAGCCCGCCGAGACCAGCGTGAACCAGTCGCTGTAAGCCTCGACCCACTGTGCCCCGGATGCCTGCCCGAGGACGATGGCGGCCGAGACGATCAGGGTCGCGAGGAACAGCAGATTGGCGACTTTCTCGAGCCGGCTGTCGAGCGCATCGATCTGGCGTGCGCTCTTTTCGTGATACGCGACCTGCGGAGCGATTTCGTAGGCGGCGACGGCGCTGCCAAGCTCACGAGCGCGCTGCTCCGCGATGGTCCCCCCGGGACTGCCCATCGCCCGCCAGATGCCGCTCGCGTACCAGTCGATCCAGCGCCTCGCGACCGGGTTGGTGATGCTCCCGGGAGGGTCCGGTGCGGCCAGGGCCAGCAGCTTCAGGCTGCGCATCGGCCGAAGCCGCTCGGCGAGCTGGCGGTAATCCAGCCAGCGCCGGTGCCACTCGTTGCGGACGCCCAGCTGGGTGTTGACGATGATCCCCAGCGTGATGATGAACTCGATCATCGCCAGCTCGAGGCCGGCGCCCGGGGCCATGAAGGCGCTGAGGCCGAGGCACACGGCGAGCCCGCCCAGCACGAAGTTGAACACGTGGCCGCTGCGGTAGGTCTGGGCGAAATGACCGGCGAGCCGGTCGCTCCAGCTGTAGGCGTCCTCGAGCAGGTCGAGCGAGCGACTGTCCGAGTGGCGGTCGAGCCACGAATCGCGATAGCCCCGCCACTCCCGGGCGGTCTCGGCGGTGCAATTGGATTCCTTGAGCTGCGACGGTCGGAAGCGTTTGACTCCGGCCGCCGCGAGCAGCAGCGGATATTCGATGCGAGCGCGGATCCGCCGGGCGCGCTCGGTGGCGAAGCGCCTGAGGAAGCCACGCTCCTGGGGATCGACCGGCGGGAGCATCAGCGCGGTCAGCATCTGCTCGACATGCGCGGAGTCGAACGGGCGCTGCGCCATGTCGTCCGGACGCTCGGTGATGACGACGGGGTCGAAGGCGCTCCACAGCAGCCGGGTGGGGCTCTCGTCGACCGCGATATGGACCACCGGCGTGCCGCGGGTGATGGCCAGCTGGACGACTTCGGCAGTGCCGCCGCGGCCGCGCGCCGCGAGGCCGTCCCAGACCGCGATCAGGACATCGCAATGGGCGACCGTCGCCCGGCCGGCCATGACATAGGCCTCCATCGCCTGCTCGCGGGTTCCTGGAAGTTCGAGAACGGTGTCAGCCATTGCGACCAGTTCGTCGAACCGCTCTTCGGCGCCCCCGTTGATGAGGTCGCGGCGGTAATCGTGGAGCGTGAACGGGAGCACGGCGTGCAGCGAGAAGCCCAGCTCGAGAGCGACTTCGGCGGCGATCTGGTCGGCGCCATGGGCGAGCGGCGATACGAACAGCAGGCGCGTCGGGTCCGGCGCGAAGCAGTCGTCGGCCTCGGCGCGAACGGTGCCGGCGCAATGCACCAGCTGCCCAAGCGCCTCGCGAACCAGCCCCGGCAGTCGCTCCAAATACTCGGGCGGCAACGCATCCAGGCGATGCCCGGTGACTCCGACGCACAGCGTGAAGGGGACGCGCGGCGGGTGCTGGCCGCCCGAGTCCCCAACAGTCTGGAGCCGCAATTCACTCGGCAGTGGTGCCGCCGTTCCTGATGTCCGGGTCGTAGCAGTATCGATTCGGATCCGGCTCGAACCGCAGGTTGTAGTGCAGGGTGCAGGCAGTCTCGTTCATGTCCAGCACCTTCAGCACAGTCCCGGATGGTTTGATCCTCGTGATTTCCGGATCGCTCGCCGCCTCCGATTGCGGGCAGGTCGTCCGGCTGACCCAGATCGCATCGTCGCCGTCGACGAAGCGCAACCCCACTCTGGGTTGCGTCCGATCGTGGAGCTTAAAGGTAATCGGTGTGGCAGACTGCCCCTTTTGCTTTGGGGGGATGTCGATAGTTCCCGTCCTGTTCGAATGATTCCGGAAGTGCCACTTGTGGCTCCACTCGACGCTGCCGTTGGGGGCTGTGTCGGCATATACGTCGACGTATACAGGCCAGCCCGGGTCCGGCCTGTCCGACTGCATTTTCGTCTTCTGCTGTGCCGGCTTTGTCTCACTCATGCTGATTCTCCCTCTCGGATGCGCAATCCGCATTCCCACATAACGCCGCGTGGCGGTAACCGATTTCGGCAAGCCGCCGGGCAACCAGTTTGGCTTCCTGCGGTCGCCCGAGCCGGTTTAGCAGCAAGACTTGCCTGGCCAGCTGCTCTGGCCTGAGCTCACTGGTCTTCGGCCAGACCGCGGCGGCCGTCACCCAGGCTTTCCTGGCCGCCACGCTATCGCCGAGGCGTTCGGCAATCTGGCCGCGAAGCAGCTCGGCCTCGGCGACCGCGAACTGAGTTTCGGGCGACGCTTGGCGAGCCAGCTCTGCGCGGGCGATCGACGCTCGCGCCGCGGCGAGCGCTTGTGCTTCGGCCGGCGCGTTTCGGGCGAGCGCCAGTCTGGCGCGCAAGGCGAGACATTGGCCGCGGATCGTGGAGCGCCAGAGAGCGACGCTCGAATCCCGTTCGATCAGGCGCGTCACGATCGCGCATCCGGCGCGGGCGGAGACTCCTGCGGCTTCCGACTGACCAATCGCCAGTTGCAATTCGCCCAGGTCGAGGTCGGTTACGGCCGCGTTTTGGGCCCACTCGGTGTTGTCCGGTTCGGTGCGAATGAGTTCATCGGCAAGCGCCGCCGCTTTCTGCAAATGGGTCAGCGCCTTTTGACTCTCTCCGCGGGATGTAAACAGCCGGCCCAACACGCGATGGGCGGTCAGCGTATCACGTCTCAGTTGCAGATCGGTGCCACGAGCCCTTGCCAGCCGTTCAAGAAGCGCAAGCTCCCGTTCGCGAAGCGAAAGAGCTCCATCGAGATCGCCGCTGTATTCGCGCGCGTCCGCTAGCCAGGCGAGCGCCTGGACCAGTCGGTCCTGGAAATCCTCGTTGCCCGGCTCGGAGGCGAGCAGGGCTTCGCTGACAGCCAGCGCCTCGGCGAGCCTCGCCGACGCCTCTCGATAGTGCTGCTGCTTGATCAGGACCGCTCCGAGACTGTTGTCGGCATAGGTCTCTTCCAGCCGCCACCTGGGGTTGGATGGTTCCAGTTCGACCATCCGCTGCGCGAGCCTTCGATATTCTCGAAAGGCATTAGCAGCGCGTTCCAGTTGGCCCCGCTGCCAGTCGATGTAGCCCACCCAATAGACATTCTGTGAGTGGTCAAAAAGCCGCTGCGGATCATCGGGGACGCGGCGAAGCGCCTCGGCGGTGCCGGCGAACGCCTCGTTGTAGAGCCGAAGCGCGGTGTCGAGATTGCCGCGCGTGTTGGCGATTTCGCCCATCAGCGTCAGCGCCTTCGAGCGCTGCGCAAGCGCGGCATCGGACAAATTACTCGTGTCCTGTTTCTGATAATATTGGAGCGCTCGAGCGCCCACCGAATCCAGCACGTCGAGGCGGCCCAGCGGCTCGAGCTTCTGCCGCAGGTCGCCGAGCATGAACCCGACCAGTCCTTCGGCTTCGCGCCGCTGGTCGCGGGCGTCGTCGCGAGCGTCGAACGCGACGACGGCGAGCGTGCTGGTGACGGCCATTCCGGCCAGCGAAGCGGCGGCGACAATCGCCAGTCGGCGCTGGCGGCGCTGGGTTTCCCGCTGGACCAGCTCGTCGAGCCCGACCCCGAGCATGCCCGAGACCAGCTTCAACAGCCCGAGGCGCTTGCCGTCGCGGTCCTCGCGCAGATCGGCCGCGAGCGGCTCGGCGCGTCGAGTCGTCGGCCGTCCGCGGCGATCGTACTTCTGGCGCAGCGCCGGCGGCAGGCACTCTTCCGCTTCGTGGCCCGGCACATTGCTTGCGAACGGCTCGCCGGCAACGATCGCGGCCAGCACGCAGCCGTCGGGGCGGTGCCGCTTGAACATGTCGATTTCGGCGTTGACCCAGCGCGACGCGGCGGCCGCCGGCGAGCACAGCACGATGAGGAAGCGCGAGGAATCGAGCGCGTCGCGGATGCCGTCGGCGAGATCGTCGGAGGCCGCCAGCTCATGCCGGTCGCGGAAAATCGGGGTCAGTCGTTTCGGGATGGCGCCGTGATCGGTCATCCGCCCGGCCAGCGACGACGGCGTCCGAAATTTTTCGAGGGCTTCGTGCAACCAGCCGGCGATCGCCTTGTCGGCGTGGCTGTAGCTGAGGAACGCGCAATATCTCAGCGGCCGGACGCCGGCGGCGCGCGAGTCGGGCTCGCCGCGGCTCCGGTCCCAATCCTGCACTCGGGCAAGCTTCGTCATCAGCAGCCCCCCGCTGTTGCTCCGCGATTTATCAGAACTTAACCGCAAGCACCACGTGGGTAGGCCCAGCCGCGCCTATTTTCAAATAGTTGGGCGGCACTGTCGCTGCGGCATGGAACGCGCTGGCCGTCGCCGTGGGCACTGCGGTTACAGCGCTGATACTTGAAGCGGTCCGGCCGCCCGCCATCTGGAAGCGATGATCGACATCCGCCCATTCGACTCGCTCGGCCACGCCGACCACGGCTGGCTCGACGCCCGCCACCATTTCTCGTTCGGCGATTATTACGACCCGGCGCGCCTCGGCTGGGGCCGGATCCGGGTCTGGAACGACGATCGGATCGCCGCCAAATCCGGCTTTCCGCCGCACCCGCACCGCGACATGGAGATCGTGACCTACGTTCGAACCGGCGCGATCACCCACCAGGATTCGATGGGCAACAAGGGCCGCACGGGCGCCGGCGACGTCCAGGTGATGAGCGCCGGCACCGGAGTCACCCACGCCGAGTACAATCTCGAAGATGAAGAGATGACCTTGTTCCAGATCTGGATCGAGACCGACCGGCCGGGAGCTCAGCCCGGCTGGGGCGCCAGGCCGTTCCCCAAGGACGCGCGGGACGGCCGCTTGCAGCTGCTTGCCAGCGGTGGACGGGAGGACGGCGCCCTCACCATCAACGCCGACGCCCGAGTGCTCGGAGCGACGGTCAAGGCCGGTGAATCCATCGGCTTCGAGGCTTCCCCCGAGCGCCACCTGTACATGGTCCCGAGCGGCCGGGTGCGGGTCAATGGAGTGCCGGCCCAGCGGCGCGACGGGGTCGCGATCACCGGCGAAGGGCAGGTGCGGATCGAGGCCGAGGAGGACAGCGAGCTGGTGCTGGTCGACGCCCGTTAATCGAGGCTGTGCTTGAAGAGCGGCGGATTGCGCGCCATGAGGCAAAGGCGCGCCCCAGGAGGCTGTGCGACTCACTCGCAATGAACGGGACGACATGAGGGCAGGCTTGCGCTTCGGCATTGCGGCAATCGCGGCTGGGCTGGCGCTCGCCGGTACCCCGGCGCTCGCCCAGAACACCACCGCGCCGGCGACCAACACGCCGTCCGAGACCATCGGCCCGCGCGAGCTGGAGGGCTTTTCACTCAACGGAACGGTCACCCGGCCGGCTCCCGCCGCGCCCAGCCGCACGGCCCCCGAACCCCGTCCCGCGCCGGTCACGACTCGAGCGCCGCAAACCGGTCCGACGCCCGCGCCTCGGGCGAGCCCGGTGCCGCGCGACACGCCGCGAGCGCCTTCGGTGGCAGAGGCTGGTCCGCCCGCCGACCCGCTTTCGGCTCCGCCAACGCCGGCCCCGGGCGATTTTGGATCGGGGTTCGAGGCTCAGCCCGGTTTTTCTCCGACGCCGACTCCAGCCCCGACCCCAATCGAGGACGTTGCCAGCGATCGGCAGGGCGATTTGATGCCCTGGTTGCTGGCCCTGATCCTGCTCGGCGCGGGGGCCGGCTATTACG
>NZ_JACCSU010000059.1 GCF_013812825.1 Sphingomonas sp. | reverse complement strand
CTCCAGGCGAGCTGGCCGGGTCGCTCGCCGCCGCGGCGAGTTTCTTGAGCGCTCCCAGATGCTCGCCGATCGATGCCTCGAGCCAAGCCTCGAGGCGGCCGCGGAGCGCCGCCCGGCTTTGCGCCGATAGCCGGTCGAGCGCCCGGCTGGTGCGCAGCGCGGGCTCGAGCAGCGAGCGGCCGGGAGCAAGGCGCGCGAGGACATGCCTGTCCTGAGCTTGGCCGAAGGGGCCCTGCCAGCCGACCGCGACCCGGCCTTCGTCGTCGGCGATCAGGTCGAACGTTTCATCGGGCGCTTCGAGCAGAGCCTTGGCGCGGCGGTCGAGTTCGTCGCCCAGGCGGCGCTCGGCGGCGGCCAGCAGCAGGCGCTTGTCGGCGAGGCGCGCGGACGGGTCGACCCGGAAATCGAAGCTGGCCAGGTGGCCGATCGGCTCGGGGCCGACGCTGACTTCGCCATCGGCGGCGACCGTCACCGGCAGTGCGTCGCTGCCGCGAGCGCCGATGTCGCGGACCAGCACCGCGGTTCGGCGGTCGACGAAGCGCTGGGTCAGCCGCTCGTGGAGCGCATCGCTCAACCGCGCCTCGACCTCCATCGTCCGCTCCGCCCATTTCGCGGGATCGGCGAGCCAGTCGAGGCGGTGGGCGATATAGGCCCAGCTGCGGACGCCGGCCAGGCGGTCGGCCAAAGCCTCGATATCGCCCGTGACGTTGTCCAGCCGAGCGACCTCGGCGGCGAACCATTCGTGCGGGATGTGGCCGCCCTCGCCGATGTAACCGAAGATCCGGCGGACCATGCGCGCATGGTGCATCGGCCCGACCTTGCGGAAATCGGGCAGCCCGCACGCCGCCCAGAGCCGCCGGGCAATGGCGCCGCGCCTGGCGGCGACCGCCGGGTCCTCGGCGATCAGCTTCAGGACCGCCAGGTCGACGGCCAGCGGCGCGGATCGCAGCACTGGATCGTCGCTGGGCTTCTCGAGGCTGGCGATCAGCGCGGTGACGTCGGTGAAGTCGAGCTCCGAGCTGCGCCAGTAGAGATGGTCGAGCGGCCGGAAGCGGTGGTCCTCGATCGCGCTGATTTCTTCGTCGCCGAACGCCGCTCCGCCGTCGCCGCCGAGCCCCAGCGTGCCGAAGCTGCCGTCGCGCTGGTGGCGCCCGGCGCGGCCGGCGATCTGCGCCATCTCGGCGATGGTCAGCCGGCGGTCGCGGCGGCCATCGAACTTCTCGAGCCCGGCGAAGGCGACGTGGGTGACGTCCATGTTAAGGCCCATGCCGATGGCGTCGGTGGCGACGAGATAATCGACCTCGCCGCGCTGGAACATCGCCACCTGGGCGTTGCGAGTGGCCGGCGACAGCGCGCCCATCACCACCGCCGCTCCGCCACGAAAACGCCGCAGCATCTCGGCCAGCGCGTAGACCTGCTCGGCCGAAAACGCGACGACCGCCGAGCGCGGCGGCAGGCGCGACAGCTTGGTGCTGCCGGCGTAGCGCAGCGTCGAGAAGCGCGGCCGGCTGACGATCTCCGCCTCGGGCAGTAATTCGCGGATCATCGGCTTCAGGGTGTCGGAGCCCAGGATCAGGGTTTCCTCGCGGCCGCGGGCGCGCAGCATCCGGTCGGTGAACACATGGCCGCGCTCGGGATCGATGCCGAGCTGGGCCTCGTCGATCGCGGCGAAGGCGAAATCGGCCGGCAAGTCGCCGCGACCTTGTTTTACGAAGATGGGCGCCTCGCGGCCGCTCGACACCGGCATCGATTCGGCGGTGCACAGCACATAGCGCGCGTGGGGCGGAACGATCCGCTCCTCGCCGGTCAGCAGAGCGACCTGGCTGGCGCCCTTCAAGGCGACGACCCGGTCGTAGACCTCGCGAGCCAGAAGCCGCAGCGGAAAGCCGATGACTCCGGACGAGTGGGCGCACATCCGCTCGATCGCAAGATAGGTCTTGCCGGTGTTGGTGGGCCCGAGGATCGCCCGGACCGGGGCCTCGTCGCTCCGCGCCATGCGCTCGAATGTGGCGGCGCTGAGGGAAAGCGCAAGCTCTCGGGCCGGCGCATACGGCGCGATATAAGCCCGTTTTAACCCCGATCGCCGATGGTGCGCTCTTTGGGGGTCGATTTTGGCAGGCAAGCATCCGTTTCGAGCAGCGAGAGCGGCCGTTCCGGCGAGGCCTTCGCGGCTGGCCGGAGCGCTCGCTGTGCTGTGCGGCGGAGTCGCGCTCGCCGCGCTGGCC
>NZ_JACCSU010000053.1 GCF_013812825.1 Sphingomonas sp. | reverse complement strand
ACCGAGCTTCTCGATCGCTCGGAGGATCCGGCGCGGATGATCCGGATGATCATCCTCGAGATGGAGGAAACTTTGGTCGAGGTGCGCGCTTCGGCAGCGCGCTCGATCGCCGACGGCAAGGAGATGCGCCGCGCCTGCAAGCGCCTCGACGAGCTCCAGGCGAGCTGGACCGAAAAGGCCGAGCTGGCGCTGTCGAAGAACCGCGAGGATTTGGCCAAGGCCGCCTTGCTCGAGCGCCAAAAGGCGGCCGACATGGCCGACGGCCTCAAGGCCGAGATGGCGGTCATCGACGTTACGCTAAAGGCCTATGAGGCGGACATCGCCAAGCTCCAGGGCAAGCTGCGCGAAGCGCGTGGCCGCCAGAATGCGATCTCGGTGCGGATCGAGAGCGCCGTCACCCGCGCCAAGGCGCGCGAGATGATGAACGGCAGCCGCACCGAGGACGCGTTTTCGCGCTTCGAGGTGCTCGAGCGCCGCGCCGACTTCGCCGAGGGGCGCGCCGACGCGCTCGGCATGACCGGGCCGAAGAGCCTCGAGGAAGAGATCGCCGAGCTAAAGTCGTCGGACAAGGTCGATGCCGAGCTCGAAGCCATGAAAGCCGCGCGCGCGGCCAAGGGGGATTAGACCAAGATGGAAGACGTTCTCATTCCGCTGATCGTCGTGCCGATCCTGTTCATCGGCCTGCCGTGGCTGATCTTTCACTACATCACCAAGTGGAAGCAGGCCGGCACGATCAGCCGTTCCGACGAAAAGCTGCTCGACGAACTGCACGATGCCGCGCGCCGGCTGGACGACCGGCTGTGCACGATCGAGCGGATCATGACCGCCGAGAACCCCGAATGGCGCCAGAACTGCCTGCCCGACCGGACCGGGTCCGAGCGCCTCCTCTCGAGCAAGGAATACAGCAATGGCTGAGCTGCAACCGCCGAGCCGCACGCGCTTCTACCGCGACAAGCGCAACGGCAAGGTCCTCGGCGTGTGCGCCGGGATCGCCGACTACACCGGCTTCGACGTCACGCTGATCCGGATCTGCCTGATTGCCGCGATCATCATGGGCAGCGGAGCCCCGCTGCTGCTCTATTTCATCGCCGCGATGATGACCCCGGACAAGCCGAGCGAATTCGCCGTCGCCGACAGCGAGGAACGGCAATTCTGGCAGGGCGTGCGGGCGTCGCCGACGCGGACCGCGCGCGACATCCGCTCGCGGTTCAAGGACATCGACCGGCGGCTGGCCGACATCGAGAGCTATGTGACCACCGAGAACCGGTCGCTCGCCCGCGAGATCGACCAGCTTCGCTAATCCAGGGGACATTCAAAGTCATGAACGAGAATCCAGCGACGGTCGCCAACAAAGAAGGCAACGCGTAATGGGCCCGGGAGACGTCTTCATTGCCTTCATCGTCATCGGCTTGCCGGTCCTGCTTCTAATCACCTGGTCGCGCAGCTATTTCAGATACAAGGAGAAGCAGCTGGACGCCGAAACCTCGCTCGCAGCCGAGAAAGCGGCTCAATACGCCGCCAGCAATGCCCAGCTCGAGGCGCGGGTGCGGGTGCTCGAGCAGATTGTGACGGACGGCGGCGCCCAGACCGCCGCGCAGATCGAGGCGCTGCGCGACAGACCCGAGCAGGCGCAGCAATCCAGGCAGCTAGAGACGGATCGGAGCTCGTGATGGGCAGGTATGAATTCATCATCGCGATCGTCGCCATCGTGATGTTCGCGAGCGTCCTCAAAGCGCGCTACAGCTGGAACCGCCGGCGCCGCGGCATCGGTGACTGCGGGGCGGAAGATACCGACGACGGCGAGGCCGCCCGGCTGCGGGAAGAAGTGAAAATGCTCAAGGAGCGCCTCCATGTGCTCGAGCGCATCACCACCGAGCGCGAGAACAGCCTGTCCCGCGAGATCGAGGAGCTTCGCGACCATTAGGCCGCAGATGACGGCGGGCCGCGGCGCTGCTAGTTGGAAGCGATGGCCGCCCTGCCCGCCCTTGATGACATATTCGACGAATATGAGCTGCTCGACAGCGAGGACCGCTATCGGCTGCTGATCGACCTGGGCCGCAAGCTCGAGCCGATGCCCGACGTTCTCCAGACCGACGCGACGAAGGTGCGCGGATGCGCGGCATCGGTGTGGGTCTATCCGCAACGCACCCCCGACGGCCGGCTGCATTTCCAGGCCGACAGCAACGCCGCGATCACCAAGGGGATCGTCGCCTTGGTTCTCGCCGCGGTCCAGGACAAACCGGCCGAGGAAGTCGCCCGGATGGACGTCGCCGCCGCGCTGGCCCGATTCGATCTGGCGCGGCAGCTGAGCGCCAACCGGACCCAGGGCATTCCGAGCATGATCGCGCTGGTCCGCGACACCGCCCAGCGGCTCGCCGCGTGAGCGACGCCGGGGCGGCGATCGACGGCGAGCGCTTCGATCCGGCCCGGTTTTTCGAGCTCGCCCGGCGCGTCGGCCACGGCCGCGCACTGGGCATGGAATATGGCGCCTCGGGAGACAATTGGACCGAGCTCCGGCTGCCCTGGCGCGAGGAGCTGGTTGGAGTTCCCGAGAGCGGCATCCTCGCCTCGGGAGCGATCGTCAGCCTGATCGACACCGCCAGCGGGACGGCGGTGTGGTCGACCATCGGCAAGTTCATTCCGCTGGCGACGATCGATCTTCGGATCGATTATCTCCGGCCGGCCTTTCGCGGCGAGAGCGTCGTCGCCCGCTGCGAATGCACCAAGCTGACCCGCCGAATCGCCTTTACCCGCGGAACGGCGTTCGTTGGCGACAAGCCGATCGCCTACAGCTCCGGGACGTTCATGATCGCTCCCTAGGAGCCATCATCCGCGGCTAACGGGGCTTGCCCTCGCGTCGCTCCTCGGACCGGCGAAGCACGTCGTAGGCGGCCTTGACCTGCTGGAAGCGCTTGGCCGCCTCTTCGTCGCCGGGCTTGAGGTCCGGATGGTTTTCCTTGGCGAGCCGGCGGTAGGCCGCCTTGACCGAGCCGAAATCGGCGTCGCTGTCGAGCTCGAGCGCGTCGAACGCCCGCATCTCGTCGCGGCTCCGGCTGCCGTCGCCGGGCCCCGCCCATTGCCAATGCTTGGCATTCTGGAAGGCCGACGCTTCGCCGCTTTCCTGGGCCTCGCGGTCGGCGGCGGCCTGGGCGTCAAGGCCGGCGAAATAGTCCCAGTTGCGATTGTACTCGGCGGCGTGCGTCTCGCAGAAATACCAGCGTTCGCGGCTGTTCGGGGCCTTGGGCGCCGGCCGGTCGCCGGGCGCATCGCAGCCGTCGCGGTCGCAGGTCCGAACCCGGGCCGTGTCGCGCCCCTTGCCGTAGGGGCGCCAGCGCGGGAATCCCCAGTCGTCGGATCTCTTCTGGCGTCGCATTCGGCCCTAAACCTAGTGGCGCCCGCGACGGTCCGCCAGTGCACCCGATGAAGAAGCTGCCAGAGGGCCTGTAAGCCGGGTTCTGTCCATCGCCGCGTTGCCGCGGCGAATGGGCGACCATTCCTCTAGGGGACGGATTGCTCCGCCCCTCCAGCGACCAACCCGGGCGGCGAGCCGGAACGTAGCTCATCTGCCGCCCCTATTCGGTCTTGCACCCGGTGGGGTTTACCGTGCCGCGGCCGTTGCCGGCGCGCGCGGTGCGCTCTTGCCGCACCCTTTCGCCGTGACCCGCCCGAAGACAGGCAGACTGCTTTCTGTGGCACTATCCCTAACTCCTGCCTGCGCAGGAGCCGCCGGGCGTTACCCGGCACCGTTGTTCCGTGGAGCCCGGACTTTCCTCGGCGAGTTTCCCCGACGCGGCCGCCCGGCCCTCTGGCTAAGCCAATATAGGTGAAAGCCGCGAGGATTTCGAGTCCGACTAGTCTGTGCAGCCCGACTGCGGAAATCTCTGCTTTGGCTGGAATGCGGACCTTCAATGGAGGGGTGCGGAACCCCTGAGTTTGAAATCCTCGTCAATGGCACTTTCATCGGCTGCGATGCCGTTTTCTTGGACACGCAAAAGTAAGTCGAAGGTGCTATCCACGATGGCCTGCATCTGGATAATAGCCGCTCCTACTGCGCTGCCGGACTGATCGTGTGGAAAGAGGTCGGCGTGAATCAAAAGGTTGTTCTCTTCGTCGATGCCGTAGCGACATCCCAGAAGGCGCGTATGCAATCTCGCCAAGGAGAGGCAGAGAGCTTCCGTCGCGTTTACTTCTTCGAAAACCAGCCCCTTGACCTGTAGCCACCCCTCAACTCGGTACAGCCACCAGATACTCGCCCCGTCCGGATCTGTGATTGCAGCCTCATTCGGGCTGACATCTTTGATGACGAACCTCTCCTCCTCGCACCAGTGAGAGAGGCCCGCCAAACTCGATAGCGGTTCCGCCTGATGTGCTCTGCTCATGGGAAGACGTTCGCATCAGGACGCAATGTCCGCAATGGGTCGAAAGCGGACATTGCGAATCTACGCGGACGCTAGCGCCGGCTGACGTCACTGAGGCCGCGGAAGCAGCAGCGCGAGCAGCTTGGCGCGGCACTCGCCGTCGATAATGCCGTCGATCAGGTCGGGACGGAAGCGGCGCTGGAAGGCGATCACCGCTTTCTGCGGGTCGGTGACGTCATAGCCGAAGCGCTCGAGGGCGAGCAGGAAGCCGCCGTCGGTCCAGAAGGGGTCGATCAGGTCGCGCTTGGGGCTTGGCAGCGCCAGACGCCTCCTGGCCAGCGCCTCCCACGGAAACAGCTCGCCCGGATCCTCCTTGCGCGCCGGAGCGACATCGGAATGGCCGACGACATTGCCGCGGCCGATCGCGTGGCGCTCCTTGATCGAGGCGACCAGCGGAATCAGCGCGGCGATCTGCTCGTCGGGGAACGGGCGGTAGCCGAACTCGTGGCCGGGATTGACGATCTCGATTCCGACGCTGGCCGAATTGATGTCGCTGACCCCGCGCCAGCGCGACTTGCCGGCGTGCCAGGCGCGCTTCGATTCGTCGACCAGTGAGAAAATGCCGCCGTCCTCGTCGACCAGATAATGGGCCGACACCCGAGATTCGGGCGAAGTCAGCCGGTCGAGCGCTCCGGCCGCGTCGGGCATTCCGGTGTAGTGGAGGACGATCATCGATACCGGCAGCGCCCGCTCATCGAAATTCGGCGATGGCCGCTCGATCATCTCCATGTGCGCAATGGCGCACGAGCCGACGCTATCGGTCAAGCCCCGACGGCAGCCCTTCGGTCGTGTCCAGCGCGCTTTTCGCCCGCGGAACCATCGCCGACCAGCCGGTAAAGGCCGCGTGCATTGCCGTCGGACGTCAGCTTGCGGGTCTGGCCGATGACCGTCTCGCCGGCGCCGAGCATCAGCCAGCCGTCGGGGGCCATCGCCGAGGCCAGCCGCTCGAACGCGAGAGCGCGCTTTTCGGAACAGAGATAGAGCAGCACGTTGCGGCACAGGACGATGTCGAACTGGCCGGGGTGCGGCGGCCGTTCGAGCAAATTGTGGACCTGGAAGCGGACCGGCTTGCGCAACGCTTCGACCACTCGCCAGCCGTCCTCGCATTCCTCGAACCAGCGGATGGTCTGGTTGATTCCAAGGCCGCGCTGGACCTCGAACTGGGTGTAGACGCCGCTCCGGGCGCGGTCGACGGCCGAACTCGACACATCGGTGGCGAGGATGTCGATGGTCCAGTCAGCCCAGGTCGGCTGGTTCTCCGCGAACAGCATCGCCAGGCTATAGGCTTCCTGGCCGGTCGAGCAGCCGGCCGACCAGATTCGGATTCGGCGGCTCGATTCGCGAGTCCGGGCGAGCGTCGGCAAGGCGTGGCAGGCCAACAGGTCGAACGGCGAGCGATCGCGGAAGAAATAGGTTTCGTTGTTCAGCAACGCCTCCACCACCTGGTTGGACAGACTGGGCTCGCGGCCCATGACGAGAATGGTGATCAGCTCGTCGAGGTTGGCGATGCCGCGCTCGCGAAGCAGTGCGGCGAGCGCCGTTTCGATCCGCCATCGCCGGCTCATGGTCAGCTGCTGCCCGGTGCGCGCCTCGAGCAGGCTGGCGAGGATCCGGCTGGAGCTGTCGCTTACCTGCATCCGGAGTCCCCGGTGCGCGAGGCAATTCGGCGAGCGAGCTTGTCGGGCGGCATCACCGCGCAGGCCAGGCCCGCTTCGAGCACCGCGCGCGGCATTCCCCACACCGCGCTGCTGGCAGAATCCTGGGCGAGGATCGAGCCGCCGCAGGCGACCATCCGGCCGGCGCCCTCGACTCCGTCACGGCCCATTCCGCTCAGCACGACGCCCATCGCGCGGGCGCCGTACAGCGCCCCGACCGAGGCGAGCATCGGGTCCAGCGACGGCAGGCAGCCGCTCGACGACTGGCCGTCGGTGAGCCGAACGACCGGCGAGCCGCCGCTGTCCACGTCGAGGGTCAAATGCGCATCACCCGGAGCAATGATCATTCGGTCCGGGAACAGCTCCATGCCGGTAACGGCGACCAGCGCCTCGCGCTCGGCGACCGCGCCAAGCTGGCGCGCGAACACGCTCATGAAGGGCGCTGGAAGATGCTGGGTGATGAGGATCGGGATGCCGATCCGTTTCGGCAGATGCTGGAACAGGGTGCCGAGCGCGTGGATGCCGCCGGTCGACGCGCCGATCGCGAGGATGTCGATCGGATCGGCCGGCATCGAGCGCAGCGGGTTGCCGACCGCCAGGTCGCGGGCGGTCGAGGAAGGCGGGTTCGGGTCGGCATCTCCGAGCGCCTTCAATTTGCGCAGCAGGATTTCCGAGAAGCGGCCGTTGAAGCGGCCGGTGCCGGGCTTTGGAAGCGTGTCCGCTGCTCCGAGCGCGAGCGCGGCGACGGTTTCCTCGGCGCCTTCGTCGGCCAGCGAGGAGACGATCATGATGCGGGCGCCGGCGGCGGCGGCAATGATTCGGGGGATCGATCTCAGCCCGCCGGCGCCGGGCATTTCGAGGTCGAGCAGGATGACGTCGACCCGGACCGACTGGAGCGCCTCGATGGCGTCCTCAGCGGTGCCGGCAACAGCGACGATCTCGAACTGGCCGTCGCTTTCCACCATCCGCGACAGCACCGCCCGGGCGACCATCGAATCATCGACGATCATCAACCGAATGCGTCGGCAAGGGGGTCGGGTCGCTTGGAGGCGGTCCCGCGATCTGGCGAGCGCCCGCTCCACGTCGGCTAGCTCAGGCGACGCCGACGAGCTGGAGCTTGATGTGGAGCGTCTCGCGGTCGAACGGCTTCATCACATATTCGTCGGCGCCCGCTTCGAGCGCGGCACGAATATGGGCCATGTCATTCTCGGTGGTGCAGAACACGACCTTGGGCTGGTCGCTGTGACCGCGCTGCCGAAGCAGCCGGAGAAACTCCATCCCGCTCATCACCGGCATGTTCCAGTCGAGCAGGACGACGTCGGGCATCCTGGCCTCGCAGCGCGACAGCGCCTCGCGGCCGTCGCCGGCCTCCTCGACCTCGAACTCGAGGGTCTCGAGAATGTGACGGGCGACCTTGCGGATCACCTTGGAGTCATCGACGATCAGACAGCTCTTCATGCTTGGTTCCCGCATTGATTGGCTTCGTGTTTAATCCGCAAGGGTAACGAAGAGCTTAAGCTGCACGAGCTCAAGCGGCCTTGGCCTCGACGCCCGCGATCAGCGCCGCGACGTCGACGAGCAGCAGCGGCCCGGTCTCGGTCTCGACCAGCCCCGCCGACACGCGCTCCCAGCCATCGCCCATTGCCGCCTGCACCGGCGCCGGTTCGGACAGGGCCTCGACGACGTCTTCGACGAAATCGACGATCAACGCGTAATGATGGCCGTCGAGCTCGACGACCGCGGCCTCGCGGATGCCGTCGGAGCAATCGGTCGCTCCGAGCTCGAGCGAGCGCATGCAGTCGATCACCGTCAGCACCCGGCTGCGCAGCGCTGAGAGGCCGGCGACATGCGGGGCCGCGCAAGGCACCGGGATCAAGGCGTCGAGCTCAACCACGGATTCGACCGCCTCGGACGGCAGAGCGACACGCTGGCCGCCGATGGTGACGACGAGGAGAAGCCTGTTCATCGCCCGCCGCCCCCTGCAGACTTCAATGCCATCAGCAGCCCCGCCCGGTCGTAGCGATAGATGCTGCGATCCTTGGAGCTCGCCGCTTCCGGCTCGGAGCGCAGTCGAATGGTCCGGCCCGCGGCGGCTTTATCGACTTTCGCATCTTCCGAAACGATCACCAGGTCGGCTTCGGCCTCGTCGATTTCACCGACCACGCGATAGCCGGCGGCCTCGACGATCGGCCGAAGCATGTTCTGCATCCACGGGTCGTCGGCCGGAAGGCGGCAGACGGGCTGCTCCTCGACCGACTTGGCGGCCGCCCCGACATGGCTGGCGAACAGCCAGTGCGCGTCGATCAGCTCGGCGGGCTCGTTGGCGATCAGCGAGACGCCGCTGATTTCCCCCGGCAGATCGGCGGGAATGACGTCGTGGTCGATCACCGACAGGTCGATCACCTCCTGGAAGCAGTAACCGACCTCGTGGCTGCCGTCGTTCAAGCGGAACAGGCGCACCTTGTCGGCGGGCAGTTGGCAATCACCAACGCCGGCGAGCGGAAGGATCGCCTCGCCGAGCTGCACTCGAAGCTGTCCGGCGCCGGGTCTGATCGCCGCGGCCGGCACCTCCTCGATTCGATCGACGACCGACAGCCGGAGAGCGCGGCGCGCGCCATCGAGGCCGCGGAACAGGATCACCTCGGTGGCTTTGGCGGCCGGGGCGGTCGCCGGTCCCTCGGCAATTCGCGCCGCGCGCTCCTGTGCCTCGAGCTTGACTCCGCCGACCTCGGCCAGGCCGGCCGGGTCGAACAGCAGGATCGGGCTGCCGTCGTCGGCCAGGGTCGTGCCGGCGTAAAGACCGGTCGCCATGACGGCCGGAGCCGCCGGCTTGACCACCAGCTCCTCGTGGTCGTGAATCCGGTCGACCGCGAGAGCATAGACGTCGCCGCCGGCCGGGCGCAGGACGATCAGTGTCCGCTCGTCGTCCTCCATCGGACTGTCGAGGCCGAGGATGTCGGCGAGCACGATTTGCGGCACCCGGCGGCCGCGGATGGTGGCGATTCCGGAGCCGCCGACGCGCTCGAGCTTCACCGACTCGCCGTTGGCCCGGACGATCTCGTCGATCGCCGAGCGCGGAATGGCAAAATGCTGGCTGCCGATCGACACCGTCAGCGCCGGGATGATGGTCAGGGTCAGCGGGACCCGCAGAGTCATGCGCGTGCCGGCGCCCGGGCGGCTGTCGACCTCGACCAGCCCGCCGATGCGCTCGACGTTCGAGCGCACGACGTCCATCCCGACCCCGCGCCCGGAGATTGCGGTGACCTCGCGCGCCGTCGAAAGCCCGGCCTCGAAGATTAGCGCCAGCTGCTCGCGCGGGCTGAGCTCGGCGGCGGCGGCCTTGGTCAGGGTTCCGGCCGAAACCGCTTTCTCGACCAGTCGCTTGCCGTCGATGCCGCGTCCGTCGTCCTGGATGTCGATCAGGATCTGGTTGCCGGACTGGCGCGCCGACACGCACAGGATGCCGATTTCGCGCTTGCCGGCCTTCAATCGCTCGGCCGGGGTCTCGATGCCGTGGTCGACGGCGTTGCGGATGATGTGGGTCAGCGGATCGCGGATCATCTCGATCATCTCGCGGTCGAGCTCGACGTCGCCGCCCTCGATGTCGACCAGCACCTGCTTGCCGAGCTCGGCCGACAGGTCACGGACCATCCGCGGCAGGGCGACGAACAAATTCTCGATGCGCTGCATGCGGGTGCGGGTGATTGCGTCGCGCATTTCGGCGATAATTGACGACAGTCGCTCGAAGGCGCCGTCGATCGGCACGTCGGTCGGGGATTCGCGAAGGCGGCGGGCGAGTTCGTTGCGCGCCAGCACCATGTCGGA
>NZ_JACCSU010000036.1 GCF_013812825.1 Sphingomonas sp. | reverse complement strand
GCATTTCGGCTTCGAGGCGGCGGCCTGGTACTGGCACTTCGTCGACGTCGTCTGGCTGTTCCTGTTCGTGTCGATCTACGTGTGGGGCGGCTGGGGCGCGCCGGTCCACGGCTGATGCGGCTTCGCCAGTGAGCGAGCCCGCGCCGCCGGCCCAAGCGATGATCCGCAAGCTGCCGCTGTTGGCGACGTCGGTCGTCGGCCTGGCGGTCGCGGTGATGATCGGTCTTGGCATCTGGCAGCTTCAGCGAGCCGCGGAAAAAGACCAGTTGCTCGACCGCTATCGAGCCGCTCAGAACCTGCCGCCGATCAGCTTCCCGACCACACCGATCCACAGCGACCGATTGCCGCTGTTCCGCCATTCGACGGGAGTCTGCCTGAGGCCGGTGTCCAAGCGCAGCACCGCCGGCCGGAATCGCGCCGGCGACCCCGGCTACGTCCAGATCGTCGATTGCAGCACGGGCATCGAAGGGCCGGGGATGAGCGTCGAGGTCGGCTGGTCGAAGAACCCGAATGTCGCCGTCAACTGGCCGGGCGGACCGGTCAGCGGCATCATCGCTCCCGACAGCCGGTCGCGCATGCGGCTGGTCGCCGCGACGGCCCCGCCGGGGCTCGAGCCGAGCGCTCCGCCGTCGATCGCCCAGATCCCCAACAATCACCGGTCCTACGCGGTGCAATGGTTCCTGTTCGCGCTGATCGCCGCGGTGATCTACGCCCTCGCGCTGCGCAAGAAACTGAACGACGAGGCGAACAAGGCATGAGCGCCGACCTCCACCGCCTTGCCAACGGCCTGTCGGTCGCGATCGACCCGCTTCCCGGCTCGGAATCGGTCGCGCTCGGCCTGTACGCGAAGGTCGGCTCGCGGTCCGAGCCCGAGCCGCTGTCGGGCCTCGCCCACCTCGTCGAGCATATGGTGTTCAAGGGCGCTCGCGGCCGCGACACGCGCGCGCTTGCCGAGGCGATCGAGGATGTCGGCGGCCACCTCAACGCCTGGACATCGCGCGACCAGACGGCGTTCCACGGCCGCGCTTTGGCCCGCGACCTGCCGTTGGTCGCCGAGCTGATCGCGGACCTGGTGCGGGCTCCGCACTTCGACGACGCGCATCTCGAGCGCGAAAAGCAGGTGATCCTGTCCGAGCTCGGCGAGTGCGTCGATTCGCCCGACGATCTGGTCCACGACCATCTGTTCGAAGCGGCGTTCGATGGGCAGGCGATCGGCCGCTCGGTGCTGGGCCGGGCGGAGACGGTGCGCGCCATTGGCCGCGACGACTGCCTGGGCTGGCTGGACCAGCAGTTCGTGCCGTCGCGGCTGATCCTCGCGGCCGGCGGCAAGGTCGACGGGCAAGCGCTGCTCGGCCTCGCCGAGCGGTTGTTCGGCGACCTGGAACCGACGCCCGAGCCCGCGATCGAACCGGCGCGATTCACCCGCGGCGTGCGCAACGATCGCCGAGTGTTCGAGCAGGCGCATTGGTGCGTTGCGCTGCCCGGCCTTCGAAGCGCCGACCCGCAAGTCCCGGCGCTGTCGATCTTCGTCCAGGCGCTGGGCGGCGGGAGCTCGTCGCGGCTGTTCCAGGAACTGCGCGAGGAACGCGGCCTCGCTTACTCGATCTATGCGTGGAACCAGGGCTTCGACGACACCGGGCTGGTCGGCATCGGCTGCGCCGCCGACCGCGCCCGAGCCGCGGAATCGATCGCTCTCGCCCGCGAGGTGCTCGGCCAGGCCTCCGAGACCCTGAGCGAGCCCGAAGTCCAGCGGGCGCGCGCGCAGATCGAGGCCGGGCTGCTGATGAGCCAGGAATCGCCGCAGGGCCGGGCCGACCATCTTGCCCGCTCGATCGAGATTTTCGGCCGGATCGTTTCTCCCGACGAGCTGATCGCCAACCTTCGGGCGGTGGATGCGCCGGCGGCCCGCGCCGCGGGAGCCGCCTTGCTCGACGGGCCGGTGGCCGTCGCATCGGTGGGGGCGAAGCTGGCGCTGGCTGCGTGAGTCCGCTCCAAACGATCGTCGCCGAGCCCTGGGACGATTGGGGGCTGGTCGACAGCGGCGGCGGCCAGAAGCTCGAGCGGTACGGGCCGGTGACGGTCGCGCGGCCGGAACCGCAGGCGATGTGGGCGGCGGCGAACGCCGACTGGGAGCCCGACGCGACCTTCGTCCCCGGCTCCGACGAGGAGGGCGGCGGGCGCTGGGTCGAGCACCGGGGAGTCCCCCGCGAATGGGAATTGGCGCGCGGTCCGGTCCGGTTCCACGCCTCGCTGACTCCGTTCCGCCACTTGGGATTCTTTCCCGACATGGCGCCGCAATGGGACTGGATGCGCGCCAACGTCGAGGCAAGCGGCTCCGAGGACAAGGAGGTCCTCAACCTGTTCGGCTACACGGGCGTCGGCAGCCTGCTGCTCAGCGATGCCGGCGCCCGGCTGGTCCACGTCGACGCGTCGAAGAAATCGGTCGAGGGCGGCAAGGCCAATGCCGCGCTGTCGGCAATGGCCGACCGGCCGATCCGCTGGATCGTCGACGACGCGCGCAAGTTCACGGCCCGCGAGGTGCGGCGCGGCCGCCGCTACGAAGGAATCCTGCTCGACCCGCCCAAGTTCGGCCGCGGCCCCGAAGGCGAAGTGTGGCGGCTCGAGGAGCATCTCGGCGGCTTGCTCGCCGACTGCCGCCGATTGCTCGATGCCGACAGCCGGTTCCTGGTGCTCACCGTCTATGCGGTTCGGATGTCGGCGCTGGCGATCGGCGAGCTGGTCCGGCAGACTCTCGGCGACCTCGGGGGCACCGTCGAGGCCGGTGAGATGGCGGTGCGCGAGGAAGCCCGCGGACTGCTGCTGCCGACCGCGATCTTCGCGAGGTGGAGCAAGGACTAGACGGGATTACGTGCGCCCGGCGCGGATCGCGGCTCCGGCGACGAACGGCGCGCCGGCGCAGAGCAGCAACGACACCGCCGCCTCGAGCAGCAGCGCACCCGAGCCGCCGCCAGATTCGCCCGCGCCGCTCGCCGCCGCGCCGAAGATCAGCAACGGCACCGCAAGCGGCAGCAGAAGGATCCCGGCCAGCGCCCCGGCGCGCGGCAGCCCGGCGGTCAGCGCCGCGACCGCGACCGCCAGCCCCGCCAGCCCCGGAGTCCCGACCGCCAGCGCGAGCAGCGTCATTTTCAGCCCCTCGGAGCCGAGCCCGAGCAGCGTCGAACCCGGCACCGCGGCGAGCAGCAGCAGCGGCGCAAAGGTCAGCCAGTGAGCGACGATCTTGGCAACCGCGACGCTCTCCTCGGTCAGCCCGTGAAGCGCGAGCTGGTCGAGCACTCCCTCGGCGCGATCCGGTTCGACCAGCCGCTCGATCGGCAGCAGCGCCGCGGTCAGGGCCGCGATCCACAGCGCTCCGCCGCCAATCCGCTCGAGCAATTGCGCGTCGGGCCCGACCGCGAACGGAACCAGCGTCGCGACCAGCAGGAAGAAGGCGAGCGGAAGCCAGGCCGCCCCGCCGAGGGCTCGGCGAACGTCGCGGGCAATGAGTGCGGTCACGCGAATGCCCCTTGGCCGAGCTCCAGCCGTGCCCAGTCTCCGCCGAGGGTCGAATGCGATGCTGCAAGCACCGCTCCGCCCGCCGCGCGATGGCTCGCGACCAGCGCCTCGAGCCGCTCGACGCCGTTTGCATCGAGACCGTTGAGCGGCTCGTCGAGCAGCCACAGTTTCGCTTCCGACGCGGCGACCCGGGCGAGCGTCGCGCGCTTCGCCTGGCCCGACGACAGCAGCCGCACCGGGACCTCGGCGAGCCCGGCGAGGCCCATCGCATCCATCGCGCCGGCGAGCCGGTCGGCGGTGCCGCCAAGCCGGGCCCAGAACATCAGCGCCTTGCGCAGCGGCAGCTCGCGGTCGAGCGCCAGCATCTCGTCCGACAGCGCCAGCGCGCTGCGCTCGACCCGCCCCGCATCCGCCCGCAGCAGGCCCGCAGCGAGGCGGATGAGGCTGGTCTTGCCGCTGCCGTTGGGGCCGGTCACGTGCAGCGCTTCGCCGGGGCCGAGCCTGAGGTCGAGCCCTTCCAGCAGTAGCTGCCCGCCGCGCCGCAGGGTCACTCCTTCGAACCTGAGAAGCGGCTTCACCGGACCGATTCCTCGAGCGCGTGCATGTCGGCGTCCGAAAAGCCGAAATGATGCCCCGCCTCATGGATCAGGATGTGCGCGACGAGGCGCTCGAGACTGTCCTCGCCATCGGCCCATTCGTCGAGGATTGGCCGGCGGAACAGCAGGATCCGGTCCGGCAGGTTGCCCGAAAGGTCGACGCTCTTGTGGTTGAGCGGCACCCCTTCGTAGAGGCCGGTGAGATCGAACGGATCGTCGATCCCCATCGACTCCAAAATCTCGTCGCTGGCGAACTCGTCGACCTGCAGCACGACGTCCTTCAAGTGGCTGGCGAACGGCTCGGGCAAAGCGTCGAGCGTCCGCCGGGCGATCGCCTCAATGTCCGCGGCCGACGGCGCGGGCCCGTGGCTGCGTCGGATCTCGGCCTCATCCATGACCCAGCGCCCTAGGGTCGCGTTGCGGAGGCGGCAAGCCGCGCAACCTTGCCCGCAAACGCGCCCCACCCTAGATGGCTGGTCCTTCCAGTGCATGCGGAGCGGTGGCCGAGTGGTCGAAGGCGCTCGCCTGGAAAGTGAGTATACGGCAAAACCGTATCGAGGGTTCGAATCCCTCCCGCTCCGCCAGCTGCCGTTCAGGTGAGTTCGCGCTAGAGGCTGACCGATGATCGACCGAAGGACATTGCTTGCAAGCGGCGGCGCGGCGGTGGCGGGCGCGCTTCTGCTCGGCCGGTCGAGCGACGCGGCGGCGGCCCGTTACCCCGTCACCAAGACCGCGGCCGAGTGGCGCAGGCAGCTCGGGCCGCAACGTTACCGCATCCTGCGCGAGGCGGGGACCGAGCGGTCCTATTCGAGCCCGCTCAACAAGGAGCGTCGCCGCGGCCGCTATCTGTGCGCCGGCTGCGCCAATCCGCTGTTCCCGTCGGCGACCAAGTTCGAAAGCGGCACCGGCTGGCCGAGTTTCTACAGGCCGCTTCCAAAGGCGATCGTCACCCACGAGGACCGCAGCTTTCTCATGGCGCGAACCGAGGTGCTGTGCGCGCGGTGCGGCGGTCATCTCGGCCACGTCTTCCGCGACGGGCCCAAGCCGACCGGCCTTCGCTATTGCCTGAACGGGCTGGCGCTCCGATTCCAGCCGGCTTGAGCCACTCGACCTTTCGATGCTGATCGTCCTGCTCGCCTACCTCGGCGGGGTGCTGACCATCCTCAGCCCGTGCATCCTGCCGGTGCTGCCGTTCGTCTTCGCGCGCGCCGACCGCGGCTTTGTGCGGGGCGCCTTGCCGCTGCTCGCCGGAATGGCGCTGACCTTCGCCGCGGTCGCGACCCTGGCCGCGGTCGGCGGCGGCTGGGCGGTCCGCGCCAACGAGGTCGGCCGCTGGGCGGCCCTGGCGCTGCTGGCGCTGTTCGGTCTCGCGCTCGTCGTGCCGTCATTGTCGGAGCGAATGACCCGGCCGCTGGTCGCGTTCGGTTCGCGGCTGTCGGAGCGCGCCACAAGCAGGCCCGGCGGCGACAGCATCGGCTCGTCGCTGCTGCTCGGCGCAGCGACCGGGCTGCTGTGGGCGCCCTGCGCGGGGCCGATCCTCGGCATCATCTTCACCGCCGCCGCGATCGAGGGCGCGAGCATCAACACGACCTTGCTGCTGCTCGCCTACGCGCTCGGCGCGGCGACCTCGCTGGGCCTCGCGCTGCTGGTCGGCGGCAAGGTCTTCGCCCGGATGAAGAAGTCGCTCGGCGCCAGCGAGCGCATCCGCCAGGTGCTCGGGGTGCTGGTGCTGCTCGGGGTTTCGGGAATCGCGCTGGGGCTCGACACGCGCGTGCTGGCCCGGCTGTCGGCGACCCAGACCGCGAGCCTCGAAAGCACTCTGGCGCGCAAGCTCGGAGTCGGCGGGATCGCCGCCGACAGCAAGGTGGCGGTCGGCGCCGGCGGACAGTTGATCCTGCCGGTCGAAGGCACGCTGCCGCCGCTCGACGGGCTCGGCCCGTGGATCAACGGCCCGCCGCTGACCCGCGAGCAGCTGCGCGGCAAGGTCGTGCTGATCGACTTCTGGACCTACAGCTGCATCAACTGCCTGCGCTCCATCCCCTTCGTCCGCGCCTGGCACGAGCGCTACGCAAAGGACGGGCTGGTGGTAATTGGAGTCCACGCGCCCGAGTTCGCGTTCGAACGCGAGCCCGACAATGTGCGCAAAGCCGTGCGCGACCTCGGCATCCGCTATCCGGTCGCGCTCGACAACAAGTACAAGCTGTGGACCGCGCTCAAGAACAATTACTGGCCGGCGCATTACTTCATCGACGCCAAGGGCCGGGTGCGCTTCCACCATTTCGGCGAGGGCGGCTACCGCCGGTCGGAGCAGGTGATCCGCCAGCTGCTCGCCGAAGCCGGCCGGGCGCCGAAAGGGGGGCCAATGGCACGGGCCGTCGCGCGCGACGACTCCGAAGCCGCGGCCGCGATCGCCGCGCTCAAGTCGCCGGAGACCTACATCGGCTACTGGCGAGCGGAGCGCTTCGTTTCGCCGGGCGGCCTGGTCCGCGATCGCCCCGCCCGGTACCGGTCCGCGCCGCTGAAGCTCAACGACTGGGCGCTCGAGGGCGGCTGGACGGTCGGCGAGAAAAGCGCCCGTTCAGGCACCGCCGGAGCGAAGATCCACTACCGTTTCCACGCGCGCGACCTGCACCTGGTACTGGCCTCGCCCGGCGGACGGCCGGTGCGCTTCCGAGTGACCCTCGACGGCAAGGCCCCGGGAGCGGACTCCGGCGGCGACGTCGCGGCCGACGGCATCGGCACATTCGAGCGCGAGCGGCTCTACCAGCTGATCCGCCAAAAGGGTGAGGTCGGCGAGCGGACGTTCACGATCGAGTTCCTCGACCCCGGAGTCGAGGCGTTCGCCTTCACCTTCGGCTGAGTGAGGGCATTCCGGGTGGAGCAACGATCATCGAGCAGGCGTTCGCACGCTGATGGTCTGGACGCCCGAGCCGACATACGAAAAGCCCGACATCAGCGTCCGGGCGACGACGCTTTACTATCAGATCGTCGCTCCGCTGATGCTGCCGTTCATCGAAGGGCGGCTGCTCAACCTGCTGCGTTGCCGCGAAGGAAAATGCTTCTTCCAGCGCAACCGCGAGCACCCGCCGATCGGAGGGGAATTCGATGCTTTGGTGAAATTCCAGCCGGTCGGCCGAGGAGATCATTGCCTGCGCCAAGGTGCAGACGGTCGAGTTCCATGGCTGGGGGAGCCGCGCCGGCCAGGTCGAGACGCCCGATCGGTTGGTCATTGATCTCGATCCGGGCGAGGGCGTCGGCTTCGAAGCGGTCAAGGCCGCCGCATTGCAGTTGCGCCGCTCGTTCCAGGCGATCGGCCTTCAGAGCTTCGCTTTGCTGTCCGGCGGCAAGGGCGTGCACGTGGTGGTTCCCATCGACCCGGTCGCACGATGGCGGGAGGTGCGCGAGTTTGCGAAGAGCTTCAGCGCAGCGCTCGCCGATGCGGCGCCCGACCGCTTCACCATCGCCCTACCCAAGGCGCAGCGACGCGGCCGGATCTTCCTCGATTACTTGCGCAATCAACGCACGGCGACGGCAATCCTGCCCTATTCGGCGCGCGCCCGTGACGGCGCGCCGGTCGCCGCGCCGGTTTGCTGGGACGAGCTGAAGGCCATCGAGCGAGCGGACGCCTTTACGATCGCGGATGTCGAGCAGCTCCGGAAACGGGCCCGCTCGCCGGCGCTGAAAGGCTGGGGAACCGGGAAACAAGGGCTTCCCGATATCGGCTGAGGATTGGCGGCGTCAGCGATTACGCGACGATGCGCAGCTTGCCCTTGCGGCCCGGCGTGTAGCAGACCACTCCGAGCTCTTCCTGGAGCCGGGCGAGATCACGCTCCTTGGCTTCCTTGCAGGCGTCGGCGTAGCGCTTTTCGCATTCGGCCTCTTCCGCGGTCTGATCGCGGAAGTAGGAGATCGACAGCTTGCGGCCGAACACGTCGTCGCCCCGGAGCCGCAATTCGGCTTCGGACTCCGCCGGAAGGGCGTCGCGCACTTCGATCAGCTTGGCGATCAGGTCATCGAGCGAGGAATGGTCCTCGATCTCGATGAACTCCTTGACTCGTCTGCTCATTGTAGACCTCCCCGCCCTCGGGGTTGCTAGATACTGTTGACCCGAATCCGAGCGCAACGACTAATCCAGGTTTATCCCCAGGGAAGTTGCTGGCCTGTGAATCGTTCCGAAATCCGAGGTGCAGAAATGAGTTTCGCTCCGCCGCTCACATTATCCACAGGCTCTCTCGAGCTGAAGCTAAGCCCCTCGATCGGCGGCAGTATTTCTTCGCTCGAATGGACCGGGAGCGGCGGCCGCGCGGCTGTATTGCGCAAATGCAACAGTTGTCCTGAAAACGTCCTGGAAGCGGCCAGTTTCCCGCTCGTCCCCTACGTGAACCGCATCCGTGGCGGCCGGTTCGACTTCCGCGGCCGCGAGGTGGCGCTCGCTGTGAACATGGCCGGCGACCCGAGCCCGCTGCATGGCCAGGGCTGGCTGGCGCCGTGGGAGGTCGACAGCGCGGCCGCAAGCCAAGCCGTCCTGTCGTTCCATCATCGGCCCGGCGAGTGGCCGTGGGAGTATTGCGCCGAGCAGTGCTTCGAGCTCGACGAGGCCGGGCTGTCGCTCCGCCTCACGTGCCGTAACCTGTCGGATGAGCCGATGCCGTGCGGGCTCGGCCAGCATCCCTATTTCCAATGCGGCCCCGCCACCCGGATCGACACCAGGGTCACGCACGTGTGGACCATCGACGAGCAGGTGCTTCCGGTCGGGAAGATCGCCGCGGCGGGCCGCTTCGACCTCGCCGATCGCCCCGTCTGCGGCCAGGACCTCGATCACGGCTTCGGCGGCTGGGGAGGGACGGCGAGGATGACCGATCCGGGCTGGCCGTTCGACCTCGAGCTGTCGTCGCCCGACGCGCGCTTTTTCCAGCTTTATTCGCCGGCGTCGGGCGGCATTTTCGTCGCCGAGCCGGTGAGCCACGCCAACGCCGCGCTCAATGCTCCCGAGGAGCAGTGGGACGAGCTCGGGATGCGGGTGCTCGATCCGGGCGAGGACATGAGCCTCGACATGCGGCTCGAGGTGAATCCCAAATAGCCCCGTGTTCAGGTTGAAGCTTGCCCCACCCGATTATATAGCCCGCGGCTCTGTGCCGCTTGTCGGAGACGTGGGTGAGTGGCTGAAACCAGCGGTTTGCTAAACCGCCGTACGGGGTTAACCCGTACCGAGGGTTCGAATCCCTCCGTCTCCGCCAAACCTCTCGGAAGCCCGCTAGGTCTACTTTCCCGTATCGAAAACGAACGATTCCGAGCTTCTCTAATGTCTGCTTTCGACCCATTGCGGACATTAGCTCAGTCGCACATGCTAGAATGATGTGGACCTCACCCAAGACATTGGCGGTTCGTGAACGGCTAGCTGCATCGTTGTGGATTTTTGCGCTCGTTGCTCTGCTCGCCATCATAAGTGTGGCCGCCAGCATCGAATGGAACCCTAGTGGTCGCTTGGTCGAAGCTCATGTCGAGGAGTTCGGAGTGAGGGCGGATCACTTTGGCTTCCAGCCGCTGCTTACGGTGCGCTTAGCCGACGGTTCGAAGCGCCAATTGCTCGCGTCTAGGCTGGCTAGGGGCGACTGCAAACGAGGCGATAAGGTTGCCCTTGTGCAGCGCGGTAGTGCGCTCACGCTTGGCGTTCGTGGATGCTACCGATAGCAAGATGACATGTCTGCTTTCCACCCATTCCGGGCATTAGCCGCACTGACTTAGGCCCGCACCTTTGGAGAGGATGCGCCGTTGGTTGAGGTTGTATTCGGCGGCGAGTGCTGCCTCTGTGGCAACGAGATTGAGGCTCGAGGCGTCGACCCCTGCGAAGTGGTGGTCACTACCGCAGACGGCAAATGGCAGACCTGGTGGTGCCATGCCCAATGCTTCAAGGAGCGGCTGGCAAACCCTGCTGATGCCCCTGGCATTTTCTCACCCGCTCACTTCTGAACGTCTGCCTTCGACCCAAAGCGGACGTTCACTTCGGTTCATCAAAGAGGAACTTTGCGAGCAGAGCGGCAAACGCTGCTCCTATCAGTTGGGCGGCGACGAACAGCGGCACATCGCCTGGCGCAATCCCGGCGAAGGTGTCGGAGAGGCTGCGCGCGATGGTGATTGCCGGATTGGCAAAGCTGGTCGATGAGGTGAACCAGTAGGCGGCGGTGATGTAGAAGGCGACGCTCGCTGGGACCCACTGCGGGCGATGGCGGACGGTACCGAGGATGGTCAGGATCAAGCCGAATGTGGCGATCGCCTCGCCAGTCCATTGGCCGAGGCCGCTTCGCGCCTTCACCGACAATTGCAAGGTCGGCAGGTCGAACATCAGGTGAGCGGCCCAAGCGCCCAGGATTCCGAAGGAGAGCTGGGCAATGATGTAGAGCGTGGCGTCACGCCAGCGAAGCTCGCCGCGTGAAGCAGCGACCAGACTCACGGCTGGGTTCATGTGAGCGCCCGAGATTGGTCCGAGCATGGTGATCATGACGAAAAGAATCGCACCCGTCGCGATCGTGTTCGCGAGCAGCGCGACCGCGTCGTTTCCGTTCGACAGATTTTCGGCCATGATCCCGGAGCCAATCACGGTGGCGAACAGGAAGAACGAGCCGACGCCTTCTGCCGCGATGCGCCGCGCAAGCGGCGGTTCATCACGCAAGCGTTGGCTCCGCGTCCTTGGTCTTGCCGATTTCCTGAAGACGCTTGCCAAGGGTCATTTCGTCGATGCTCTCAAGCGGCAAAGCCAAGAACAGCGAGATGCGATTGTTGAGGTAGAACATCGCTCGCTGGAAGGCTGCCTTTTGCTCACCCTCCGGGGCATTCGCCGGGTCTTCGACACCCCAGTGAGCAGTCATCGGGTGGCCGGGCCAAACCGGGCAGGTCTCGTTGGCGGCATTGTCACAGACAGTGAAGATGAAATCGAGCTCGGGAGCGTCTTCCGTGGCGAACTCGTCCCAGCTTTTCGAGCGCAGCCCTTCGGTCGGCAAGCCAGCCTTTTTGAGCGTGCGGAGAGCCATCGGGTGAACCTCGCCCTTGGGAAAGCTGCCTGCGGAGAACGCGCGGAAACGCCCCCTGCCGTGCTCATTCAAAAGCACTTCCGCAAGGATCGAGCGCGCCGAGTTGCCGGTGCACAGGAACAGCACATTGAAGGTTCGTTCGCCCATTAGCTTCACCCACAGCGAGAGGGTCTCTTCTCAACTAGACCGCGCCGACTACTTGAGTTCGGCGGGATTTAGCACAGATAGCTGTCCAGCTTGCTTTTGAGCAGCGGCAGCCTCCGCAGGTGCGAATGGCACCAGTCCGCGCCGTTGCAACAGACCACCCTTAACCGCCGCCTTTGCGTAGTCCGCTAGGAAGTCCTTAATGGCAGGCTTGGCACGTAGGTGTTCGCCCTTGGCGTAGATGTAGATTGTCCGAGCGCCGGGGTAGCTAAGGTCGGAAATTGTTGCGGCATTAGGCATCACACCGTTGAGCCCCACCGCGCGAACCTTGTCGGAGTTCTCTTCGAGAAAGCTATAGCCTAAAACGCCGAGGGTAGTTGGATCCGAGGCTACCTTCTGAACAAGTAGATTGTCGTTCTCGCCCCCTTCGATGAAAGCGCCGTCTTCTCTAAGATTGGTGCAGATGTCCTTATGCTTGTCTGCGTCCGTGTCCTTTAGAGCTTTCATGGCCGGATCGGTTTCGCAGCCCTTTTGAATGAACATCTCGTTCAAACTATCACGGGTGCCGGATGTCGGGGGCGGTCCCATAACGCGGATCTTGGTTGCTGGAAGTGCTGGGTTAACGTCCTTCCAGGTCTGGGCGGTTTGGGCCTTGCCGAAGGGTTTCGCGGCCAGCGCCAAATAGAGGTCTCGAAGCGAAAGTTTCATGGGTTGTGCATTGACAGACTCAATCACAGTTAGTCCGTCGATGCCGATAGGAAGCTCGATTATCTCTTTGACGCCGTGCTTGTTGCAATCATCGGCCTCGCTGGGTTTGATGCGGCGCGATGCGCTAGTGAGGTCAGGAAAATTCTGACCGACGCCAGCGCAAAATAATTTCAAGCCCGCACCTGTCCCGGTCGACTCGACAATCACGCTCGTTCCGGGACGAGCCCGCTGGAATTGCTCAGCAACGGCGGTCGTGAATGGATAGACAGTAGATGAGCCTACAGCCGTAAGCTGCTCGCCGCCTGCGCCCTCGCTTGATCTGTTGCTGCCACAAGCCGTCAGTATGGTGACCGCACCGACAAGAAAAAAGCTCTTTTTGGTCATTGTCTCTCCACCTGGGGCAACGGCCCACTCCATGGAGGTCTAGCAAACGCCAATGACCGGAAGGCGACAGAGGGATTACAGTTTGGTTACATCAAGCCTGTGAGGCGGTGGAAGCTCCCCGCTATCGTGGTTAGCTAATGTCCGCTTTCCACCCATTGCGGACATTAGAGTGACCTGTCAGTCTCGTGAGCTGGGGAGGGAACGACGCGGTGCCAAGAAGGCGTGAATTTCTTCAGGGCCTGGCCGCTACGATCGCAACCGGCTCCGCCAAGGCGGCACCAAGTGCCCGTACTGCACGTCGGCCGAACATTCTGTTCATTCTGGCCGACGATTTGGGCTATGCTGATTTGAGTTGCTACGGCCGACGGGAATACCGCACCCCCAACCTTGACCGGCTGGCGGCGACTGGCATCAGGCTTACCCACGGTTATTCCAACTCGCCGGTCTGTTCGCCGACGCGAGTTGCCCTCATGACCGGGCGCTACCAGTATCGGCAACGAGCAGGGCTCGAGGAGCCAATCGTCCGCAAGGCTTCGGGCGTGGGCCTGCCCCCATCTCACCCGACCCTGCCATCTCTGCTCCGTGCGAGTGGCTACTCGACTGCGCTAGTTGGGAAGTGGCACATGGGTTGGCCGCCCGAATACGGCCCGCTGAAGAGCGGCTATGAGCGTTTCTTCGGCATTCTGCCCGGAGCGGCCGACTATTTCTCTCACGGCGGCGACGGCGTCGCGGTGCCTTCGGACACAAGCCTCATGGAGGGTGACACGCCGGTTGAGCGCGTCGGTTATATAACCGACCTACTGGCGGAGCGCGCCATTGCCGAGATCCGCTCGGCCGCAACGAGCTTAAAACCGTTCTTCATCAGCCTTCACTTCACGGCCCCGCATTGGCCGTGGCAAGGGCCGTCGGACCGAGCTGTCAAAGGCTGGTCGAAGGACCTGTTCCACACCGACGGCGGATCCTTAGAAAAGTATGGAGAGCTTGTCGTGTCTCTGGACGCGGCTATCGGGCGGGTGCTTGCGCAACTTGAAAGGGCTGGAATGGCGGAGGACACCATCGTCGTCTTCACCAGTGACAATGGCGGCGAGCGGTTCTCCGACAACTGGCCCTTCCGAGGCGAGAAGACGGATCTGTTGGAGGGTGGCATCCGTGTGCCGCTGCTCGTGCGCTGGCCCACGCGCTTTGCCTCTGAGCGAACATTGTCGCAAGTGGTGGTGTCGATGGATTGGCTACCGACCTTGCTGGCTGCGGCCGGAGCCAGCTCCCATCCCAACTACAAACCCGATGGCGAGGATCTTCTGTCGGTTTTGACCGGGTCATCACCGTTGCGCGAGCGAACGATCTTCTGGCGATACAAGGGACACAAGCAGGCCGCGGTTCGGAAGGCCGACTGGAAGTATTTCAGGCGGGGAGAGACCGAGAGCCTATTTGATCTCTCCGCCGATCCGCGCGAGCGAGCTGACCTCAAGGACAAAGCGCCCGAAATTCTCACGCAGCTTCGTGAAGCGCACCGAAAATGGGACGCGACAATGCTGCCATATCCTGCCGACTCAATCAGCGCGACGCATAGTTGAGCTGGGCCTGGTTAGAGTCAGCTTTCGACCCATTGCCGACATTAAGAATTTGAGAGATCGCGGTGCAAGGCGCGGATCGGTTGCTCGAGAATGTCCGCATTAGCTTGGTAGACCGCCACTGCGGCTAAATGCCAGTTGAGCTCCCCGGGCAGATCTCGGCGCGCACGCAATGCTGCGGCCGTGGCCTTCGCCTCAGCCGGTGGGAGGCGCAATGAGCAGACTGGCGGCAGGTGTGTCAGGAACGTGTTCTTGATCTGGCGATCGCCGCAATCGCGCCGGATGAGGTCCTGGATGTGGATCGGGATGACCCGCCGCACCTGTTCACGATACGGGGTCGCGACTGCCTCGAATTGTACGGGGCTATAATCCTGGGTCAGCACGAACTCCAGGTTCCGCCGCACCTGCGGGTCGGCGATATTGCGGAGTTGCTCGCCTCCAAAGGTCAGCGTCCAATTCTGCGCATTAACGCCAATCCCGATGATCTGGCTGGCCTGGTAGGCGGCTATAACAAACTGCTCGTCGCTAAGCCTCCGGTCGCCTCTCCAGGCGGCAAGCGCCTGGTCGGCAAAGCGCCGCGCCGTCGCGTAATAGGTTCTGCTGTGGTCGAAGTAGTCGACCTGGAACTGCAGCTCAGGAACGAGCTGGACCAACATGCGCTCCGTAGCCGCCTTCTCCAGTCGCGCCTGGTTCCAATTGGCCACTTGGGTACCGATGAAAACGCCGATCACCACGATGATCAGCTCGATCGTGACGGCGGTCCAGTTCTGGGTGCGGAGAGCCGATACGATACTGCGCAGAATCATCTTGAAGCCCCCTGCAGATCAGCTTGCACGGTGTTGCCTGAGTTGGGAAGGGCGGTACCTGGACGACAGAAGCTGTGAGGGTGTGCAGGGGGGCTGGACGGCTGTTACCGGTCTTTAAGGCCGATTAGCCTAACGTCTGCTTTCGACCCATTGCCGACATTAGCGCAGTCTAGACGCCCATCAGCTGCTTCGCCGCGTGGTGCCACCAATCAGTTCCCCACAGCCCGTTCACCGCAATTGCGAAGGGCAAGCATACCGCCAGCCAGATCACATAAGCCGGATGCAGGGAGCGGTTGCGAGAGACGTCCCACAGAAACATCGGCGCGATCGCCGCCAGCGTGTACAGGTCCACCGACAGCGGGCTTGCAGGCATGGTGTGCGGCAGCCAAGGAATGCGGTCTATGCCGGCTGGCATCGCCATCACCGTGCCGAGAAACATCATCCTCTTGTGCATGCCGGCGTTGCGGCCCCTCGCTTTGAACGCGATCGCCAAAAACAGCGGGAATAAGATGCCGATGCGGATCTGCAACAGCATGATATTCTCGATGTGCCGCACCAAACCCAGCGCCTGCTCGCGCGCGTCCGGTGGCGCCGCCTGCGCCCCCTGCAGAACTTGGTGGTACATGGTAGGCACTAGGATGAAGCCCACGACCACCAGCAGCGCAGCCAACGCATATCCGACCAGTCCCAGGTGCATGTGATACTCTCTGCGGCCAGTCGCCATCAGCGTGGTTTGCGCCAGGAGCAGCAGCATGAAGGCGCCCATCGCCACTGCATGCACGTGAAGCACCAACGGAAAGGGCGGACGCATTCCGGTCTTCACCATTTCAATCTTCATCAGCGAATCGGGGATGAAGCCGGCCAGCACGATCGCGATGAACCAGGCCGCCATGAACACGAAGATCCACCGATCGATTGCGTGTGCCCTTGGCGTTCCGGACAACATGTCCGGCCGCTCCGGTAAACCCAGATTTTCAGCTATTGTCGCCATGGCAACGCCCCCGTCGCTATCGTCCGCAGACGCTCTACCATTTTACGGACCGGCAGTGAATGGTAGGCTCGCCCAGCGTCCGCTTTCCACCCCATTGCGGACATTGGCCCGACTACTATGGTTCCTCGTTGATGGTTGAACCTAAGAAAACGGTAGCAGAGACGCTGGCGGAGCTAGCGGAGGAACATCTACGCTCCATGGCGACAGTTCCTTGGGCGGCCTACGCGAGGTCAATCCGCGAGAGGGCTGCTGAAGGACGTCCAGGGGGGGACACCTTCGGCTGCGTCGTGGACGGGCGCTACTATGATGTTGGGGATTCTGAAAGTTGGCTCGACGAAGAGGGCGGCGAAATCAAGCTAGTCGCTTTCGCTACCACCTATGGAGCGGACGACGAGATCGAAGCAGAAGAGACAAGGGAGACCGTCGTCCGGCCCTAGTGTCCGCTTTCCACCCAAAGCGGACATTAGCGTCATTGTCTGCTTCCGACCCATTGCGGACATAAGCAAGGCACGGCAAACTTGCTCAACCCGGAGACTCGCGAAGGCTTGGCTGCTTGTATTTGATAAGCTCAATCATGGCGCTGATGGCGGCGCTGACCGCCCCGACCGAGCAGCCCACCGCCGCGCAAACGCAATCGGCGGCGGTCTTCGCCTTGATCGACGATAACGAATGGTGCCCGGGCGGGTCGGTCTACCTCGACCTGCGGTCCGGTGCCTTCATGTTGTATCCGAGGCTTGCCCGGCCTGCCTGCGGAGATCGGACGGCGCAGGCGGCTGTCGAGCATGGGACACTCGGCTTGACGGAGTTACAGCGTCTGCGATCGACGTATGCCGAGGCGCGCCGCGCCGGTCTGCGGCGCGAACGATGCGACGTGATAATCAGCAACCGCGGACCGCAGGCCGTGGTCATCACCGCGGCTGGCTTTTCCGCGAGTACGCCTGAGGAAGAGGGTTGCTGGTCGACTGAGGCGAACTCGCTCTACCGGGCGTTGTTCGAGGTTTTCGGCAAGCCGCGACAGCCGCGCAAATGATGTGATCGGCCGACGCGATAATGTCCGCTTTCCACCCAAGCGGACATTAGCAACAGCGCCCCGCATCCCATGATGCGAGGTGCTCGAGGTATGGGACAGCAGCATGGCAGGCTGATTAGCGTCGCCTTCGCGCCCTTGCGAGCCTGCTCATCAGGATCGCCGCGCGTTTCGCCTGGAGGGAGATCGAGGGGATGTCCACCCTCTCGCGCGGGGAGTGCGAGCCGCTGCCTCCGGGGCCGAGGCCGGCGAGCCCGTCGACGTCCCTGGCGACGAAGCTGATATCGGCGGCGCCGCGCCGCACCGGGTCGAGCTCCGCCATTTCGGGCAACCCCAGGTCGCGGTTGACCTCATTGAGCCGACGCAGGAGCGCGCGGTTGCCTTCGGTCGGTGCCATTGGCGGGTACCCGTCGGGGGCAAAGGTGATCTCGGCCCGCGCGCCAGGCAGGGATTGGGCGACGATGCTCCGCATTTTGGCCTGGGCGCGCGCAATCTGTTCGGCGCTGATCGCGCGCAAGTCGCCGCGCGCAATTGCAGCGCCGGCAATCACGTTCGTCTTGCCGGTGGCGGTAATGCTCAAATTGTCCTTGGCGAGGGCGGCCGTCGTCCCTCCGCCAATCAGCCCGACGTTGAAGGTCAGCTTGTCTTCGGGGACCTCGCGGCGGAACGCGTCGATGATCCGGGCCGCCTCGTAGATTGCGCCTGCGCCAGCCGTCGGACCAAGGATTCCGCTCGAGTGGCCACTGCGTGCCGCAACCACGAGCGTCCACTCGTCAGAGCTGCGCCGAGCGACCGAGCCCATGTCGCGGCCGTCAAGCTGGGCCAGCCCTTCGAAGTCAAGAGCGACGTCCGCCCATTTGCCCGCCGCGACCAGATCACGCCGAGTGATCTCCAGCGGCCCCGCATCCTCTTCATCACCGGTCAAGAAGACCGTGATGTCGGCCTTGTTCAACGTTCTCGCGGCCTTCATCGCGCGCAGCGCGGCAATGATCACCGCCATGCCCCCCTTGTTGTCGACCGCTCCCGGGCCGTGGCCGAGATCGCCTTCCCGGGTCCAGCGCTGGAACGGGGAGTCGGGCTCGAAGACCGTATCGAGATGGCCGATGAGCAGCAGCCGCATGCCGCGGCCATTGCCCTTGTGCCGCGCGACAATGTGCCCGGCGCGGTTGGCAGCGCGGATGTCGATCCACTCGACCTTGAAGCCCAGAGGCGCGAGCTCCGCCCGAAGCATCTCGCCGACCGCCTTGACGCCCGGAAAGTTCATCGTGCCGCTGTTCTGATTGACCCATCTCTCGAGCATCGTGACGGTGCGTTGCTGCTCGGCATCCACGGTCTGGATCATCCGCTGCTCGGCCGTGTTCAGCTGGGCAGTTGCGGGCGCCGATAGCGCGAGGGCGAAGACGGCGCAGAGCGTGCGAATGAGAAACGACATGTGCAACTCTAGTGCGCCGCGCAGCAAGCTGTCCGGCCCGAAGGCCGGACATCCCCAGCTCAGAACTTGACGTCGACGTTCAGGGTGAAGGACCGCCCGCGCGGATCGGCGACGCGCGGATCCCACGAGCTGCCCGAGCCGAGGTTGCTGTCGTAGGTGATGGCGAACGGCGGGTCCTTGTCGAACAAATTCTTGACCCCCATGGTCATGCGCATCCGTTCCGACACATCGAACGCGGCCGACAAATTGTAGACGGTATAATCGTCGACGCGCTCGACGAGGTCGGGCGGAGTGATCCTGCCGATTTCGACTCCCGGCAGCTCTTGGTTCTCATAGCCCGACCGGTAGATCTGGGTCAGCGCCAGCGTCCACGGGCCGCGCCCGTAGCTGACGAATGCATTGTGCTTCCACTTGAGCCCCAGGTCGCCGCTGAACGTGAACACCCCGCGTTGGTTTTCCAGCTCTCCGCCCTGGACGGCCGCTTCTTCCTTCTTGAGCAAATAGGTGCCGTCGAGGCCTCCCGAAACCCGGCCGCCGAGCAGGTCTCCAGCGCCGCGAAGAACGACTTCGAGGCCCTGCGTCTTCTCGATGCCGGCGTTGATCCACGTCTGGTCGATCGTAAGCAAATCCCCGTTCGCATCGCGGATGAAACGCTCGGGGAACAATTCGAAATTGTCCACCAGCTGCCTGAGCGTCAGCGTCTGGATCGAGTTCTCGCGCTTGATGTGCCACCAGTCCAGCGATGCGCTGAACCGGGGCATTGGCTGAAACACGACTCCAAGGCTCGCCATCTTCGCGGTTTCCGGCCCGAGATTCGGGTTGCCGCCGGTAAAGATGGTGATCGCCCGCTCGAGCGATTCGCAGCCCGGCACGCTCTGGTCGGGCCGGGCGCCGGGGCAGGTTGCCGGGTCGGCGAGGTCGCGGCCAGCGAAAGGCGATTCGAGCGTCCCGTTGTGGACCTGGTTGAAGGTCGGCGCCCGGAACCCGGTGTTGTAGTTGCCGCGGAACATCAGCGAGCGGATCGGCCGGTATTTGAACGCGACCATCGGGTTGGTGGTCGTTCCGAAATCCGAATAATCGTCGATCCGGCCGGCCGCGGTCAGCTCGAAGCCGTCGAACAGCGGCAGCAGCAGCTCCGCGTACGCCGCCTTGATGTTGCGCGACACGCCCTCGAGCGCATTGGCGTCGTCGAATGGCGCGGCCATGATCACCGGCCGGGCAAGCGCTTCGCGCTCGTCGCCGTTGAAGCGGTACTTTTCTTTGCGATAGTCGACGCCGATCGCCGCCTTCATCGTCCCGCCCGGAAGTTCGAACAGGTCGCCGGACAACGAGCCGTCGAGCTGCGAGACCGAATATTTGCCTCCGTAGAGGACGACGCCTTCGGCCGAAACCGCCTCGAGCGCGGCGATCGCTTCGGGCGTCTGCTGTTGCCCGGGCAGAAGGAAGGGATTGAGGATGCCGCTGTTGAGCAGCCCAATCAACCCTGGAGTCGCGGCGCCGGGCGCCGTCGGCGCCCTCGGGTCGGGAGCGCCGCTGCCGAGCGTGCCTCGGAAATAGTAGCCGGTGCCGAGCTCCGATTGCGACTCGCTGCTCGCATAGGATGCTCCGGCGCGATAGTTCCAGCCGAGGAAGGCGGGGCCGTCGACGCCGAGCACGTAGCGGTTCGTCTTGGTGTCGGTGAAGATCTCGCGGCGTCCGCACTCCATGCAGCGCCAGCGGTAAGCGAACGGCGCGCGCGGGCGGCTCGCCAGTTCCGGAAATGCTGCGATCAGCCGGTTGTAGACTTCGTCATAGCCCGGCGCGCCAACCGGAAAGCGCAGCGGCTGCGCCCCGAACGGAGTCACCTGCAGATTCGAGAAACGCCGGGCCGAAGCCGCGTCCGAGCCGGTGATCTCGGCGGTCACTTCGTGGTTGCCGAACGCGACGACGCCGCGGCCGAGCCAGGTCAGAGTCTCAAGTTTCTGCTGGAGCGAAGCGGCGCGGCCGGTGTCCCAGGCGCAGGCAAGGGCGGCCGAGGAGAAATCCCACAGCTCGGCGTCATATTCCGCCATGTCGCGGATTGCGTCGCAGCCTTCCGCCCCCGGCAGGTCGAGCACGTTGATCCCGCCGCTAGCGCGGGTCGTTGTGCCGGGAATGAAAGGGAACGAAGCCGCGTTGGGGAAGAATGTCCCTGCGAACGACACGAGCGTCGAATGCGGGGTGCCGCGGGTGTCGACCGACAGTCCGCGCTCGGGCTGGAAGGTGTCGACGAAGTCGCGCTGGTTGGCCCGCAGTTCCGGGATGTCGCTCCAGCTGACCGCCGCCATGACGTTGAAGCCCTGGGAAGCGAGATCGCCGTAGCCGGCGATTGCCGAGGTGCGGAAAATGGTGTGGTCGCCTGCCTCGGCGACGTCGGTCGAGCCCTGAAGGCCGAGTCCCTGATAATCCTTGCGCAGGATGAAGTTGATGACTCCGCCGATCGCGTCGGTGCCGTAGATCGCCGAGGCGCCTTCCTTGAGCACCTCGACGCGCTCGACCGCGGCGAACGGGATCTGGTTGACGTCGACCGCCGAGCCCTGGAGGCCGTGCGCCGCGACCCGGCGGCCGTTGAGCAGGATCAGGGTCGCGCCGGAGCCCTGGCCGCGCAGGTTGGCGAAGGACGCGCCGGCGTTGCCGCGCTGAGCGCCCGCGACGACGTCGACATTGCTCGCAAGATTGTCGCCGCCGGTGCCATTCGTGGTGATGTAGGCAATCAGCGCCTCGGGATTGTTGATCGCGTTGCGCTCGATCTCCTGCGTAGTGATGATCTGAAGCGGAAGTGCGCTGTCGTTGGGATTGCGCCGGATCCGGGAGCCGGTGACGATGATTTCGCCGGTATCGGGCTGGGGCCGGCTAGTCTCGTCCGCGGGCTGGACCGGAGTTTCGGCAGTTGTCGGAGTTGGCGCCGGCTTGGTCGTTTCCTCTTCCGGCTGGGTGGTCTGCGCGTGCGCGATCGTCGGAATGGCGCACAAAAGCGCCGCAAACGAAGTGCCTGAAACCAATGCAATCCTGAATTTCGAAACGAACATGGTGCCCCCCCTGCCGTCGTGTCTGACTTGTGTAACAAAGAATTAGGCCGCTGCCGAAGCTTTTTTACAGCTGCCAGAATTGCTTGCCACTCGCGGCTGCTCGGGAGTCAGTTTTCCGCGGCGATAGCGACCAGCGCTGAGTCGATGGCCGCCCTCGCGCTGCCGCCGCCCGGGACGTCGTTTGCGTACGCCGCAAACAGCAGCGTCCGGCCGCTCCTGGCGGTCATGTAACCGGACAGGGCGTTGGTTGCGTTGAGAGTTCCGGTCTTGGCGAACAACCGGCCCTGAAGCCACGTGCCCTTGAACCGCTCGTCGAGCGTGCCGTCGACACCGGCGATCGGCAGAGTCTTGCGCCACGCTTGGGCCCATGGCTGCGCGCCGATCCAGCGCAGCAGCATCACCGTCGCGCGCGGAGCGACTCGGTTGTAGGTCGACATGCCCGACCCGTCCGAGAAATCGAAAAGGGTCCGCGGCACTCCCGCGCTGTTGAGCATCGCCTCGACCGCCGCCACTCCGTCGGCGACCGAGCCGTCACCCTTGGTGCGGCCGACCCGCCGAAGCATCAGCTCGGCGTGGACGTTGTGGCTCTCCTTATTGATGATGGTCAGGTCGTCGACCAGCGGCGGCGGAATCAAGCGGGCCAGCGGCGTCGTTTCGGGGGGGCGCCAGGGCAGGACCTTGTCCTCGCCCCGGTCCTGGTCGGTGGGCACCGGCGGACGGTGACGGGTCTTGATCTCGCCGCGGACCTTGATTCCGCGCTCCTCGAGCAGGGCCTTCAGGCGCCACGCCGCGTAGTGCGCAGGATCATCGATGCCCAGGTTGAGCGACTCATCGGTGTCGCCAACCACCACCGTCCCAGCGAGCCGAATGACGCGACTGCCCGGGAGCCGGTCGAAGACAAGATCGCTCTCGCCCGCCTTGACCGTCACCGCGCCGTTCTCGACGGTGAAATATGGTGGCAACTCAACCCGAGGGGAGGTGCCGGGAACCGTCGGCAGGACCCGCAGCTTGAGTTCATTGTCGTCGACGGTCAATGCCGAGATCGCGGTTCCCGATCGGGTGTGGATGTTGTTCCAGCTCATCCCGAGACTCCAACGCTCGTCGGGAAACCAGCGATCGTCCCCGATCACGTCGTCGACCCGGCGAGTACGAGCTGCCACGGCGTCGGCCAGCGCCGACAGGCAGTTGACGACACACTCGAGCGCGCTCGAAAGCCGCGCATCGCCGCGACCCTCGAGCACCACGTCGAGGAGCCCCCCGCGGTCGCGCTCGAGCCGTACCCGCGCGCCGCCGCTCGTGTCGGGTCGGTCGATCGCAGGAAGCGCGACGAATGCCGCGGCGGTGGTGAATATCTTGGTGTTCGATGCAGGAATGAAACGCTGGTCGGGAGCGATCGCGATCAGCTCCTGCCCTTCGCGCGTCGCGACCACCAGCCCGAAGCGGGTGCCAGGGCTCGCTTGGCGGAGCTGCCCCTCGATGCGCTGCTGGAGGCTCGCCGTTTGCTGGGCGCGGAGCGGCACCGCGCTGACCGACGCGACGACAAGCGCAATGGCAAAAGCCTTCATCGTCGCACCCATTGTGGAATCTTCTCGGCTGCCATCATGCTCTCGATACTCTGACGCTCGCGAACGACCGCCCAGCGGTCCCCGTCGACCAGCACCTCGGGCGTCAGCGGTCGCGAATTGTAAGTGCTGCCCATGGTCGCGGCGTAGGCGCCGACCGTGCGGATCATCATCAAATCGCCGGCCTCCACCCGGTCGATGGTCCGGGCCTGGGCGAAGCAGTCACCGGTCTCGCACACCGGCCCGACGACGTCGGCCCGCATCGTCTGGCCGCGAGGCACCACCGCCTCGATCCCGTGCCAGGCGTCATACAAAGTCGGCCTGAGCAAATCGTTCATCGCCGCGTCGATCACCACGAATGGGTGTGACGGTCCGTTCTTGACCCGGATAACCTCGGTCAGCAGCACACCGGCGTTGCCGACGATCAGCCGCCCCGGTTCGAAGACCAGCCGCACCCGCCAACCGCGAGTTACCCGCGAGACCATCGCCGCATATTCTGCCGCGCTCGGCGGAGCCTCGATCGACGGGTCGTAGGAAACCCCGAGCCCGCCGCCCAGGTCTGCGGTGGTGATTGAATGACCCCTCGAACGCAGCGCTTCGATCAGCTCGCCGAGCCTTGCAAACGCCGCCTCGAGCGGCTGGAGGCTGGTCAGTTGACTGCCGATGTGGACCGCGACGCCCTTGATCTCGAGCCCCGGCAACTCCTTCAAGCGGTCGAAGGCCGCGGGAGCCTCGGCAACCGGGATGCCGAATTTATTGTGCGCTCCGCCGGTCGAGATCTTCGCGTGCGATCCGGCAGCGACGTCGGGGTTGACTCGAAACGCGACTGGCGCGGTCTTGCCGAGTTCGACCGCGACTTGCGACAGCGCCTCGGCCTCGGGCAGCGATTCCAGATTGAACTGGAACAGTCCGCCGTTCAGGGCCAGCGCCATTTCCGCCGTCGTCTTGCCGACCCCCGACATGACGATCTTGTCGGCTGGAAAGCCGCCCGCCCGGGCGCGCTGATATTCGCCTCCCGAGACGATATCGGCGCCTAGCCCCTCGGCGGCCAGGGTGGCCAACACAGCCGTGTTGGGATTTGCCTTCACCGCATAGGCAATCAGCGGATCATCGAGGCCAGCCAACGCGGATTGCAGCGCGCGCACATTCGAGCGCATCGCCGCCGTCGAATACACATAGACAGGGGTCCCGACCTCTTGCGCGATCACCCGAAGCGGAAGCTCTTCGCAGTGCGCGGTTCCCGCGTGCAAGTGAAACGGATCCATCGCGCCTGAGGTATCAGCCGCCGGCGACAATGCCAAAGCCGGATGCTGGCGTTGCCATGTTTCGATCAGCCAGCGCCATCAAATGTCCTGTTAGGGTCGGCATTGCAGGGGCTTCGGAAAGCCGTTGCAGCAAGACAAACTTCCCAAATGTCTGTTCCGGATCGAAAGCGGATGTTCCGCTGAATGTGTTCAGTTGCGCAGACCTGCCTTCTGCAGCCCGCTTACATATGTCTCGAGGTGGTCGGGGTTCTTGACGAAAAAGAGGCGCTCACGTGCAATCCGCACGAGAAGCCCGGCTTCATTCTCCGAAGATCAGCCAAAGCGGCGGCTGCCTCGTCGAGCTGCTGTAGATGGCCCAGGGCAGCTACACGGTGGGCGTATGGCCAGTAGTGAGCTCCAGGGACCTGAGTGGCTTTTTGCGCCCACTCCGCAGCGTGCACATAGTCGCCGGCAAATAGGTGCGCGAGGCTCCGATATGACATGAAAGCTTAACGCTGCGGGTCATGCGGGCTGAGCTCAATCGCCTTTTCAAAGCAGGGAATGGCTTCAGCGAAGCGGCTTTCATAAGCGAGTGAGTCGCCGAGGCCGCAATAAACAACGGCCATTGTTGGGTTGAGTTCGATCGCTGCACGCATCGCTGCAAGGGCGTTGGTGTAGTCCCTCCGGGCGAGCATCGCCCGACCATGCGCAAACCTGATCATTGCGTCGCGATCATCGATCTCGACGCCTCGTCGCGCGATCTCAACCGCTTCTTCGAGCAGGCCCTCATCGGGCCCGGAGTCGAAGTAGACCATCGCAAGCACGATTGAGTAGGAAAGGAATGCGTACGCCTGGGCGAGCGAAGGATCGAGCTCGATCGCGCAGCGAAAGAGCTTCTGAGCCTCAAGGTTGTCGCTGCGGCTGGAGCGATAGAAATGCGCTAGCCCGAGCTGAAAATAGTCAGAGGCGCAACAAGCTTCCTGTGGCTTCTGCTGACAGCGGAGACGCTCGGCAGCGCCGACCTCTGACTCGACGCGCGCCGCAATCTTGGCCGTAGTCTCGTCCTGCGTGTCGCCGAGCTCGCTCAGCGCAAGATCGTACCGCTCGGCCCAAATATTCCTGCCGAAGCCGGTCTCGAACAGCTGGGCCGTAATCCGGACCTGGTTTCCGATTTTTCGAAGGCTGCCCCCCACCACATAGCCTGCCTTCAGGGCAACGCCGAGGCTTGGGAGGTCGGGCGCGCGCCCCTTGAACGCCAACTCGGAGTTCCAGGCGGTAAGGTGGAGCGATCGATGAGACGAGAGGCTCGTAATGATGTCTTCGGTCACTCCTTCAGCCAGATGCTCCTGCTCAGGATCCTCGCTCATGCTCTTGAACGGCAGAACAACAAGAACCGGTTTCTTCGCGAACAGCGGTGCGTCCGTCGCGGCCGGGCTGCCCGCGGGTGAATCAGCTGTCATCTGTGCGGCGGCCGGAGCGAGTTCCACTATGACCGGACCTTCTTCGCGAACTTGCCCCACGAACCGGACGCCGCGGCGGGCATAGGTCCGAATCATGTTCTGCTCACGCCCGCTGTCGCCGAGAGCCTTGCGCGCAGCGTTGATCCGGCTGCTGAGTGTCGAGTCTGAAATACTGCGCCCGCCCCAGATTGCTTCGATGAGATCATCCTTGCTGACGACTCGATGCCGTTCGCGGATCAGATGATGGAGAAGGTCGAAAACCTGGGGCTCCACGGCGACTGTCTGTCCTGCCCGGGTGAGTTCCCTTTGGCTCGGATCAAGCATGCAAGACCCAAACGCAAATCGCATGAACACCCTCACAAGCCAGGTCGTCCAGAAGTCCTCAAGGAATAATGGAGCGTTTCCGAACGAACAATCAAGCGCTCCCGAAGGACTTCATATCCGTCTCGCGTTATCCTTCCTCTTGGACAGGAGGGCAGCACCATGAATCCGAACAAGGCGCTTTGGGAGAAAGGCGACTTCACGAAAATCGCGGAGGCGATGCGGGGGAGCGGGGAGGAATTGGTCGGGAGCCTCGGCGTGCAGCCGGGCATGGACGTGCTGGATCTCGGCTGCGGCGATGGAACAACCGCGCTCCCAGCAGCGCAGCGCGGGGCGAATGTCCGCGGAGTGGACATCGCCGAGAACCTGGTGGCGGCCGGCAATGCCCGTGCGGCGGCGGCCGGGCTGAAAAACCTCCGGTTCGAGGAAGGCGATGCATCGAACCTGCAGGGTGTTGCCGACGAGAGCTTCGACCTGGTGATCAGCATCTTTGGCGCGATGTTCGCACCGCGCCCGTTCGACGTTGCGGCAGAGATGGTGCGGGTCACGCGCAGTGGCGGGCGCATCGTGATGGGGAACTGGATTCCGGGCGATCCGACTCTGATTGCTCAGGTCCTCAAGACCAGCGCGGCCTACACTCCACCTCCTCCCGAGGGGTTCGTCAGTCCAGTCACCTGGGGCGTCGAAGACAATGTTCGCGACCGGTTCGGTGCAGCTGGCGTGCCAGCCGAGAATATCTCCTTCGAGCGCGCGACTTATTCTTTCCGCTATCCCGGTCCGCCTCGCGAGCTGCTGCAGACCTTCAAGCAATATTACGGGCCGACGATGAATGCATTCGAGGCGGCCTCGAAGGACGGCAGGGCCGAGCAGCTCGAGTCCGAGCTGACCCAGCTTTTTGAAGAGCACAATCGCGCTGGCGCAGAGCGGACGGAAATTCCGGCCACTTTCCTGAAGGTGACTGTTACCAGGCCGTAGCCAATGTCTGCTTTGGGTCGAAAGCGGACGCATGTGTGGCCCGCCTGCCGTTGGAGCGGCCGTTAACTTGCAACTCTCCGGGATGTGGATAACTTTCCATTAGCGACTCGGATGTATGCAGTCGCTTTCGGGGGCGGCTATGGACAGTGATGTAGTCTACTTCAGGCGGCGAGCGTCAGAGGAACGGACGGCTGCACTGCAGGCCCGGCATTTGCAAGCACGGCAGGCTCATCTGGAGATGGCCGAGCGCTACGAAGATTTAGTGCGCGCCATCGTCGCGCCCGATCGACAGCCGGGGCTGGAGCCGATCGCCCCGCGATCGGCCGGTTCCCGGACCTGATCAGCGAGTCTTTTGCCGCAAGGGCCCAAAGCTCACACTCAGCTCGCGCAGGAGATGCAGGTGGTCACCGCCGGGTTGTGCTCGACGCGAGCAGGAGCAATGGGATCACCGCAATTTTGGCAGTAGCCAAATTCGTCCGTGTCGATCCTGTCGAGAGCCGCCTTGACGCGCTGAAGCTCGGATTGCCGCCGCCGCTGGTTCGCAAGGGCCATCGCCTGGACCTGCATCGCGTCGATCCGCGAGAGCCGACCGACACTGGTCTGGTCCAGCTCGACAGGCGCGCGATCGACCTCGCTGATCTGCTCCTGTCGCTCCAGCTCCCGACACAGGGCCTGGAGCTTTGTCCGAAGCTTCTCGCGATCCATCACCAGATGATAGCCTCAAGCCGAACGTCTGCAATGGGTCGAAAGCCGACCTAAGCTGCCGCGCGCCTCTCGGTCCCGACAATGCTAAGCTCCAACAGCTTCACTCCAGAGTCGTCCGTGACGGTCACGGTCCATTCGCGTCTCTGCCAAACTTCGTCCGCCGCCGCGCACATGATGCTACCGGCCACTTTGCCAGCCTCGCACTTGACCGCTGCCAAATCGGCCAGTCTCAGGCCCTTCACGTCGCTCTGCTCGTCCGTTTTGAAATGATACCGTTTCATAGCTGCTCCTCACTGGGAAAGAGCGTATTCACGCAGACCCTCAAAGTAAAAAGTAGTGCTGCGTCATCTATGGATGGCTAGCCCGATTGTCGTCGGTGCTGCCT
>NZ_JACCSU010000030.1 GCF_013812825.1 Sphingomonas sp. | reverse complement strand
GCGCTCGCCGTGCTGTGCGCCGGGATAGCGCTCGCCGCCCTGGCGCCCGCGTCCGCCGCTTCGGGCTCCGACGATCACCAATGGCAGGCGCTCGCCATCGCGCCGCTGTCGGCCGGCGCGCATACCGGGCTGCGGATGGTCGCGACCCCGGCGGTCGAACCGATCGAGTTCGCGCCCGACCGGCCGACAATCGAGCTGGCGATGACCTACGGCGCCGGGGATTCGATGCGCGCTTTGCTGGCCCGCGCCGGAGCCTCCCATAACGACGCAGCCAGCGCAGCCGCGATGATCGTCGCCGCCACTCCGCCGATCGCGCCCGGCACAAGCGTTTCGGTCGTCCTCGGCCCGCGCGACGGCGCTCGCCGGGCGATCGAGCGGGTCAATCTTCGCTCCAGCCTCGCGATGCGGCTCGAAATCGTCCGCGATGAGGCCGGCGCGCTGCAGCTGGTCAAGCATCCGATTCCCGTCGACACCCGGCCGCTGCGGGTGCGCGGGCGGGCCGGCGACGGCCTCTACTGGTCGCTTCGCGCCGCCGGAGTTTCGCCGCAACTGGCGGCGGAATATCTCCAGGCGCTGGCGAGCGAAATCGACGTCGGCAGCGAGATTGCCGCCGACGACCGCTTCGACCTGGTGATCGCCAGCCGCAAAGCGGCGACCGGCGAGCGCCAGACCGGCTCGCTGCTCTATGCCGGCATCAACCGCTCCGCCGCTCCCGACCTGCAATTGGTCAAATGGGGCACGCGCGGCCGCTTGTCCTGGGTCGACGCCGCCGACATCGGCCGGCCGGCCGCGGCCGGGATGATGTGGCCGGTCGCCGGCCGGATCACCTCGGGGTTCGGCTATCGAGTCCACCCGATCCTGCGCTTCGCACGCATGCACCGCGGAATCGACTTCGGAGCCAGCTGGGGTAGCCCCGTCGTCGCCGCCGCCGACGGCCAGGTCGCCGCCGCAGGCTGGGCCGGCGGCTACGGCCGGCAGGTCCGGATCGCGCACGCCGGAGGGATCGGCACGAGTTACTCGCACATGAGCCAGATCGTCGCCCAGCCCGGCAGCCATGTGCGCCGAGGCCAGCTGATCGGCTATGTCGGCTCGTCGGGCCTGTCGACCGGACCGCATCTCCACTACGAGGTCTATCGCGGCGGCCAGCCGGTCAATCCGTTGAGCGTGCGCTTCACCAATGCGCCTTCGGTCGACGGCGCGGAGATCGCGGCCTTCAAGGCCCGGTTGAAGGCGCTGCTCAGCGTCGGCGTCAAAAGCTAGCAATCGCGCGCGCGTCCCTTCGGACGCGGCCAGCTGAACGGAAAGCGGCGGGGGTGGCCAACGCCGCTTTGCGGGCTATGTCGGCTTGCAAATGGCGACCGCTACCAAACCGACTTCCGTCCTCCGCTCCTTCCTCCGCAGCGAAGCCTCGGGAGGGATCCTGCTCATCGCCGCGGCCGCGCTTGCGATGGCCCTGGCCAACAGCCCGGGCGCGCCCGCCTATTTCCGGGTGCTGGACCTGTATCTGGGCCCGTTGACGCTGCTCCACTGGATCAACGACGCGCTGATGGCGGTGTTCTTCTTTCTCGTCGGGCTGGAGATCAAGCGCGAGCTGGTCGACGGCAATCTGTCGACCTGGCGCGACCGGCGATTGCCGATCATCGCCGCCGCGGCGGGGATGTTCCTGCCGGCGGCGGTTTATCTCCTCATCACCGGCGGCTCGCCCGAGCTGGCTCCGGGCTGGGCCATTCCGGCGGCCACCGACATCGCCTTTGCGCTGGGCGTTCTGGCGCTCCTCGGCCGCCGGGCGCCGGCTTCGCTCAAGCTGTTCCTGACCGCGATCGCCATTGTCGACGACATCGGCGCCGTGCTCATCATCGCCGTCGCCTACACCGACGGCGTCAACCTGGTCGCGCTGGTCGCGGCCGGCCTCATCGCCATGCTCATGTTCGGAATGAACCGGGCGGGGGAAACGCGGGCCGCGCCGTTCGTCGCTCTGGCCATCGCGCTGTGGATCGCCGTGCTGTTATCGGGGGTCCATGCGACGGTCGCCGGAGTGCTTGCGGCACTGACGATCCCGGTGGTCCGGAGCCCCGGCGCTCCGGATTCGCCCAGGTCGATGCTGCACCGCCTCGAGCATTCGGTGCAGCCGTGGGTCGCTTACCTGATCGTGCCCCTGTTCGGATTTGCGAATGCCGGAGTGTCCCTCGCCGGGCTCACCTGGGCCGGGCTGGTCGCGCCCTTGCCGCTCGGCATCGCCGCCGCGCTGGTTGTCGGCAAGCAGGTCGGGATTTTCGGCAGCGTTCGATTGGCCGTGGCGCTCGGCATCGCCCACCGGCCGCGAGGAACCAGCTGGCTCCACATCTACGGAGTGTCGCTGCTGTGCGGGATCGGCTTCACGATGAGCCTGTTCATCGGCGGCCTGGCCTTCGACGACCCGGCTTACGCCTCGGCGGTCAAGATCGGAGTGCTGGCCGGTTCGCTGCTGTCGGCGCTGCTGGGCTACCTGCTGTTCCTCGCGGCTCCGCGTCGCAAGGCGGTGCGCTGAAGCAACCGGCTGGCGTCAGCGGCCGTGCCCGCGCCACCGCTTGATGGTGCGCTGGATGATTCCTTCCTCGTCGCCGGTCTGGCACCACAGGGATGCAAAGCTCGGGTCGGACGAGGCCGGGCGTTTCTCCGGCTCGAGGTCGTCGAACCGCACCCGAAGCGGGATCGCGACGCCCTCGCCGCAGACAATGCACTCGCGGTTGCGGAGCGCCGGGATCGCGTCGAGGAAGCCGCGCGCGCCCTCGGGCATGGCGGCGCGAACGCACGCCTGGTCGCGGTCGTTGTTGAGGCGCATGGCGATGATCGTTCCGCACTGCGACAGAACGCCTTCGGCAAGGTCGGACGGACGCTGCGTGATCAGCCCGAGGCTGACTCCGTACTTACGGCCTTCCTTGGCGATTCGCTCGAGGATCCGGCGCACCGCCTGGCCCGAGCTGTGCTCGTCCTTGGGCACGTAGCGGTGAGCCTCTTCGCAGACCAGGAGCAGCGGACGCTGCGCCTCGGTCCGCGACCAGATCGCATAGTCGAACACCATCCGGGCGAGCACCGACACGACCACCGAGGTGATTTCGGACGGGACCCCGGACACGTCGACGATCGAGATCGGCCGGCCGTGGCTGGGAAGGCGGAACAGCTTGGCCAGCAGCGCGCCCATCGTGTCGGACACAAGCATGCCGGAAAACATGAACGAATAGCGCGGGTCGGCTCGGATCTCGTCGAGCTTGTTCTTGAGGCGCTGGAACGGAAGCGTGTCGCCCGACCGGTCGAGCTTGCCCATCTCGTTGACCAGGATCGCGTTGAGGTCGGTCAGCAGGTACGGGATCGGCGAATCGACCGTCACCTTGCCGAGCTGCTCGAGGTTCTTGCCCTTGGTGCGCGCCGCGAGCAGCAGCTTGGCGAGAATGTCGGCATCGCGGTCGCGCTCGGCGCCCTGGGTGGTCAGCAGGACCTCGCAATGCTCCTCGAAGTTCATCAGCCAGTAGGGCAGCTGCAGATTGTCGACGTTGAACAGCTCGCCGCAACCCTTGAACGCGGCGGAATATTCGCCGTGCGGGTCAATCATGACGATATGACCCTCGGGCGACAGCTGCGAAATCCGGTGCAGGATCAGTGCGACCGAGGTCGACTTGCCGGTGCCGGTACTGCCCAGCACCGCGAAGTGTTTCGACAGCATCGCGTCGACGTACAGAGCGCCGCGGATGTCGTCGGTCGGATAGACGGTGCCAATCTCGATGTGCGCGCGGTCGTCGGCGGCGAACACCGCTCGAAGATCGTCGGAGGTCACCGGATGCACCGGGCAGCCGGGGATCGGGAACTTGGTGACGCCGCGGCGGAAATGGCTGAGCTTGCCGGACGAATCGCGATTGCCTTCGCCCAGGAAGTCGACGTTGGCGACGATCTCGCTGCCGTCCTCGCTGCGCATCGTGCGGACGTTGGCGATCAGCCAGGTCGAGCCGACGATCATCTTGACCTGGCTTCCGACCTGCCCCGACATCGACACCGACGGGTCGGGATGCGGTTCCAGGGTGGCCAGCACGGCGGCGTCGAGCCGAACCTGCGAGCCCGAACCGGCGATCTCGACGACATGGCCGATCGGCGGCAGCGCCGAAGGGGCGGCCGCTTTGCCCGCGGCTCCCGCCTCGTCGCTGAAGCTCCCCATTTCATCGAGGAATTGCTTGAGATTCGGCTGATCGGTCATTCGTGCGCCCTAACCCGGTTAACTTCGGGAAGGTGGTAAGGCCGAGCGGTTAAAATTTGGCTTAAAACCGCCGCCGGAACAGCACTCCGGCGACATAGCCGAGGCCGAGCGACAGGATGACCGAGATCAGGCCGTAGATGAAAGCGTGTCGCCGGGCGGCCAGAGCGACGAACCGCTCGAAGCCGGTCTTGTCGATCTCGATCTCGCGCGTCGCGGCGGCAAGGACCCGGCCGCGGTCGACCAGGAACGTCTCGGCGGTGTAGGTCCCGACCGGCACCTGGCTCGGGATCGAGATGGTCGCCCGGTAGAGCACGCCCTGGCTGATCTCGACGCCGTTCGGATATTCGGCGTAGAGCCCCTGCCGGCGCCTGAGGTCGAGCAGCCCGGCCTCGAAGCGGCGCTCCTTTTCCGGAAGCGCTCCGCTGCCTGGAGACAGCTGCAGGTTCTGGAGGCCGAGCTCGTAGATCGCCGCGGTGCGCTCGTCGACGAGCGCGTTGATCGGCCGCGAAGAGGCGACCGCGTAAAAGGACGGCGCCGAGCGGAAGCGGTTGGAATCGGCGTTCATCCAGATGCCGGCGATCTTCTGCTTTTCGCGGATCACGATCGGCTCGACCGGCCCGCGCAGGACGACGACGATGTCGGCGGGACGCTCGGGCGCCCGGCCGCGCGGATAGAGGATCGCTCCGAACAGCAGCAGCTGGGCGCCGGTGAAGCTGTAGCGGATCTCGACGCTTCGCGACGAAATGTCGGGGACCAGCACCGGCTTGGCCGCCGCGACCAGCAGCAGCGACAGCGCGGCGAGCGCGAGCGAGGCCGTGCGCCGGCTCACAGATATTCGATCGAGTAGATTTCGTCGGGCCGCCAGGCGAGGCCGAGCAGCATCCGCAGCGCCACCAGCAGGATGAGCACCGCCAGCGCGAGACGCAGCAGGTCCGGCTTGAGGCGGGTCGTCAGCATGGCTCCATATTGCGCGCCGATGACTCCGCCGAGCAGGAGCAGAACCGCGAGCACGATGTCGACCGACTGGGTGGTGATCGCGTGGATCAAGGTCGCGGCGGCGCTGACCGCGAGGATCATCACCAGGCTGGTGCCGATCACGACCCGCGCCGACATGCCGAGCAGGTAGATCATCGCCGGGACCATGATGAACCCGCCGCCGATGCCGAGCAGCATGGTGAGAATGCCGGCGATGAAGCCGAGCGCGAGCGGCGCCACCGGCGACACGTACAGGCCGGACGTATAGAATCGCCAGCGCAGCGGCAGCGACGCGACCCAGCGGTTGTGGCGCGGCCGCTCGCTCGACTGCTCTGGAGTCACGTAGCCCAGTGCGACCAAGGCGTCCTTGAGCATCAGCCCGCCGATGCCGGTCAGCAGCAGCACGTAAAGCGATCCGATCACCAGGTCGATCTGGCCGCTCACCTGCAGCATCCGGAACAGGCCGGCTCCGGCCAGCGAGCCGAACAGCCCGCCGACGATCATCACCGCGCCCATCTTCAGATCGACCCCGCCGCGGCGCAGGTGGACCATCACTCCCGACACGCTGGCGCCGCTGATCTGGCTCGCGGCGGAGGCGACCGCGATCGGCGGCGAGATTCCGTAGAACATCAGCAGCGGAGTGGTGAGGAAGCCGCCCCCGACCCCGAACATGCCCGACAGCACGCCGACCAGGAACCCCAGCGCGATGATGAACAGCGCGTTGACCGACTGGCCGGCGATCGGGAGGTAGATGTCCATCGAGCCTGAAATCCCTAGCCGCAAAGCGCGGGCTAGGCCAAGCTACGGCCGCGGACGCAAAGCGGCCCTAGAAGTCGGCCGCGCCTTTAAAAATCAGCAGCAAGGGTGACCGCCGGGCCCGATCCGGGCTCGGCATTTCCAGCCACGCGCTGGCGCCAGTCGAGATGCACGCGCATGTTGTTGCGAACCTTCATCGAGACGCGCGGGCCGGCGTCGACGCGATACAGCCCCGGCTGCACTCCGCCCCACATTCCAAAGCCTGCCGAGAAGCGGCCGTAGAGCGGGCGGGTCAAAGTGAAGCCGCCGTCGGCGAACAGGTCGCGGCTGCGGATCCCGACGACTCCGCCCTGCGCATAGGCGTCGAGGTTGAAGCCCCATGCAATCGGCCGCTGGTAGAGCCCGCCCTCGAGGAACATCGCGAAGGCCGAGCGGCCGCCGCCGGTGCTGCCGATCGCCTGCCTGCGCTCGGCCGTGAGCGATACCGGGATCGAGCGGAACGGGGTCACTTTGACACCCGCCGCGACCTCGCCGCCGCGGGCGCCGCCGACCGGCGAGGAGCTGCGCAGGGTGGCGGCGAGCAGCGGCGAGAAATTGTAGGTGAGCCGGGCTCCGGCCTGGCTTCCGCCGAGCGTCCCTCCGGTCGCCAGCCCGGCCGGGCCCGGCTGGCCGCGCAGCAATGCCCAGGCCGACAATTGCAGCCGGTCGAGCCGCGCCTGCAGCGCCGGCTGGGACAGGCTTTGCTGGCCCGCGGTGGTCGTCGAGCGCCGCGACGGCATCGCCGCCGAGGCGATCCTTGAAAGCGGCCAGTCGTCGAGCTGCGGAATCGGAGAATAGAAGACCGCGGCCGGCTCGGGGGCGATTTCGGTGAGGCGGCTGCGCCGGTGAGCAGGGAGCCATGCCTCGGCAGGGGCCGCTCCTCGCGGGACGCTCGCCGGATAATAATAGATGGGAACCCGGCTTGCCGCGGGCGCGGCGGCGTACATCCACGGTGGCGGCATTGCGGCCGCCGGCTCGACTACCGGCTGCGTCGTCTCCATGCCGAGCGGCTCGATCGCCGGGAATTCGGTCGGGACGATCGCCGGAATGTCGCTGGCGGCGAGAGCGTCCGGCGCCGCTTCGCTGCGTCCCAGCGTAAAGACTTCCGATCCCGGCAAGGCCCCAAGCGTCGCCGCGCGCACGGCTGCCCAGCCGACCACGGCGAGCGCCAGGAAGCGGAGCGAGGCGCTCATGCCGACAGTCCGGTTGGGAAGATGTGGGTGGTCTTGTCCCAGCGCTTGGCGCCGCCGCCAAGATGGATCGAGATCGCTCGGCCCGCGGCGAGGACGGCGATGACGTTGCCGACGACCATCCGCGGGATGGACATCAAGCCCTGGCCGAGGCCGTAAGCCGAGGTGGTGAAGCAGGCGCGCATGAAAATCCGCCAGGCAAGCAGCCAGGCGTTGATCAGCAGCAGAGTGACGAGAGTCGGGTCGAGCCGCGCCTGGACTGGAGCGCCGAGCGCTTCGGCGAGCCAGACCTGCGACCACAGGAACGCCGCCCCGTAGGCCGACAGCAGCAGGACCGCGGCGAGCGGTCCGCGCCGGTCGCGCATGCGCATCCACCGTTCGCCAAGGCCCCCTCGCCAGCCGAGCCGGTCCCAGCCGGCAAGCGCAATGCCGCCGAGCCAACGGGCTTTCTGGCGGACCGCGACGCTGAGGCTGGATGGGAAATGGCCGCGGCTGGCGACGATCGACCGGTCGCCCGGCGTCGCCGGGATGCGCACGAACATGGTCTTGAGGCCGAGCGCTCCAACCCGAAGCCCAAGCTCATAGTCCTCGGTCATGCTGCCGCCGACGAACGGCCGGCCCTCGTGCATCGCGGCAAGCCGGGCGAGCGGCTCGCGGGCGATCGCGCAGCCGACCCCGGCCAGCGGGATCGACGCCCCGACGGCTTCGCGCACCACCATCTCCTTGGCGTGCGCTTCGGCGAACTCGTCGCAGTAATGGCCGCTGATCCAGTTCGAGCCCGGGTCGATGAGCGGCAGCACGGGCAGCTGGATGACTCCGGCCCGGTCGATCAGCCGGTCGAACAGCGACAGCTCGAGCGGGTGGACGACGTCCTCGGCGTCATGGAGCACGACCGCCTTGGTTGCCTGGCCGGTCGTCAGCTCGTGGGCGATCAGCGCGTCGTACAGATAGTTGAGGCAATCGGCCTTGGTGGTCGGTCCATCGGCCTCGACGGAGACGGGTTCGATCCGCTCGTCGACGACGCTGGCGATCGCCGCCGCCGTCGCCGGGTCGTTGCGGTAATAACCGACGAAGATCCGGTAATTCGAGTGCTCGATGCGCTTCAAGGTCGCTTTGAGCATCGACGAGATCACCGCCGCTTCGTCCCACGCGGGAACGAGGATGGCCATGAAGCCCGGCTTGCCGGGGCTGACCAATTGGCTCGCGAACGCCCGCGGATAGCGGCTGTAGATCCTCGCCGAGCGCCACGCCCGGCGGTAGAAATAGATGATGTCGACGGCCAGATCGTTGATTGCGAACAACAGGAAACCGATTCCCGCAAACAGCGCCAGCTCGGCGGCCACCCGAGTCAGAAGTTCGGCTGCGTCCATCGCCGCGGCGCCGCTAACGCGACGCGACGGGCTCAAAGAGGAGTGGGAACGATCGGTCCATTGCGCGGCCCCCTGGCAGCAAATGAAGAACCGAGCAGGACCGCAATCGCATGATTCAGATTAACAAACAAGTTGGCAATTGTATACTTTACAAAGCAGCCAACATGATTCAAAGCGCGGTCTGCGTGACAGGCCGGCGGCTCCGCTATCGGACGAAGAGTTTCAAGATCGACTGAACCAAGCCCGCGAAATCGTCGAGCGTTGTAATGAGAGGTTTCGCCTTAATCGCAGCAGGCTCTGAGAAAGCTACAACGGCGTCCTGTTTGAACTCGATGTGGTAGTCGGCCGCGAGCTGCGCGATTGGTTGGTCAATCGGGTGGCCTGGACCTGCATTGATAAAGTGGATTTTGGAGCCATCGAGGAACCAGCCCCCATCACTTCCCATCACCATTTCTGCGGCCTCTCCGCCTAGGACGATCAGTCTCTGGTGCTTGCGGATTAGGTCTGACGAGTGGAGTGCGTAGAGCATATCATTGCCGCCTGCATACGGCTGGAGCGCGGCGATGGTGGCCTTGTCCTGATCGCTTAGTTTTTTGATCTTTCGTTGAACGTCGCGGCTCTCGAAACCGGCCTTTGTTTTGCCGGTGGGAAAATAGGTGTTGGTGGAATCGGGGTGCCCATTTCGGGCAGCCAGAGTGACGGTAAGTGCGTCAAGAATCGCCCGCATTTCATTGAGGATAACGCCTGCGTGGATTGAGATGTCTTCTGGCACGGGATCGCGCAGATGAAGCTTGTAAATGCGGGTGGGATTGGCCCGCATAAGATCGTAGCTCCAGCGAACCTCCAGTGGATTTGACTGGGTGTAAGCTGTTACTTGTTCGTCCAGGCGGCGGATTTCACCGCGAACCCATTTAAGGCGAGCAAAATGCTCAGCGAGGTCAGTCATGGCAGACACCGATCAAGAGCGAGAGGATGAGGTGCTTCGGCGGATGCTGAACACTCCGCCGACGCCACACAAGCCGCTTAACGAGCGCAAAGGTGAGCGAGCTAAGCCAAAGCCAGTTTGATAGCTTAGTCGCCCTGCTCACTCCGTCCCTTGGCCGGTTGCAAGAGCTGCCCGGAAAACGCGCTGGACCGCGTCTGTGTAATCCATTGCCAAACCAGCCACCGAGTCGGCAGTGCCGATGTCAATTTCTGGTCCGAACTCCGGAACAGCCACAGGTTCAGACATTCGGGCCAATAGCGCAGCCTTTTGTGCATCTGAGAACTCGCGGACTATCTGCGCGAGAAGAAAGCCTAACAACCTTTCGTGCGCGTAGAGTTTGGTGGCGAGTTTGTTGTAATCTTCATCGGACATGGCGCTCCCTCTCGAATGCGATCTGGAGAGCCTAGGCCAGCTTAAGAGCGAGTCCAGCGCTTGCGGCGTCCCCCGTAAACTCGAGGTGGCTGATAATAATCAGGCTGCGAGCGCGTTAGTCCGCCGATAGGTCAGGCGCTTGCCGGCGATGCCGATAAGAGCCTTGTCAGCGCGCACCGTGTCAGTGTCGGCGCGGGTGTTGTAACGGAAATCGAACTCCGCAGTGTAGCGGTGCAAGTGGCACTCGCTCATGTGGTGATAGGTCCCGATGACGCCGCGCTTGAAGATCGAGAAGAAGTTTTCGACCGTGTTGCTGTGGGTATCGCCGCGCACATACTCGAAGCGGTGATCGATTGCACCGTGTGTGGCGAACTCGCGGCCTACATTCTTGTAGAACGGCGCACCGTCAGTGCGAAGGTGTGAGCTGCGGTCAACATGAGTGACGATCAGCGGACGAATGTTGGACGCATTCACATTGGCAACATGGAAGCTGCGAGCATGGCCGCCGCGCTCGACTAGGCAGACAACCGCTTTCTTCGGCGCAACGGTGCGGACCTTCTGATTAGAGCGCGAGCCGCCAACGAAAGTCTCATCGACCTCAACGAACTTGTCAGTGCCGCCCATCGGCCCGTTGTCGCTAGGCTTCATTGCTTCGCGCAGACGGTGGCACATGAACCAGGCGGTCTTGTAGGTGACGCCGAGCATACGGTGGATCTGATGGGCGCTGATCCCCTTCTTGCTGGACACTAGCAGATGATTGCACAGCAGCCACTTGTTGAGCGGCACCTTTGAGCGCTCGAAAACGGTGCCAACGGTGACCGTGAACTGCTCGCGGCAGTTATTGCACTGATACACGCCCTCGCGGTGCTTCTTGCCCTTCAGGGGGGTCGCATCGATCAGATTGCAGTGTGGGCACTCGGCACCATTGGGCCAACGCAGAGCTTCGAGATGCTTGCGGGCCGCTACGGGGTCGATGAAGCGAGGGGCTAGAATGTTGTCCATGTCCCCACTCTACGGAGCTGGTCTGCTTTGTCAAGTATATAATTGCCAACAAGTTCATAAGCCGACACGACCTGGAATCGCGAAGGGGATTTTGCGCCGCTGGCGGTGCGGACCAAGGGTCGGCTATCATCCCGGAATGGATCGTCGGGCCGTATTGTTGATCGCCGCAGCGACGGGTGTCGCGTCGTCGCCCGCCCTCGCCGCCCGGGCCCAGATCCTGTTCGCTCAAGGCCAGTGGGCAGCGGTCCGTTACGGCACCCAGTGCGAAGCGGTCGCCCGGCCGCTGCTGCCGGCGGCGAGGCGCCAGCCCGAATCGCGCGCCGGCTTCAGCTTCAGCCCGGCCGCCTCGCGAGTGGGCGAGTTCCACGCCCGGCTCAGCCGCGTTCCGCGCCGCGGTTCGAGCGTCATGCTGATCATCGGCCAACGCCCGTTCCTGCTGGTCGCGCGCGGCGATTGGGCATGGAGCCGCGGACCGGCCCAGGATTTCGCGATCATCGCTGCGGCGCGGGCCGCGACATCGATGCGGATCGAGTCGCGCGACGGCTCGGGGCGGCGCTTCGCCGACCGTTATTTGCTCGCCGGGGCGCCAACCGCGATCGACGCCGCCGCAGTCGCCTGCGCTGGAAAAATCTGACTCATCGCACTAGATGGGCGGCTTGCAATGAGCGCCGCCACCGCCCTGATGCCGATCCCCGGCTTGATCGATCCCGTGCCGGTGCGGCGCGGGCCCGACCCGCGCGCCGACGGCCGCACCGAGCTCGTCGGCCTGTCGAAGGATGCGATCCGCGCCGCGCTCGAAGCGGAAGGGTTCGAGCCACGCCAAGCGAAGCTGCGCTCCAAGCAGCTCTGGCACTGGATCTACAACCGCGGAGTCAGCGACTTTTCGGCAATGAGCGACATTGCCAAGGCGCAGCAGCCGCGGCTCGCCGAGCGCTTCGCCATTTCGCGGCCCACGGTCGTCGAGGCGCAAGTCTCGTCCGACGGCACTCGCAAATGGCTGCTTCGAACGCACGACGGCAACGACTTCGAGATGGTGTTCATCCCCGACTCCGACCGCGGCACCTTGTGCGTGTCGAGCCAGGTCGGCTGCACTCTCAACTGCACCTTCTGTCACACCGGGACGATGCGGCTGGTGCGCAACCTCGAGCCGTCGGAAATCGTCGGCCAGGTGATGCTGGCGCGCGATGCGCTCGGCGAATGGCCCAACCCCGGCGAAGAGTCGGCAAGCAACTACCAGTCCGAAGGGCGGCTGCTGACCAACATCGTCATGATGGGCATGGGCGAGCCGCTGTACAATTTCGACAATGTCCGCGACGCGTTGAAGATCGTCATGGACGGCGACGGCCTCGGCCTATCCAAGCGCCGGATCACCTTGTCGACCAGCGGCGTGGTGCCGATGATGGAGCGCGCCGGCGACGAGATCGGAGTCAATCTCGCGGTCTCGCTGCACTCGGTTCGGAAAGAAATCCGCGACGAGATCGTGCCGTTGAATCGCAAATATGGAATCGAGCAATTGCTCGAGGCGTGCGCGGCTTATCCGGGCGCCAACAACGCGCGCCGGATCACGTTCGAATATGTGATGCTGAAGGACAAGAACGACAGCGACGCGGACGCGCGCGAGCTGGTTCGGCTGATCCGCAAGTACAAGCTGCCGGCCAAGGTCAATCTGATCCCGTTCAACCCGTGGCCGGGCGCGCCTTACGAATGCTCGTCGGGCGAGCGCATCCGCGCTTTTTCCACCATCATCTTCGAGGCCGGGATCTCGGCCCCGGTTCGAACTCCGCGCGGCCGCGACATCGACGCCGCGTGCGGGCAATTGAAGACCGCTTCCGAGCGCAAGCGGAAGAGCGCATAGGAGCTCGCCCATGGCGATGACCGGCAGGCTGATCGAGCGGCTGCTCAAGCGCGGCGCGATCACCGTCGTCGCTGCCGATGGCAAGCGAACGACCTATGGGCCCGGCGGGGGCATGTCGCTGACCATCCGCTTCAAGGACCGCAAGGTGCCGTTCGAGCTGATGCGCAACCCGCGCCTGGGCCTTGGCGAAACCTATATGGACGGGCGGCTGGCGATCGAGGGCGGCACCATGCTCGACCTGCTCGAGATGATCACCGGCTCCAACCGCTGGGAGGACGGCGGCAAGGGCAAGATCCTGCCGAAGGGCGCTGTCGCCCGCGCCAAAGCCTTTTTCCGCCGCAACGACCCCCGCCGCGCGAGGCGCAACGTCGCCCACCACTACGACCTCAGCGACGAGCTTTACGAAACCTTCCTCGACGACGACCGGCAATACAGCTGCGCTTATTACACCAGTCCCGGCAACAGTCTCGAGCAGGCGCAGTCCGACAAGAAAGCGCATATCGCCGCCAAGCTCGGCCTCAAGGCCGGGCACCGGGTGCTCGACATCGGCTGCGGCTGGGGTGGCATGGCTTTGTACCTCAACCGGGTCGCCATGGTCGACGTGCTCGGGATCACCCTGTCCGAGCAGCAATTGGCGGTCGCCCGCCGGCGCGCCGAGGAAGCCGGCGTTGCCGACCAGGTCCGCTTCGAGCTGATCGACTATCGCAAGCTCACCGGCCCGTTCGACCGGATCGTCTCGGTCGGCATGTTCGAGCATGTCGGCCTCGCCCATTACGACGAGTTCTTCGCCAAGTGCCGCGAGCTGTTGAAGCCCGACGGGGTGATGCTGCTGCACACCATCGGCAAGCTCGGCGCCGCCAAGGCGGCCCCGGACCCGTTTACCGAGAAATACATCTTTCCCGGCCATTATTTGCCGTCGCTCGCCCAGATCGTCGCCGCGAGCGCCAAGGCACGATTGATCGCCAGCGACGTCGAGACGCTGAGGCTGCACTACGCTTACACGTTGCGCGAATGGCTTCGGCGTTTCACCGCGGCGCGACCCAGGATCGTCGAG
>NZ_JACCSU010000024.1 GCF_013812825.1 Sphingomonas sp. | reverse complement strand
GGCTCGGTTTTTCGCCCGAGTCAGCAGTGGCTTAGATGAAAACGGCCGGGACCGCCATCATATCCATAACCGATGTTAAGTTTTTTGTATTTCGGTGAACGGAGAGTTAAAATTCTAAGGCTGGTGGGAGGGCTTGTATCGAACTTTCTATTCAAGCCGCTGTTTTCTATAAGACATATCCTCTATTGTCGTTTTTCCCCCACATTTTCCCCCACACTTTTGAGGGGAGGGGTGACCGCGTTTGGCGATTCCGCCGCTTCGAAGTCTGTAGGCAGCACACGATCATTGGTAATTGAGCGTTACGCAGCCGACGTATGAATGCCGTTGCTGGCGAGCGGAAGCAGGCCAAGAAAGAATTCTTTGGCTCGAGTGCCTCCCTCAAGGGGGTTCGTCTTCTGCATGCGGGTAGGAGCGTTCAGGGTCCTGGGTAGATTTTTTGGCAAATTTTTGGAAAGTTTTTTGGAGGTTTAAGCCAACGCGCGCATTTGGCCGGCCTGTCAAAGTTAGCCGCACTAGTACCGCGTGATGAGTGTCTGGGCGGGTGGCGATCAACGCGTCGGATTTCAGGTCAACACCGTTGCCGACGCCAAGCAGCATGGAATTGGCGTCCAAATTCGCATGCCTCGCTGAGATAATCAGTTCTGATCGCGCGAGTTCCAAAGCACCCTTGAGGCGCGAGATATAGTGCGCCACCACTGCATCTTGACGCGCCATTTGGCCCGATGCTGATCGATTGAAATGCCTGCCGAGGCCTCGGCCATCGTGGCTTGCGCTGCCGGCTTCGCTGCCTCGATTTGCCTGTTCGTGGCATCTGACTACTGTGCTGCGTCTACGAGCTTGCAGGGGAGCCCTCCGTTGCCCGATTGCTACGGTGCTTTGGCGCGCTTACGAGCCTGCACGACATCACTGAAAGCTGACGCTAGAATTCCGGTGGGCATTGCGATCAGGCCGATGCCAGCGACAGCGACCAAACCTGATAAGAATTTGCCCAAGGCGGTGATCGGATACACGTCGCCGTAGCCGACAGTAGTGAGTGTAACCACTGCCCACCAGAAGCTTCGCGGAATACTTCCAAACTTGTCCGGCTGGAGGTCTCCCTCAGCCCAATACAGCAAGGTGCTAGAAATCAGCATTAGAATGGTCGCCAACCCAAACGTCAGGAGCAATTCGTGGCGCCGGGAATGAATGGCGGTAACGATGTCGTTCCAAGCCCGGGACATCCTGCCGAGCTTGGCCAATCTAATTATCCTAAGAAGGCGTAGGAACCGTAAGACCACACTTCCGCCGCCGCCAAAAGCTGCGACGATTGGGATAATCGCTAGGAGGTCAACAACAGCGGCAAATGAGACAGCATAGCGCACGCGTGGCCAAGATTTTTCTGCGTATTGGGGGCTCTCTGGCACGATCCAAAGTCGTGCGAGGTATTCTATAACGAACGCTACGCCGACACAGATCTCGAATAATCTAAATTGAAGGTCGTACCCTCTCGAAATCGCGGTTTCAGTCTCAATGATCGCAGCCGTTGCCGCTATGATGATAAGCGCCATTAGTAATTTGTTGGTCAAGGATAGACCCGGTTCACTACGCAATTCGGGGTCCAGCTGCAGTGCGAGCGCTTTGCGCAGGGACTGTCGCGGCATGGCGCTTATCTCCGGATGTTTTAGACCATGCACCTAAGTACCCGCGACAGGAGCTGGCAAGCTTTCAGGTTGCCCGTTCGACGTGTGTCGTGCAGAACTGCCGAGAGTAGGGGATCGAAGTATGTCCGATAACAAGCCAGCCTCAGAGTCCGACGTCACCAAAGATTGGCGCGCAACGCAGGGCCAAGAAGCCACCGCCAAACGCCTTCGAATTTTCGCCGGGCTCTCATGGCTCATTGCCATCGGCGGTGAGGTCACTGGGATCGTCTTGCTCTACCAAAACAAGTTTGACGAAGGAAACCTCCCACTGCTGATTGGCATCTTGGTCGGTATCGCAATCTTCGCGATTGCCGGCAGCTTGATGTGGAAGGCGGCCAACAAACACGACCCGGCCCGCAAGTCTGACAAGGCAAAGTTCTTTTTCCAGAACCAGCTAGGTGCGATCGTCACCCTGATCGCTTTCCTTCCACTGATTGTCCTGATCTTCATGGACAAGGACATGGATCCGAAAAATAAGAAGATTGCCGGCGGGGTTGGCGTCGTCCTGGCTGCACTTGCGACGCTGATCGGCGTGAGCTTCGACCCGCCCTCGGTCGAGCAGTACACTCAGGATATGAACACTTGCGCGGCCCAGATCAAAGCCAATGAGCCCACCACCGCATGTTCACCGGAAGTCGCCGCTCAGGCGCAGGATATCGCGAGGGACTCTGAGACGGTCGCTGAAGCGACGAAGAACGCAGACAACCCACTCGGTCGGGATGTCGTGTACTGGATTGCTCCAGCGGCAGGGGCGAAAAAGTCTGACCACCCACTCGTCTTCCATCTCTGTGACAATGTCAGTCCGCTGCGCGGCAAGAACGTAAATCAGGGCTCCGTGACACAGGCTTATTCCGAAAACGCAGTCCGTATTACGAAGCAGATTGCGATGGAGCAGAACCAGTGCGGCTTCACCGGCGCAAATTCTGCCGAAGCCGCCCAACCGACAGCTGGCTGATTAGCGGCGAATTACGTGCAGTGGCTGCAGCGCCTTCTTCGTCGTGCCGATCGCGAAGCTGCCAATGCCGCTATTGAAGCTGCAATTCGGGACAAAGTTTCGCCCAACATCTCGGAAATAGCGGCTCGTAGCGCTCTCAGTGAAGAACGAACGCAAGAGCTCTTCGAAAGCGTGCTGGCCGGCGTTGTCCGGCAACGCGTTACTGATGGGGTAAATGCAGGCCAAGTTCCCAGCCAGCTGATTTACGACGACGTAATCGGACTGGGCTGTCCGCCAGATGCAGCCAAGAGGCTTCTGGAACAGGCAGTGTCAGATCATTTCACGGCGCTCGTTCTTGAGATCCTCGAAGATGGCCAGGTAGATCCGACTGAAGATCGAAGACTAGGTGAATTCATGGCCATGATCGGCCAATCGGTGCTCTCCCCGAACACCAAAGTTGCTATCGATGAGGGCAGAAAGGTCTATCGCGCCCATCACGGGTCTCTCGAACAGGTCGACGCGCCGGTCCTACTGAAGCGCGGCGAGTTCTGCGTTTACGTGGTGTCCGCGGAGGCGTTCGAAGATCGCTCGCGAACAGTCCGTGTCAACTATCACGGACCCACAGTGCGAATTCCTATTATGAAGGGTGTCTCGTACCGGCTTGGCTCTTTTGCGCCATCGAGACAGACAGAAGAGTACCAGCATTCTTTCGGCGCTGGTGCACTCTGCATGACCAACCAGAGGCTACTCTGGATCAGTCCAAAAAAATCGATTTCGGTGCCGCTGTCCAATATCGTGCGCTTCGACCCCTTCACCGACGGTCTCAGGATATTCAAGGGAAGCGGCAAGCCTCTGCTCTTCGTCTGGCAGGGCGATGACCGGGTGGCGACGGTTATGGCTCAGCGAACCATTCAGGAGCTACGCTAGTGTCTAGGTTTGCTGAGCGCGGCGAATCAAACAGCCCGGAACGCAACTCAGGTCAATCATCGCCGGCACGGATCCGGGCCAGCTGCGTGATCACACCCTGCCAAACGATTTCGTCGCCCTCATGCTGACGCGCCTGTGCGTCGGCGAGTTTCGCGGCAGCATGGTCTTCCGCACCAGGGCCGCGCACCGCTATTAGCATTTTGGCGACATTCCACAGCTCCCACGTTGCGACAATTGGTTCAGGCTTCATTTGGGCACCTTCGACTGGTCTGCCGTCATCCTGACCGGTGGCGTATGACCCGTTATATAATTGCAATTCAATGAGATCATACCATTGTGACGACTGGTCGCTCCGGGGGGAGTGAGTCGCAGCGCGCCGGTGACACAGTCTCTATAGGGGCTCGGCACCAGGGGGAGTATGAGCGAATGAAAATCATCTCGTTGTTAGTCGCGGCTGCATCGGTCGCAATCGGTCCCGCGGCCATCACCTGCGCGGCACCGGCATGGGCTGAAACGGGCTACGCGAGTTGCTGCAAGGTTTGCAGTAAGGGCAAGGCGTGCGGGGACAGCTGCATTTCCCGTGATAAGGAATGCCACAAGGGGAAGGGCTGCGCCTGCAACGGATAGATCGCCACTAAATGCGCTTCCTCGCGGGCCTGGCGATTGCTTGGGTGCTGCCCGCGATCGCTCTGTCCGGGTCGTTTAGGCTTTTCGCGGCCACTACCTACGTCGCGGCAGCGCCAAACTCGATAGTGCCGGTTGGAACAACATTCACCTGCACGCCCACTGCCGTCTGGGACGGCGACGGTCCGATTTGGTGCGCAGAGGGTCCCAAGATCCGCATCGCCGGTGTCGCTGCCCGAGAAATGGATGGCAGCTGCCGCAATAACCAGCCCTGTCCCTCAGTGAACGCCGTGGAAGCCCGAGATCGCCTCATACGACTTCTCGGCGGCCCAAAGGGCATCTCATCAACCGGCCACGTCCGCGTTCGAGCAGCCGCCCTGCGTTGCCTCTCAGAGGGCTCCGCAGGCGGGTCTAGAACCGCTGCTTGGTGCACGTCTCCCGGCGTGGGTGATCTTTCGTGTGCCGTCATCCTTGCTGGCGGCGCAGTTCGTTGGCCGCGTTATTGGGGGAAGCACCAATGTTAGCCACGCGCGGGTCTGTAGCTATGGCGGCGTTCTTCGCTGTGACCGCTTGCGGCTCTCCCGATGCGCTAAGAAGGGCCAGTGAGCGGCAGCTATCCGTCGTGCTTCAAGATAGTGCAGTCTGACACGTAATGGAGCAAAAAATGGGCTTGAGGATAACGGTCCGTTGCGTTGGTGGAGTTGCACTCTTTGCGATTTTTGGATGCGAAGACCATCGCGCCCGCCGGACAGAGCAGCTTATGACGCCCGCAGCTCTAGCCGGCTTAAGCAACGCTGAAAAATTGGCTTATGAGAAATGTATCGACCGCTCTTTCGCAAACATCGATGCAGAAGCGCAGATACATCTATGTCGTGAGGCCGCACTTGGGTTGCTGACTGAGTCGCAGGCAGGCTGCCAAACCGACTGGGATGGTCGCGCGAATCCTACAATGTGCGATTAGAAGCCACCTGCGCCCGGGAGCGCTATAAGATGCCCGCCTTACAAGCGTTTGCGCGGTGCTCGACATCCTCCTGCTAGAACAACGGACCGAAGTGGCACTAGGTGCCATGCCAGGGCCCACGCATTAGCCGTAGGAACGCTCAGCACCTTGGTTCAGAATCTAGCCCATCAACCAGTTCACCGCCAATATCGTCCGCTGGAGTAAATGGGCCCGTTCGGGTGCGGGTCCATGATGAAGGGCGGCTTCGGAGTTCGCCGCCAACTAGGCTCTTGCCTGGACGGCTCGAAGCCGTTCTGCCGCAGCGCGCTTTCCGCCAGTTCTCGCTCAGGAAAATCGAGGTGGTCGAAGACGCCCGAGCAATCATGAATGAACCACACGCGCACGTCATCGGTACGGTCATCCACCAAAGCCCAGTTTTGCTGGAGCATTTCAACCACCTTCACCCAGTAGTCGCGGCTGCGGATTTCGACCGGCTCACCCAGTAGCATGAAATGATTCTCCTTCCTGTTCATCATTGAATAAACCACATCACTCCTGATGTGATTGCCTGAGGCAGCCTCGGGCCGAGACGGTTTTGTCACTCAATGACACGTGAGTGCCCAACTGATAATGTGAAAGCGACTCAGCTGCGGGGGCGGTTTATGATCGATAAGCGACTGGTAGTTGGAGGCTTCGCTGCAGGCGTGGCGATTGGCCTCGCATTGCTGCCTGTCATGGCCGCATCTAATAGCCCTCAAGCGGAAGCGGCTGACGCCCTGCGAACCTCCCACAGCGAGAATGCCGGCATCATAAGTTCGGAAGCTGCTGTCGAAGCGCGTTCGGCAACAGGCGATGCTCCGACCTTCCGGGAGATGGTACTTCAGGTCCAAGCGGCGCAGGGCGGTGTTGGCTTGAGCCTAGACCAGATGCGGGAACTTGCCGTGATCAGCAGCAGACTAAACGGGAATGGACCGGTGGTCGGTGCTCCGACCTTCCAGCAGATGGCGCTCGAGGTGCAGAGGCAGCAAGGTGCTGGCTTGAGCATGGACCAGGCGGAGGTTCTTGCCGAGATCAGCAGCATGCTAAACGGGAATGCACAGGGATACGGCTCAGGTCCCTCAGCTGCTGCGTCCTACGGAAGGCGCATGCCATACAGCGCCCCGACCATGGATCCAGTGTTGCAACAACCAAGGCGGTTCAGTCCGTCAGAAACGCGCAGATCACGGGCCGACAGGTTCAGCGTACTGGACGACGAAGACACATCCAGAAGTTATTCAACAGCGCGCGAGGGCTCAGCCTATCGTACGATGCCCCGCACAGAGATTTCTAATAATGGCGCAATAAACCCCGCCACAGGCGAGTACTTTCCTCGCGCTGGCCAGGGTTACGTCAGCAGCCGTAACGGCACCTACTATGCTCCGGCTGGACCGAATGGTGTTACAAATACTCGGACAGGCGAATTCGTGCCCGTGGGTCGATGAGGCAATAGTGCTAATAGACGTTCCGATACCATAGCGCTTTGAACCCGCTGTTGCCGTTCCACTGCCGCTTGCGCGCAAAGCCCAGCTTGCGAAGTGCAGCGCCTAATTCGCCCGGATGACAGTTACCCCGCCATCGGCCTCGCAGCGACGACTGCAACGCCGACAGAGAGAGTCCATCCCGCTGTAGTTGTTCTGGTATAGTCCCCATGAGACGCCTCAAGCGGTCCTCGAGCGGGCTCAACCGCTCGCGAACCTCCTGGCACGCCAACGCGCCCTGTTCGGCACGTCGTGCGGCGTCAGCTTCCACGCTGGCGTTTAGTTGCTTGATATACGCGCTCATCGAGCATCGCTCCTGTTGTGATTGGCGGTGACTACGCAGACCAGTGACGCATGGTGAAGCAATCGTGACGCATTCCCCAGGATTGCGTCACCAGTAAAAGCCGCAGGAATCCTGGCTTTCCTGCCGACACGTGACGCAATGATGTATTGTTCTAAGATAATAGAATTCAAAGACACCAGCGCGGCCAGCGTACCGCCGACGCCGGGCGGCCTGACTAACAAGAAAGGCGCCGGCGAATCCGTCACCACCTGAAACCACAGTATAAATGGCTGAAAACCGCCACTCGCAAGGGTGACGTAACATAGCCGGAATCCGTCACCGCTCCGCCCCAAGTCACGCATAGACCCCGGCGTCCTTGCGGACCGTCATCGCGAAGGCATCGGCGGACGGCATGGCACGCCGTCCACCCGTACTGGCGTGATCTAACGGCAATTCAAGCCGCGTCAGGTAGCGCCCTAAGGCGTTCGAGGAGACGGGTCGAACACGCCGAGCTTGTGCATAGCCCGTGTAATCATCGTAGAGTTGCCGGGACTCAACAGTCCCATTGAACCACAAGCAACCACGGTCAGCGAGGTCGAGCGCCCACTGGGCTTCCAACGGCAGGCTCAGCTCCTGTTGCTCGCGTAGTGCCTCGGTGACGGGAAACGCGCGAAGGTTCAGGCCATCCAGCTTGAAGCGCTGAAGAATATACATCAGTGCCTCGATGCCGCCGTTGTCCGCCTCCCGGTACAGCGCATTGAAATAGGCATGGTCGCCCATCCGCGTGTGACCCACGTCCAACACGAACCAGCGGCGAGCGCCATGGCCTGCTGGGACTGCCCATTTCGCGTTTGTTGCCGCCATGATGTGCAAGATGTTCGGGACCGAATAGACCCCCCCGTGCTTGCGCTCGACGGTCAGGTAGGGATCGGTGACGATGGATTTGAACTTCGACGCCGCGTCCTTGTCGCCAGCCCAATGCAATTCGTTCAGGACCACCAAGCAGCGCGTTTCAAGGTGAGCGTTGAACCTGCCCAGCAACTGTGTCGGCTCGGCCATCACCAACGCATGGTCGCCGAGCATCTCGGCTAGCCAGACCCCAACCAACGACTTGCCAGATCCTTCGGCAGGGCTGCGAAGTACGACAACCACGCCAGGCGCTTCCCAAGGTCGCTGAACAAGATGCGCCATCCACGCGAGCAAGTACCGGAAATGCTCCCCGTTGCGGCTGCAAACCACGTCACGCAGGTGCCGCAGCATCCGCTTGCACCTTCCCCGCCGCGCGTCCCGACTAAACCCGCGCCATAGATTGAGCATTGGTTGGCCAGAGGCCGTGGTCACACTGCCAGCGGGATCGAAGCGGACTTCCGCCACTTCGCGCCGATCAGGGCTGCTATTCCAGATCGGATAGGCTGGCCTGCGGCGCCCGTCCGCGTTTGCGATCGAGCGGCTAGCCAGAGCCTCCTTTACTTCCTGGGGCGAGCTTGGATGGACGCGTCCTGCACCATCAACCCGGAAATGCGTAGACTTGCCACCCCAATCATGGGCGAAGCCAAAATGCTTGTTTATCTCCTGAACCGCGGGCGCCCCCGAAAGCTGGCGCGGCAAGGACATTATGCCTGCTAGCGCCGGGAGAACCGCGGTAGGCACCGGCACGGGCGATACAGGCACAATGCCAGAGAGCGACCCGGCCCGCTTCACTAGGCTATGCTGCACCCCAGCATCTCGCAGCTTGGCAAAAAACGTCGCCTCGGTAATCCCTCCCGCGCGGGACGGATCGAAGCTGGCCCAATCCTCCTCAAATTTTTGAGGATCGAACGTGCCACCTTCCTTGCTCCATTCCCGAGCCGCATCTTTGGCCCAGGGGCCAAGTGCCGCAATGCTCCACAAGTCCCGTAGCCAACCATCGTGCCCGGCATGAGGATCGAACACGCGCTGCCCGCCCACGGTGGCTAGCAAGAGTCGAGCAAGCTCCGCACGATTTTCAGGGGTGTCGGTGTGCAGGTCTGCGCACTGGTTGATAGACTGGAGTTGGGGCGGCGGGGGCAGATTTCCCTTGAACTTGCGCGCAAGCTCATCCCGCCACACATTGAGCAGTGCGTGCGGAATCACAGGGGGATTGCGCCAGTCTCCCGGGCCGCCCCAGCGATAAGGCTGGCCCGTGTCAGGGTGGATCGAAGGCGGCAACACGTCCTGAACGGAATTGCCGCCCGCATCGGCACATCGAAACTCGAGGATAACACCGCCAGCAACCCCCTTGACCTGCAAGGTCTGAATAGGCCCGACGTCATCAGGCAAGCGATAGATCAGCTTGCCTCGTCCCTTGCGCCCGGAGGTGATCCCCACATGATCGCGTGACGAAATAATCTCGCGCGGGCTCACACCCCGTGCCAGCAACCACTCCCGCGCTTGCACATCATCGTCCACGTCCAGCGCCATCGTGCCGCACGAGGCGTGTAGCAGCCCTACGTTTTCCGTTAACTTCGATGCCACAACAGTATCTGTGATGGCTTTCTCGGGCAGGTTCCAGCCTGTCATGATCGGGCCTTTGCGGCCGAGTGGGATCGCGCACAGTGCAAATCCATGCCGGACATACTCCGCGGCAAAGCCACCGGTGCCAGTGGGAGAACTAGTCGCCAAGGTCTGCCGCCCCGGTTTTAAGTGAAGGCGAGTGGGCCCAGTTCCACCCACGTTGCACGGCTTCGGCTTCGGCGACTTTTCCCCGTGCGCGCATGTTGTCGTAAAGGCCGCGGCACCGGACGGCCTCAACCCGCGCCTCTTCGGCGTTCAGTTCGGCGGCCACGGCATCATATCTCAGGGCCGCGAAAAACTCTGGCGGTGACTCTACACCCACAGACGGTGCGGACCACCGGTCGATGGCAGCGGCCACGACCCGCGCGGAATAGGTGGTATCGTCGCCACCCATGCTGTCCCCGCTGCCCGATTCGTGCAGCACCATAAAATCTTTGCTGCTCGCTACTGCAGAGACGCTCCAACGTCCCGTGGTGACATCATCGGCGGGCCACCCGGCGCGCTGATCAGCAGCCATCAGCGCATCGATCCAGGTCAGGGATCCGTGCGTCATAGGTCCGAGCTTGGTCGGCGAGGTCATGGCTTACATCTCCGCCTGCTGATCGTCTTCGATGCCAGCGAGCCGCTTGACGCTGGAAATCTTCACGAGCCGCCGCCTGCCGATACGGACGGTTTCCAGAACGCCTTCTGCGATCAGTTCGTCCGTCTTCGTCGAGCCAAGGCCAAGCGCCCGACCAGCCGCTTCTTTGCTGCACAGCAACGCTTCCATTGCGGAACTCCATCATGGTCAGCGCGACTTGCGCGGGCCGTGACGTGTTCAAGCAAATAGACAGCGCTACGTCAGACGATAAAGGCCTAGAAGGGTCGGAAACCTATTTCCCGGCCTCCTTTTCGTACATTGTCCAGAAGGGGCGTGCGTGCTCCCTAATTGTGCTTTCAGACTTGGTGACATCTTCAGCCGCAAGATATTCGACAATCGCCTTTTCAATGTCCGCTAATCTTTTTGGCTGCAGTTCACCTGCGTACAGTTGGCGAGCCAATTCGATGATCACAGCTTCCCAGTCGTCCGCGACGGGTCGGCCACGCTTCGAACGACCCTCGGTTGCAACAGGTTGGAGCGATCCAGAGGTGCTCGGGATTTGCGCCACCATCGCGTCGATACCCGAACGTTCGAACGTGACGCCAATCGCTTTCCAATCCTGCTCTTGTTCATTCCATTGAACCCGCGCCGAGAAATCTCCGTGATCCCAGTCAGGGATCATCGCCCGCCCTCGCCAGAAGTCTTCGGGTATTGGGCAGTCATGGTCCTTGGTTTCCCCTCCCGGCCAAGACTTTTGGAGCAAGGATGCCTTCGCCTTAACTGCGCCGGAACCAGCCCGGTTGATTATTGAATTTGGTCCCCCCGTTGGCTTCTTTGCGGGCCACACCACCGTCCACGCTTCAATAGCGCTAATCCAATGCTCGCTCATTTGCCCCCCTTGGCCTTTCTGAACGGCACGACCGCCGTGCAGTCATTGGCCTCGCTGGTGCAATAGCGCCCCCATTCCGCCATGAGCTTCACACGCTGGCCAGGCTGGCCCAGTGAGCCGAGATACGTTGTCCGGCGATATGCGGCTTGCACGGCGTCCGGCGTCTTGTGCGCCAAAGCAGCTTCGACCACGGCATCTGGATAGCCCTCGTTCGCCGCCCAGTCCGTCAGGGCGCTACGGAAGCCGTGGACGTGGTACGGCTCGCTCATGTCGCGCAGCACCTTCAAAAGCGTCATGTCGGACATTGGGCCGCCACCTGCACCGGGGAATACTTGATCGGTACCCGCAAGCTTCAAGGCTGCCGCTTTGGCGAGCACCGCCAGTGCGGCGTCCGACAAGGGTACCATATGCGCCTTGCTCCGCTTCATGTGCGCCACTGGTATTGTCCACAGGCGACCTTCCAGATCGATCTCGTCCCAAGTTGCGAGCCGCACCTCTTGGCTGCGCACCCCTGTTAGGACCAGGAATTCCAGCGCGAGCCGTCCGTAAGAAGGTTTCCGGCGCAACGCGGCGAGGAAGCTCGGCACAGCGCTGTCCGGCATAGCTTTGCGGTTCACTCGGTCTTTCACCTGCCGAGGGAGGCCGCGCCCCGCCTTCAGGCTCCCATTGCCCGAAGGGGCTTCGGTCGAACGCCAGCCCTTTGCGTGCGCATAGTCCAGCACCGCGCAAATTCGATTGCGCACCTGACGCGCGGTTTCGGGAATTTCCTGCCAAATCGGCGTCAGCACGGTGATTATGTCGGACGCCATGACGCCATCGGTCGACACACTGCCTAACTGGGGGAAGGCATAGTTCTCCAAGCTTGCGAGCCATTGGCGGGCATAAATGGAGCTTTTCCAGCCCGCCTTATTCTCGGTGTGATATTGGCGCGCGGCGTCGCGAAATGTCACTTTGGCTGCAGCTTCATCCTTCTTTTCCGCGAGCAGGTCGCGCCGCTGTACCTTGATCGCCTTGCGAAGTGCGTTTGCCTTATCGCGGGCATCCGCCAGCGTTAGCAGGCGGGCAGACCCAAGCCCGATGTCCTGGCGCTTGCGGTCGCGTTGGACTCTCAAGGTCCAGGACGCGCCGCCGCGTTTATCCACTTTCAGGAATAACCCATCGCCGTCCTGATAGGTGCCGGGAATCGGTAGTGCCGCCTTTACCGCCAACGCCGTGAGCTTGCCCATGTTCTTCTCCGTCACTTTTTTGCCCCAGATTTGGGGGTTAGAGTGTGGGGGGAAGACGATCCTCCCCCACACTTCCCCCACTTTCCGACCCGGTTACAGGCGGGAAGTGCCGGGCGCAAGCGACCCTGCACGGCAAGAATAGCCGGTGCTTTCCGGGATTTCTACGGTTATTGACGTGGCACCACGGGAAGGGTTGTGGTGGAGAGGGCTGGATTCGAACCAGCGTACGCTTGCGCGGGCAGATTTACAGTCTGCTGCCTTTAACCACTCGGCCACCTCTCC
>NZ_JACCSU010000081.1 GCF_013812825.1 Sphingomonas sp. | reverse complement strand
CCGCGCGCCCCGCCTGGACGAGGGCGCCCGAACCGCCTCCGGCGGGAGGCCGACCCCATGACCGACACCGAGAGCGACGGCAACGGCAGCGAGCCGCTCGTCAAGGTCGACAATCTCGTCAAGTACTACCCAATCTACGGCGGGCTCTTTCGTCACAAGCTGGGCGACGTGAAGGCAGTCGACGACGTCAGCTTCGAGATCCGCGAGGGCGAGGTCCTGGGCCTCGTGGGTGAGTCGGGGTGCGGCAAGTCAACGCTGGGGCGGACCCTGATCCGCCTCCAGCCCGCCACATCAGGGGAGGCATCCCTCGCTGGCGAGAGCATCTTTGCCAAGCGCGGGAGTGACCTGAAGCGCATGCGCCGTCGGATGCAGATCATCTTCCAGGACCCCGTTTCGTCACTGAACCCGCGCATGCCGGTGAACGACATCATCGGCGAGGGACTGCTGGCCCAGGCCGACCGCGAGAACGGATGGCGCAACCGGAAGGCCCGCGACGAGCGCATCGGCCTCTACCTCGAGCGCGTCGGCCTGCGGCGCGACTACGCGCGGCGCTACCCGCACGAGTTCTCTGGAGGCCAGCGTCAGCGCATCGGGATCGCTCGCGCCCTCGCGCTCGAGCCGGACTTCGTGGTGTGCGACGAGCCGGTGTCGGCGCTCGACGTCTCGATCCAGTCGCAGATCCTGAATCTGTTGAAACGGCTGCGCAAAGAGATGGGGCTGACGATGATCTTCATCTCCCACGACATCTCGGTGGTGCGCTATATCGCCGACCGGATCGCGGTCATGTATCTCGGCCGAATCGTCGAGCTCGGCGAGGCCGAGACGATCGTCGACGATCCGTTCCATATCTACACTCGCGCACTGATGAGCGCGATCCCGCAGCCCGATCCGCGCGTCGAGCGCAGCCGCCAGCGCATTCTGCTTCGTGGCGATCCCCCCTCGCCCCTCAACCCGCCGACCGGATGCCATTTCTGGCCGCGCAGCCCGGTCCCGCACGACGAAGAGATGAAACGCGTCGAGCCCCAGCTCGTCGAAATCTCCCCGGGTCATTTCGCCGCCAATTGCCCGTTCTGCCTGCAGCGCGCGAGCTAGTCCCGGCAGAGCAGCCCGAGCAGAGTAAAGCCGAACTTGAAGTTCGGTCGGAAGCGGACGCCGTCACAGCTTGGGCCGAAGCGCGCCAAGCCAGCCGGCCATCCGTGAAGAAAGGTCGCTCGGCAGCGAGTCGAGGTCGGCCTCCATCACCTCCTCCACCTCCCATGACCATTTCGGCCGGTATTGAACGTCGCGCACGATGAACAGCGACGCCCAGTCCTTCTTGTGGTCAACCTCCTCCTCGAGCTCGCACGCCAGGTCGAGGCTTCCATGAGAAGTCATCCCGATCTCTTCGCGCAATTCCCGCAAGACAGCGTCCCGAGGATTCTCCGTTTCCTTCCTGCCGCCTCCGGGCAGACGCCACCCTGGTGCGTACCGAAGCTTCACCAGGATCGCCCTGCCCTGCGGAGTCAGCGCCAGAGCATGAACCCCAAAGCTATTCGGACGCCGGACGAACCAGCTGAGCTTGAGCAAGCTGTGAGCGGCCCGCAGGAGCAGCCGGAGTGCCTTGTCGACCAACATCGTAAACAGAAACCTGCGCGGAGCCGGATCGGTCCGTGCGAGCCGCAAGGGAAGTTACTCACGGAAGCTCCTTCAATGCACCGCGAAGGGTGGAAAGGCAGACTCCACGACCCAACCGCCGTAGAGGCGCGGGATGCGTCCGCCGGCCGTCGTATCGAATCTCGTCTGGGCGATGATCTTTTCGCTGGCCTTCATGCAGCCGGCGATCCCCTTGCTCGGCTACATCACCGTGCCGACCGACTTCCTGTTCGTCGCTTTGTGTCTCGCGTGGTTGTGGGCCCTCGGCACCGGTCGCTCCGCCTTCACGTGGGACAAGGCTTTTGGGTGGCTGGCCCTGTATTTTGCCGCGGTTCTGGCCTCGGTGATCGCTTCGGATTCCCCCATGCGGAGCGCGCCGGCGCTGCTCAAGAACCTGTACCTGCTCAGCCTGCCGGTGATCATCGTCAATCTGGTTCGAACCCGCGACGATTTCCGGACGGCGATCCAGTGGTGGCTCGCGGGAAGCGCGGTCGTCGCGCTGGTCGGCGCGGCCAGCCTCGCGCTCTTCCTGGTCGATCCCGCCAGCCCTCTCCTCGATTACACTCGCTTCCACTTTGGAACGCTTCCGCCCGGTAACTATCCGCGGCTGCAGCTGACGTTTTTCAACGCCAACATGGCCTGCAATTATTTGACCGTTTCGCTGGTGCTGCTGCTGGTCGCGCGCCGGCTCGACTGGGTCGGCCGGCGGCTTTTCGCCTGGCTACTTGCCGGGTTTGTCCTGAGCGCCGCGCTGACTCTGTCGCCGGGGCTCGGCGGAATCGTGCTGGCGATCGGCGTCTGGGTGTGGCTGCTCGAGCGCAAGCGCCGGCCCGCGCTCGCCACGATGGTCCTGTGGGGCAGCCTGCTGGCCTCGCTGCTGTTCGTCGTGGCGATGGCGGTGACCCCGATCATCCACCCGACGGCGCCGTTCCTGATCCAGCTGCCGTTGGGCATAGAACTCGCCCCGGCCGGGCGGCTGATGATCTGGATCGACGCCGTCCGGAACTTCATCGCCGACCCACTGCTCGGCCGCGGCATCGGCATGGACCCCGTCGAAGTCCGTTACCTCAGCCCGTCCGGCGACCTCCAGACGCTCACGGAAGCTCACAACAGCTTTCTCAACATCGCCGTCCAGTGCGGGATCGTCGGCCTCGCCGCCTTGACCGCGCTGGTCGTCTTCGTGCTGCGCCGGTCGCTTCCGCTGCGGCTGCTGCCCGGCGACCGCAACGTCGCGATCGTCGGCCTCGGCCTCGCCTTCCTGGTCGCCTTTGGCTACGAAGGCCTTGGCGGATCGTTCGAGGACGCTCGCCATCTCTGGGTGCTGTTCGGACTGTTTGTGGTCGCCTGGAATCTCGACTCCCCGGATGACCCGCCCCAGCGAACAGTCCAGACAGACTGACTGCGGGTTGCTACGAAGGTTTGATGCGACTCATGACCCTGCCGCTGATCCTGTCGCTGGCCGCCTGCGTCCCAGCCCTCCGCAATCAATCGACGCTCGCCGGGGCCAAGCCCGTGGCCGAGACGGGGGTCGCCTTCGACCGCAACGGCGAGCGCGGGAGTTTCGCCGTCGGCCTCGCCGATCCCAAGACCGGGCGCGCGATCACGCCCGACGATCCGGTCCGGGTCGCCTCGATCAGCAAGCTCGCGGTGGCGATCGGAGTGATGCGCCTCGTCGAACAGGGCAAGCTCGACCTCGACAGCGACGTCTCGGGGCGGCTCGGCTGGAGCCTGCGCAACCCGGCCTTCGCCGATCGCCCGATCACCCTTCGAATGCTGCTGTCGCACACCAGCTCGGTCCGCGACCACGACGACCAATATGCAATTCCCCTCGGCGGCTCGGTCCGGGGGACCATGGCGGAGCCCAGCTCGTGGGACCTCGAGCACGGCCCTGGCGCAAGCTATTTCACTTATTCGAACCTCAACTTCCCGATCATCGCCTCGATTGTCGAGCGGGTGACCGGCGAGCGATTTGACCTCTGGATGCGGCGTGAAGTGCTCGAGCCGATGAAGCTCGACGCCTGCTTCAACTGGCCGACGTGCAGCGACTCCGCGGTCGTCAAAGCGGTGGTTCTGATGCAGGACGGGAAAGCCGTGCGCGACGACCTCGACGGCAAGCGCCCCGACTGCCCGGTGTTCGTCCGGGAAGGCGAGCCGTGCGACCTGTCGCGCTGGCGGCTGGGCGAGAACGGCGCTTTGTTCTCGCCTCAAGGCGGGCTCCGGATCTCGGCTCGCGGGCTCGCCCGGATCGGCCGAATGCTGCTCAACGGTGGAACGCTCGACGGCACTCGGGTGATCTCTCCGCAGTCGGTGGAAGCTCTCCTGACCCCGGTGTGGCGGTTCAACGGGGGCAACGGGGACACCGATCAAGGCTTCTATTGCAGCTACGGGCTGGCGACCCAGCAGATCCCGACCCGCGCCAGGGGCTGTAACGACGACCCGGCACTCGACGGGGTGGCCCGGGTCGGTCATGCCGGCGACGCCTATGGGTTGCGGTCCGGGCTGTGGATCGACCGGGCTCGCGGCACCGGGGTCGCTTATTTCGTCACCGGCCTGCCCGAGGACCCGCCGCGCGGCAGGAGCTCCTACCGCGCCGCCGAGGAAGCGGCGTTCAGGCGCGCGCTTTCACTGCTGCGCTGACCATCCGTCGAGCGCCCTGCGGCGCTGCGCCATCACCGCCCAATCGAGGCTGCTCTGCTGCGGGACCACCATCCGCAGCTGCTTCTTGGCGAAATCGATCGACACCCGGTCGAACGCGCGCATCGCATTCATCCCGAACAGCACCGCTGGCCGATCCTCGAGGTTGAGGCTTCGAAAGATCGGCGCGTCGGAGAACAGGACGACGAGATCCTTGAGGATGACGTCGCCGATTTCGACCCGCTTCAAGGTGAAGGCTTCACCGACCAGCAGTTGGCCGGTCACCGACATCATCTCGACCCGCTCTCCCTCGCCGAGCCTGCCGCGCGCCTCGAGCTTGGCTCGAAGGGCCGGATTGCCCATCGTCAGCTCCGAGCCGGTGTCGAGGACCACGGTCATCGACACATCGTTGGCCTGCGCTTTGGTGACGATCAAATGGCCGCGCTTCAGCTTGCCGCGAACGATGATCGCGTCGCGGTCCTCGCGCTCGATGCGGCGCGCCGAGGGCACGATCGAGATCATTCGGGAGCGAAAATCGAACAGCACCCGTTGCGAGCGCAGCGAGTCGACTCCGAGAATTCCGTCGGCGCCCATGTGCATCCGCTCGAGCAGCGGCGCCTCGACGCTTCGGACCCTGGTGCTGGTGAGCTCGAGGTGCGGGACGTTCGCGGTCCGCACGGGGGTCATTCCGGTGACGCTGTGCAGGATCGCCATTGGGCCGCTCGTCAGCCCGAGCTCGGCCGCCACCGCGGTCGAGACCGCCGTCCGGTCGGCGCCCGTGTCGACGAGGAAACGATAGCCCCTGCCGCCGACCCGCACCGCGATCGTCATCCGGTCGTGGCGGTCGTTCCGGAAGGCGATGTCCTCGGTGATCGTCGTCCGGTCGATGTCCGGCGGGCCGGGAATTGTGTCCATGACCGTCGTCGCCGGCTGCGCGGCGGCCGGCGCCGCGAGGGCGATGGCGACCAGAAATGTCCAGCTGACGGAGGCTCGCATGGCATGTCCCTTCGCTCACATGCTACGCCTCCCTCCCGCAAGGCGCAACGAAGCGGTGGTAAACTCGGCGCCGACAGCGGGGCGCCGAAAAGCTACTCGCCGAGCGAGTCTCCCCACGGGGTCCAGGCCCAGCTCTCGGCCAGGCGCCGCTCATCGGCCGACATCTCTCGGCGAGCGAGCGCCGGACGGCGGTAATCGACCGGCGCACGGTAGCGGGGCTTGGGAATATTGCGGAGCACGTCTTCCTGGGCGATCGGCCTGCAGAAGGCGACGCCGGCGTGATTTCCGTCCACCCAGGCGACGCGGCTGCTGACGCTCAGCTCGTTGCGCCGGAACAGCACTTCGGACCCTTCGACCGGCAGGCCTTCACCTTCGACCAGCGCGCCTTCGGTCGACAAATTGCGCAGCTTGACGGCAAGCGATGCTGCCGACACCTCGATCGAGGCCGCGAGAAGCACGTTCGAGCGGCGCGAGCGTCGATTCTGGTTCATGGTGCTCTCGTCCATGGTGCCGCCGTAGCAGCCCGATGGTAAAACTAGCTTTAACGGGGCGCCGAAGAATTGCGCTGCAGAAGCAGCATCAAATTGTTCGCCGGCATCTGCCGAGTCTCGATGAGCTCGAGGCCGCGCTCGCGCGCCGCGGAGGCAAATTCCTCGACCCGGCGAAGGCCCCACTCCGGATCGCGGCGCCTGAGATCGGCGTCGAACTCCAGATTGCTCGGCGCAGTCGGGGTCGCATCGGTCAGCCACGGGCCATAGAGGATCAGCGACCCGTTCGCCGGCAGCAGGCGCGCCGCTCCCTCGAGCAGGCCGAGCGCCGATTGCCACGGGCTGATGTGGACCATGTTGATGCTGAGCACCGCATCCGCGGCCTCGATCGGCCAATCGGGCTCGCTCGCATCGATCAGGATCGGCGGCCGGACATTGGGCAGGCCGGCCGCTGCCCGCCACGCGGCGATCGACTCCAAAGCGTCCGGGTGGATGTCGCTCGGTTGCCATTCGAGATTCGGGAATCGCTCGGCGAATAAGACCGCATGCTCGCCGGTGCCGCTGGCGATCTCCAGCACCAGGCCGCTCGCGGGAAGCCAGTCGCTCAGGACCTCGGCGATCGGCTCCCGGTTGCGCAGCGCCGCCGGGGCCGACCGGCGCGCGTTGTCGTCCGCCGGCGCCTCATAGAAGCGGCGCTCGCTCACGAAGCGGCGCCGATGGTCAGCGGTCGCCCTTTTCGTGCGGAGTCGGCTCGTCGGCGGCTTCGGGCACCAGGTGTTGGTAGGTGAGCACCGGCTTTCGCGCCGCGAGGGTCTCGTCGAGCCGCCGCCGCGGAGCGTGGACCGGAGCCGCTTTGAGGGACTGGTCGCCCGCCTTGGCCCGCTCGGCGATCGAGCGCATCGCGACGATGAACTGGTCGAGCGCGGCGCGCGATTCGGTCTCGGTCGGTTCGACCAGCATCGCCCCGTGGACGACCAGTGGGAAATACATGGTCATCGGGTGGAAGCCTTCGTCGATCAGCGCCTTGGCGAGATCGATGGTGCCGAGGCCTCCTGAAAATCCGCGGTCCGAAAAAAGCGCTTCGTGCATGCACGGGCCGCTCGCCGCGAACGGGGCGTCGAGCACGTCCTCGAGACTTCGAAGCACGTAATTGGCGTTTAGGACCGCGTCCTCGGCGACCTGGCGGAGCCCGTCGGCGCCATGGCTGAGGATATAGGCGAGCGCTCGGGTGAACATGCCCATCTGGCCGTGGAAGGCGACCATCCGGCCGAAACCGAGCGGATGCTCTTCGGCCGCGCCTTCTTCCTCGACCAAGCGGTAGCTGCCATCGGGATAGCGCGCCGCCCATGGCAGCGGCCCATAGGGCGACAGCGCTTCCGAGACCACGACCGGCCCGGATCCCGGTCCGCCGCCGCCGTGCGGCGTCGAAAAGGTCTTGTGCAAATTGATGTGCATCGCGTCGATGCCGAGGTCGCCGGGCCGGACCTTGCCGACGATCGCGTTGAAATTGGCGCCGTCGCAATAGACGAATCCGCCGGCCGCATGGACCGCCTCGCTGATCGCGATCATGTCCGGCTCGAACAGCCCGCAGGTGTTGGGGTTGGTGATCATCAGCGCGGCGACGCCATTGTCCCGCCCGCCCGCGCCGAGGCGCTTCCTGAGCGCCTCGAGGTCGACCCGCCCGGCCGCGTTCGCGGGGATGTTCTCGACCCGATAGCCGGCAAAGGCCGCGGTCGCGGGATTGGTCCCGTGCGCGCTCTCGGGGACGAGCACCACTTCGCGAGCGTCGCCGCGGGCCTCGAGCGCGGTGCGGATGCACAGCAGCCCGCACAGCTCGCCGTGGGCGCCCGCCTTGGGGCTCATGGCGACTCCGTACATGCCGGTCAAAGCGAGCAGCCATTCGGCGAGCTCGTTGATGACTTGCAGAGCACCCTGGACGGTGTCGACCGGCTGCAGCGGATGGATGTCGGCAAAGCCCGGCAGCCGAGCGATTTTCTCATTGAGGCGCGGATTGTGCTTCATGGTGCACGAGCCGAGCGGGAACAGCCCGAGGTCGATCGCGTAATTCTGGCGGCTCAGACGCGTGTAATGGCGGACCGTCTCGGGCTCCGACAGGCCGGCGAGCCCGATCGGCCGCGAGCGCTCGAGGCCCCCGAGGCGATTGGCCGAGGCTTCAACGTCCTCAAAATCGACTCCGGTGGTCTCGGTGTCGCCGATCTCGAACAGCAGCGGCTCCTCGAGCATCAGCGCCCGGTTGCCGGTGGTCGTGTCGCCCGTGACCTGCTCGGTGGCGGGGCTCGAGGGCCGCCATCCCGACGGATTGACGGTCATTGGACCACCTCCTTCAGGCCCGCTTCGAACGCGGCGATGTGCTCGTCGGTCACCGTCTCGGTGACCGCGACGACCAGGCCGTTCGCCAGTGCGTCGGCCCCCGGGTAGAGCCGGCCGAGCGACACCCCGCCGAGGATCCCGCGGTCGGCGAGCTCGCGCACCGCCGGCCGCCCCTCGACCGGCAGCCGAAGCGTGAATTCGTTGAACAGGCCGTCGTTGACCAGGCTGACTCCGGGGATCGCCGCCAGCCGCTCGGCCGCCGCGACGGCGCGGGCATGATTGATTTGGGCCAACCGCCTGAGCCCCTTTTCGCCGAGCAGGGTCATGTGGGCGGTCCAAGCGAGCGCGCACAGCACCGAGCTCGTGCAGATGTTCGAGGTCGCCTTTTCGCGGCGGATATGCTGCTCGCGGGTCGACAGGGTGAGGACGAAGCCGCGCTTGCCTTCGGCATCGACCGTCTCGCCGGCAAGCCGGCCGGGCATCTGGCGGACGTGCTTTTCACGGCACGCGAACAGGCCGACATAGGGCCCGCCGAACTGCAGCCCGACGCCGATCGACTGGCCTTCGCCGACGACGATGTCGGCGCCCATCTCGCCCGGCGACCTGATCAGCCCCAACGCGACCGGCTCGGTGACCACCGCGATCAGCAACGCTCCAGCCGAATGAGCCGCTTGCGCGATCGGCGCGAGGTCGGTAATCCGACCGAGGATGTCGGGATACTGGACGACCACCGCGCTGGTCTCGCCGTCGACCGCCGCGATCAGCCGCTCGGAGTCGGTCTCGGCGGTCAGCTCCGGAAGCGCGGTGTCGAGCTCATCGCCGGTGAACCGCGCCATGGTGTTGGCGACGCCGACATAATGCGGGTGCAGGCCCGACGAGATCACCGTCTTCGTCCGCCGAGTGATCCGCCGAGCCATTCCGATCGCCTCCCAGCAGGCGGTCGAGCCGTCGTACATCGACGCATTGGCGACTTCGCAGCCGTACAGCCGGGCGACCTGGGTCTGAAACTCGAACAGCACCTGCAAAGTGCCCTGCGCGATCTCGGGCTGGTAGGGCGTGTAGCTGGTCAGGAACTCGCCGCGCTGGATAATGTGGTCGACGCTCGCCGGGATGTGGTGGCGATAGGCGCCGCAGCCGAGGAAGAAGGGCGCCTCGCCCGCAACCAGATTCTTGCGCGCCATCGCCGTCAGCTGCCGCTCGACCGACAGCTCCGAGGCATGGTTCGGAAGGCCGGCGATCCCGTCCGTCAATCGCGCCGCTTCGGGGACGTCGCGGAACAGCTCGTCGATCGACCCGACGCCGATCACTTCGAGCATCGCGGCCCGGTCGGCGTCGGAAAGGGGCAGGTAACGCATCAGACAAGCTTCCTCATGACGAAGCGGAGACGGACGTAATCGGCGGTGTCGGTGGCAAGGCTCGCCGCGACCGCGGCGCCGATCTCGGAGCGTTCGGCCTCGGGCACTCCGGCGCGGTCGAGCCAGCCCTTGCGGAACGTCGTCACCCACTGGGCGATCCCATGCTCCAGGGGCGTCGGCCGCTCGATCAGCCGGGCATCGATCCGCTCGAACCCGGCGGCTTCATAGACGGCGGCCAATTCCTCCGGCGACGGGTACCAGTTGGAATGCTCGGTCGGCGGAACGTAGCCGCGGATCACCAGCTCGGCATCGAGCGCCTCGCGCAGCCGGGCGAGGTTGCCCTCGCCGCCCATCTCTCCGGCGAACCGGCCGCCGAGCTTCAGCGCCCGGAAGATGGCGGCAGCGACGCGCTCCTTGTCGAGCATCCAGTGCAAGGCCGCGTTGGAAAAGGCGGCGTCGAAGGACCGGTCGAATTCCATGTCGGCGGCGTCGATCAGCTCGGCAAAGACGCCCGCTGCCCGAGCCGCCTCGATCAGCTCGGGCGAGCTGTCGATTCCAACCACTTCGGCGCCGCGGTCGATGATCTTCAGCGACAGCGCCCCGTCGCCGCAGCCGACGTCGAGGATGCGCTCCCCCGGGCGCGGGTCGAGCAGGTCGAGCGCCGCCATCCCGAGTTCGGGGACGAAGCTTCCGACCCGCGCGTAATCGCCCGAATCCCATTGGCTGGTCGAGGCGAGCCCGGCGCTCAAAGCGTCTTCGCCCATTCGCGATAGGCGGCTTCGTCCATCAGCCCCTCGACCTCGCCCGAATCGTCGAGCTTCAGCTTGAAGAACCAGCCCTCGCCTTCAGGATCGCGGTTGATCAGCGCCGGATCGTCGGCGAGCGCGGCATTGCCCTCGATGACTTCGCCGCCGACCGGCGAATAGACGTCCGACGCCGCCTTGACCGATTCGACCACCCCGGCTTCCTGGCCCTTGGCGACCCGCCGCCCGGCCTCCGGCACCTCGGCGAAGACGATATCGCCCAGGGCCTGCTGCGCATGGTCGGAGATGCCGACCGTGGCGACGTCGCCCTCGACCCGAATCCATTCGTGCTCGCGGGTGAAATAGAGACTCATTGGCTGGCTCCCTTGCGGTGGTAGCGGTGAGGGACGAACGGCAGCGGGGCGACGCGCGCATCGAACAATTTGGAGCGCTGCTCGAGCTTCAGCCCGCTGCCGACTTCGGCCAGGTGGCTGGCGACATAGCCCATCGCGATCGGCCGTTGCAGCGAAGGCGAGAAGCCGCCGCTGGTCACCCGCCCGACTTCATTGCCCTCGGCGTCCAGCACCCGGGCGCCCTCGCGCACCGGCTGGCGTCCGTCGACCTCGAAGCCGACCCGGCGCTGCGGCGGGCCGTTCTCGATCTCGGCGAGGATCCGCAGCGCTCCGGGGAAACCACCCTCGGCGCGGCGGCGTTTCTGGATCGCGAACTGGAGCCCGGCCATGACCGGCGTCGTCTCGCTGTCAATGTCGTGGCCGTAGAGCGGCAGGCCGGCCTCGAGCCGAAGCGAATCGCGCGCTCCCAGGCCGACCGGCTTGACCGCATCGTCGGCCAGCAGTGCGTCGGCGAAGGCCGCGGCCGCGACTGCTGGAAGGGAGATTTCGAAGCCGTCCTCGCCGGTATAGCCCGAGCGGCTGATCCACGCCGGATGGCCCTCGATCCGGAACGCGCCGCCCTCCATGAAGCTGAGCTCGCCGACGCCCGGAGCGAGCTTGTCGAGCGCTTCGACGGCTCGTGGGCCCTGGAGGGCGAGCAACGCCTGCTCCTTCATGTGATCGACCACCACTTCGCGCGGCAGCCGCTGCTCGAGGACGGCGAGATCGGAATGCTTGGTGGCCCCGTTGACGACCAGGTAGAAGTCGGTGCCGCGGCGGGTCGCCATCAGGTCGTCGATGATCCCGCCGTGGTCGTCGAGCAGCAGCGAATAACGCAGCTTCATGTCGCCGAGCATCTTGAGCTCGCCGGGCAGCAGCGTTTCGAGCGCGGCGTCGACGTTTTTGCCGTGGACCAGCAGCTGGCCCATGTGGCTGACGTCGAACAGCCCGGCGCTTTCGCGAGTCCACAGATGCTCGGCGATGATGCCCTCGTACTGGACCGGCATCTCATAGCCGGCGAACGGGACCATCCGGGCGCCTTGGGAACGATGCCAGCTGTCGAGCGCAAGCGTCTGGATTTGCTCGGCCGGCACGCCTTCGCCGCCGTCGGGATCGCCGCGAAAAGGCTCGCCACGCGCCTGGTGCTCGTCGGTCGGGCCCCCGTGAACTTCCCGGCTCAATGGACTTCTCGGCTCATCGGAATGCTCCAGCGACAGGTGACGACAGCCAACGCGCGAAGGCCGCGCATTGCCCATCGCCCCCTTCTGTCACTGTGACCTGAGAGCTTTCCCCCGGACAATCGATCCGGGGTTGCACCTTCGGTGGCCCCGGCCTTGACGGCCGGAACGCTTTCCAGACTGTCAGGCGCGCGCGGTCCTTTGGCCTGAGAGATTCCGGGGGCGGTTGCTCCTTCGGCGGCGACTTGCCCTTGCGAGGCAAAGCGCACTCTCCCGCGCGGCCTTCCGGCCCAGGGGCCGGAGACGGCGCGGAGCCTTGGCCGCGCCGATGCATTGAGTCAACGGCACTCCGTTCAACAGGGGAACTGGGAAGATGATTCGAACTCTCGCGGGGCTCGCTGCCGGATTAGCGGTCGCACTCATCACGATCGCCGCGGTCGAAGCGATCGGCAACCAGCTATTCCCGCCGCCGGCTGGCTACGACATGACCTCGGGAAGTTCCGAGACGCTGCCGTTCGAGACCCTGGTCTGGCCGGCAATCGGCTGGTTCCTGGGAGCGGTCGCCGGCAGCTGGGTGGCGATTCGAGTGTCGGGCGAGCGGTGGGCGGGCTGGGCGATCGCCGTCTTCGTCCTCGCCGCGACGATCCTCAACCTGGTTCTGATCACCCACCCGCCATGGATGATTGTCGCCGGTGTGATCGCGCCGGTGCTCGGCGCCTGGATCGGGCAAATGCTGCCGAAAGGAAGACCGATCGCCGCCGATTAGCGGGTCGCGTTGTAACGC
>NZ_JACCSU010000068.1 GCF_013812825.1 Sphingomonas sp. | reverse complement strand
TAGCCAAGGACCGGAAACCCGCTTGACCGTCATCATCATCCTCGCCCTGGTGGCCCTGTTCATCGGCCTGCGCCTGTACGCCGTGCTGGGGGAGCGCACGGGCCACGAGCAACAGCCGATCCTCAAGCCGGCCGATCCGGACACGCTGGTCGAGCCGCGGGTCAGCCAGCCGTCGATCGTGCCCCCGAGCCAAGGCGAGGCCGGCGACATGGCGTTCCTGCCGACCGCCGGCCCGGGAGTGCGGGCGATCCTCGCCGCCGACCCGAGCTTCGACGTCGCCCACTTCCTCGAAGGCGCCAAGGCCGCCTACCGGATGATCCTCGAGGCCTACTGGAAGGGCGACCTTGAGACCATGAAGCCCCACGTCGACAGCCACGTGCTCGAAGCGTTCGAGGCCGCGGTCAAGCAGCGCGACAAGGAGGGGCTGAAGCTCGACAATCGGCTGGTCGCAATCGAGCAGGCGCTGATCGCCGAAGCCTCGCTCGAGCATAATGTCGCCGCCGTCACCGTCCGCTTCGAGGCGGACATCGCCGCGGTCACCCGCAACAAGGAAGGCGAGGTCGTCGCCGGCTCGCTGAGCGACGCGGTCCAGACGAGGGACCTGTGGACCTTCCGCCGCGACATCACGGCGCGCGATCCGAACTGGATCCTGGTCGAAACCGACGAGGAAGAGTGAAGCACCTGCAACGGGCGCTCGCGCTCGGCTCCCTAGCATTGCTGACCGCCTGCGCGACGCGCCCGTCGCCGCCGCCGCCGGTCCAGCCGCCGGTGCTTCCAACTCCAACGCCCACGCCGACCCCGATGCCGGTGCCGATCCCGACCCCGACGCCTACTCCGGCGTTCCCGAACGCGCGCGCGGCGGGAGTGACGCCGGCGGCGCCGATCATCCTCAATCCCGCCGAGGCGAGCCGGGCGCTGGCGGCTTTCCGGATTAGCTGCTCGGCGGCCACCCGGCGCGAGGACCGGTCGCGCCTGACTCAGCCGGCCGACTGGAGGGGAGTCTGCGCCGAGGCCGCGACGCTATCCCCCGAGCATTCGGCGGCTTTTTTCTATTACCGTTTCGACTGGATGCGCGTCTACGACGGCAAGGCATTCGCGACCGGCTATTACGAGCCCGAAATCCGTGGTTCGCGGGTCCGCGCTCCCGGCTACGAAGTGCCGATCTACCGAACTCCGCCCGACCTCATCCGCTGTACCCGGGCCGACGGCGGCACCGGGCGCGGCCGGATCGATTCCACCGGCCGCTGCGTGCTCTATTTCACCCGCGCCGAGATCGAGGACGGAGCGCTTGCCGGGCGCGGCCTCGAGCTCGCCTGGGCGGCCGACCCGATCGAGCTGTTCTTTCTCCAGATCCAGGGCTCGGGCCGGGTGCGGGCGCCCGACGGGAGCATCATCCGCATCGGCTACGACAATCAGAACGGCCGCGAATATGTCGCCATCGGCCGGCTTTTGCGCGAGCGCGGCATTCTCCCGCCCGGCGGAGCCTCGATGCAGGCAATCGTCGACTGGATGCGCGCCAACCCCGAGCAGGGCAGGGCGCTGATGCGCGAAAACCTCTCCTACATCTTCTTCAAGGAGCTGTCGGGGCCGCCGCTGGGGTCGCTCGGGCTGCCGGTCAGCGAACGGGCCACGGTCGCCGTCGACCCGCTGTTCGTGCCCTATGGCGCGCCGGTGTTCCTGACCCTCGACCGCCCGGAGGCGAACGGCTTGTGGGTCGCCCAGGACACCGGCGGCGCGATCAAGGGGCCCAACCGCTTCGACACGTTCTGGGGCGCCGGGCCGGAGGCGACCCGCCTGGCCGGCGGAATGTCCGCGTCGGGGCAGGCGCTGATCCTGCTTCCCAAGGGCAGCGCGGCGCGTGCGCTCGCTCAACCCTGACGAGGCCGAGCTGTGGGCACGGGTAACCGCGACCATCCGCCCGCTGTCGCGCCGACCAGCCCCGGAAGCCGAAAGCGAGCCTGAGCAGCCGCCCCAGGTCGAGCCCCGGGGCGCCGCTGCCCGGACAGCTCGCAAACCACCGCCCCCACAGGCGCCGCCGCGGCCCGGCACCACGCTCGACGGCACATGGGACCGGAAGCTCCAGTCGGGGTCGGTCGCTCCCGACCGCGTCGTCGACCTGCACGGGCACAATCTCGACCGCGCGTGGAGCGCGATCGACTCGGCGCTCGAGCGGGCGATCGAGTCCGGCGAGCGGGTGATCCTGCTGATCACCGGCCATTCGCGGCCCGGGGACCCGCCGGTCCAGCGAGGGCGAATTCGGGCTGCGGTCCACGACTGGCTGGCGGCCTCGCGCCACGCGGCGAAAATCGCCGCCGTCCGCCCCGCGCACGGCCGCCATGGCGGGGGCGGCAGCCTCTACATCATCCTCCGCCGCAAATGAGTTCGTCCGGCTCCACTTTTTCTTAACCGCTGTCGATTAACGCGGAGGCGGGAGACGGGCACTGCCGCCCGCGGGCGCAACATCGGCGATGAGAGAAGGCACGGCCCAAAAAATCAGCAACGCGCTTCTCTCGGGCGCGGCCGGCTTCGCCTCGTTTGTCTTCTCCCTCAGCGCCATGCTCTACATCACCGAATTGAACGAGAAGGTCGTCGCATCGATCGTCGCCGGCGCCTTCTGCCTGCTGATCAGCTACATCGCCTCCGAACGCCCCAACAGCGAGAGCGCCCGCGCCCTCGCCGCTCTCGGCGACCGTCTGCTCGCGGTCGAGGACGGCGATCTCGTCTCGCCCGCCCCGCCGTCGCTCCAGAAAACCATGCCCAAGCTGGCGGCCGCGGTGGACACCCTGTTCGCGGAAGTTCGGGCGTCGATCGAAAATGCCCACGCGCTTGGCATGTACGACCCGGTGACCTCGCTTCCGAACCGGCTCCATTTCCGCTCGGAAGCCGACAAGTTGCTCAGTGAAGCCGAGGGCTCGCGCTCGGCGATGCTGTTCGTCGACCTCGACCGGTTCAAGTCGGTCAACGACAGCCTCGGCCACGCCCGCGGCGACCAATTGCTGATCATGGTCGCCAACCGCCTTCGGGTGGTCGTCACCGCCGAGTTCGGCGAGGCGCTGCAGCGGCGGCCGCTGCTGGCCCGGCTGGCCGGCGACGAGTTCACTCTGTTCTTCCCCGAAATCCAGTCTTCGGCGGACGTCGAGCGGATCGCCCGCCGGATCGCTCTGGCGATCGCCGAGCCGTTCGAGCTGTGCGGTCACAGCGTCGACATCGGCGCCTCGATCGGGGTGTCGATCTGCCCGGACCATGGCTCGAGCATCGAATCGCTGATGCGCGCCGCCGACATCGCGATGTATTGCGCCAAGTCATTGGGCGGCGGGCAGCACTGCCTGTTCGACGAGCAGCTGGCGGCCGAGCACCAGGATAAGATCGAAACCGAGCGGGCGCTGACCGAAGCCGTCCAGCGCGACGAATTCCTGCTCACCTTCCAGCCGCAGCTGAGCCTGGTGACCGGAGAAATCGCCGGAGCCGAGGCGCTGCTTCGCTGGAACCACCCGCGCGACGGGTTGCGAATGCCCGACACTTTTATCCCCATCGCAGAGAAGACGGGGGTCATCTCCGACATCGGTGACTGGGTCATCACCGAGGTCGCCTCGGTGCTCGGCTCCTGGAGCCGCGAGGGAATCAGCCGCCGGCTCGCGTTCAACGTCAGTCCCCGACAGGTCGAGCGCGCCGACTTTTTCTCCCGGCTTCGGCAAAGCTTTGGCGACCAGCAAGTGCCCCTGTCGATGGTCGAGCTCGAGTTCACCGAGAGCGCGGCGATGGAAGTTTCCAAGGCCGTGTTGGTGGAGATCGGAGCGCTCCGAGCCGACGGCGCGACGATCTCGATCGACGATTTCGGCACCGGCTATTCGAACATCGCCCGATTGCGGACGATGCCGCTCGACCGCGTCAAGCTCGACCCTTCACTGATCGCCGACATCGAGCATTGCGCGCGCGCCCGGGTGGTCGTCCAGGCGGTGATTCAGCTGATCCATGGGGTCGGCTGCGAGATCGTCGCCGAAGCGGTCGAGACGGTCGCCCAGGCCGACATCCTGCGGACCATGGGCTGCCAGGCGGTCCAGGGCTATGTGTTCGCCCACCCGATGTACGAGGACGAGTTCCTCGACTGGATCGTCAACGCGAACCCAGGCTCGCGTTCGGTCGCCTGATCAGAAGCGTGCCTCACGGCAATCGCGAAGCCGCTCAGCCCAACACCTTGACGATAATCCGCTCGTAGATCCGCGACAGCGCGGCGATGTGCTCGAGGCTCGCGCTCTCTCCGACCTTGTGCATGGTCGCGTTGGGCAGCCCGAAATCGACCACCGAGCACAGCTCGATCAGGTAACGTCCGTCGGACGTCCCGCCGCCGGTCGAGAGGGTGGGAGTCCGGCCGGTCTCGTCGCGGATCGCATTCACCACCAGCTCGTACAGCTCGCCCGGCGGGGTCAGGAACGCCTCGCCCGAGATCCGCGCCACGACCGTCGAGCCCGGGGCTTCACGCCGGGCGGTCTCCTCGACCAGCCGCACGAGGTCGGCGCCGCGGTGGAGGTTGTTGAAGCGGATGTTCAAGCGCGCGCTCGCCGACCCGGGGATGAGGTTGGTTGCGCCCGGTGGACAGCCGATGTCCGTGAACTCGAGCTTGGACGGCGGAAACGCGTCGTTGCCGTCGTCGAGGTGCAGCGCGTCCAGTGCCGCGACCAGCCGCGCGAGCGGCGGGATCGGGTTGGCGGCCCGGTGCGGGTAGGCGACATGGCCCTGGGTCCCCGGAACCTCGATCCACATGTTGACCGAGCCGCGGCGGCCGATCTTGACCGTGTCGCCAAGCTCGGTCTCCGAGGTCGGCTCGCCGATCAGGATCATGTCCGGCCGGATCGAGCGGTCCTTGAGCCAGCGGATGATCGCCGGGGTGCCGTGGACCGAGGGCCCTTCCTCGTCGCCGGTGATCAGCAGCGAGCAGGTGCCGCGTTGCTGCTGGACGCGCGACAGCGCGGCGACGAATGCGGCGATCGCGCTTTTCATGTCGTTGGCGCCGCGGCCAGTCAGGATTCCATCGGCGACCTGCGCCTCGAACGGGTCGCTCAACCAGCCGTCCCCTGGCGGCACTACGTCGAGATGCCCAGCAAAGCCGAAGTGCGGTGCTCCCTCGCCGCGAATCGCGACCAGATTCTCGACCGGCCCGTCGGGCGGTTCACCTTCGATAAATCGGTGGATCTCGAAACCAAGCGGCCGAAGCGCGGCCTCGAGGGCGTCGAACACCTGGCCGCGCGCCGGTGTGACGCTTGGGCAGTTGATCAGCTGGCAGGCGAGGGCGACGGCGTCGAGGGGGGCGGGCATTGAGCAGCAGTAGCAAGGCGCGGCGGACGGGCAAGAGCGGCGCTCGAACGAGCCAATTTCCATCCGTTCGTCGATTGGTCGAAAAAGGGACTTGCAATGGCGCTACATTTGTAGCAGCGTTACATATGTAGCGAGGGAGGGGCTCCAATGCTCAGCAAACTGCCGCCGCGGGAACGCCAGATCGTCGATCTGCTCTACGAGCGTGGCTCACTGGCCGTCGCCGACATCTGCGAAGCGCTTCCCGACCGCCTCAGCGGCTCTGCTGTTCGGGCAATGCTCCAGCGGCTCGAGCGCAAGGGCTATGTCCGGCGCGAGGATTCGGATCGCGGCTTTCTCTACACTCCGGCGGTCGCCGACAGCGTCGCCCGCAAGTCGGCGCTGAGTGAAGTCGTCAGGGTGTTCTTCAACGGCTCGACCGCCGGCGCCGCCACCGCCTTGCTTGGAATGTCCGACCGACTCGACGTCGATGAGCTCCAGCGGCTCGAGGATATGATCGCGCGGGCCCGCGCCGCGAAGGGAGAACGCTGATGGACCTGCTGATTCCGATCGCCGCCAAGTCGTTCCTCGTCGCCGGCACCGTCCTGCTGCTGCTCAAGCTCGCGCAACACCGATCCGCCTCCGACCGCAGCTGGATCGCCCATCTCGGCCTGATTGCGATCCTGCTCCTGCCGGTCGCGGCGCTCGGTCTTCCGGCGCTCAACGTCGAAGGCCCGTCATTCCTCGCCGCGCGTGCGGCCGAGGCCGCGACTCCGGTCGAGTCCCTTGTCCAGGCGTCAACCACGCCGGCATTGAAATCGGAGGCCGCGTCCCCCGCGGGCACCTTTCCCGCCGATAGCGGCGCAGCACTCGCCGCGGCGCCTGTCGACTGGGCTGTCTGGGCCTACGCTGCGCCTGCGGGCCTGCTTCTCCTGCTTACCCTGATCGCGCTTGGCCGGCTGATCGGGCTGAAAAGCCGCGCCACCGTGATGGTCGAGCCCAACTGGCTGACCGCGCTTGCCCGCGCGCAGCGGCGGATGGGATTCAAGCACGGCACCGCTCTGCTGACCAGCGACGAGCTGCCCTCGCCCATCAGCTGGGGCGTGATTCGCCCGGTGATCCTGCTCAACGGCGAAGCGGCCCAGTCGCACCGCGAGGCCGAGGCGATCATCGCCCATGAGCTGGCGCACGTCGCCAGCCTCGACTGGGCCAAGCTGTTGCTGTCCCGAGTCACGGCCGCGATGTTCTGGTTCAACCCGCTGGTCTGGGTGCTGGCCCGCGAGGCGCATCAGCTGCGCGAGGAAGCCGCCGACGACGCGGTGCTCGGCGCCGACATCGAGGACACCGAATATGCCAAGCTCCTGGTCGGGATCGCTCGCCACGAGTGCCGCGGCCTGCTGATCGGCGCGCACGGGGTCGCTCCGGCCAGGAACTCGCTCGCTCGGCGGATCCGGCGGGTGCTTGATGGAGCGCTCGAGCGGGCTCCGGGCGGCTGGCGCTGGAGCACCGCGGCGGCCTTCTTCGCGGCCGGCATGGCGGTGCCGGTGGCGGCGTTCAATGTCGTCGCCCCGACCATCGCGACGGCCGCCGAGCACGGGCGCTTTGTTCCGGGTCAGGCGGCGGCCGCAGCGGCGGCGCCGCTTGCCGGCAGGCTCGCCGCGAATGCTTCTTCGGGAAGCGCCGCCGGCGCGGTTAGCGAGTCGGCGGCGGCAATCGCCGCCGGTGCCGCCGGTGCGGTGCTCGTCACTCACCCGAATGGAGCTGCCGTTACGACCGCAAACGGCGAAACGCTGTTGCGCGCTCCCAGCGGCGCCACAGTCAGGGTTTCGCCGCCCGACGCAAATGGTCGCCGGCGCACGGTGATGACTGGCCCGAACGGCTCGGTCGTCACCTTCGCCGACGCGCGCGCAGTGCGGGGACTGGCCGCGGCAACCGCCGTCGCGGCTCATCCGCACCAGGATGCGATCGACCGGGCCATTGAGATGAAGGCCGTCGGGGCGACTCCCGAATATGTCCGGGCGATTCGCAATGCAGCGCCTCATCTGAGGCTCGATCATGACGATATCGTGGAGTTGAAAGCGCTGGGTGTGAGCCCGGACTATGTTCGCGACCTCGCGCGGTCCGGCTACCCGCGCCTCAACGCGGACTCGATCGTGGAGGCGCGCGCGATGGGGATCAACGGCGCTTACATCCGCGGCATCGCGGCTGCCTACGGCTACTTGCCGATGGACGATCTGGTGGAGCTGAAGGCCGTCGGGGTGACGCCCGCCGACATTGCCCGTTTCCGACGCTCGGGCCATCGGCTGCCGAGCGTCCACAAGCTGGTGGAAATGAAGGCCCTCGGGATCAATCCCGAAGACATCCCCGGTCGCGATGACAGTCCCTGATCCTGCCACCGCCCTGACCAGCTGAAGTCCAGAATTTTTGCCGAGTTTGAAACGCCCCCTTGGGCGAACGGGCAAGCCTTGCCTGCTGTGTTGAGGAGAAATGCAATGCCCCGCACTCTTGCGTTCCTGGCGGCGCTCGCCCTGACCACCATCAGCCTGTCGACCACCGGCTTCGCGAGCGTCGCCGACGGGTTGAACTTCGGCATCGAGCTTCGCCCCGGGCGCAACCGGTGAGCGCTCGCTCAGCCTCCCGCCGTTTGTCGAAAATCCGCCGCGGTAGCCGAAAAGGGTCTGACTCGCCGGCCATTTGGCTGTCACACCGCCGCAAAGGGGGAATGTCATGAACATGTTGCGTAACCGCCGCGCGCTGCTGGCCGGTATTGCCCTCCTCGCGCCTGTTCAGACCGCCGCTCAAACGGCCGCGGCCCCGGCCGATCCGGCGATCGCTCCGCCACCGGTGCCAACCCCGGCTGGATCGAAGCGGATTTTCACTCCTGCCGACTTTGCCCGCTTCGCGCCGAAGACCGCATACGACATGCTGCTGCAGGTCCCCGGCTTCACCATCCGCGGCGCCTCCCAGGAGCGCGGGCTCGGCCAAGCCTCGGAAAATGTCCTGATCAATAGCCAGCGCAGCGCCAACAAGTCCGGCGGAGCGATCGATGACCTGCAGAAGATCAACGCGGCGAATGTCGAGCGGATCGAAATCGTCGACGCCGCCAGTCTCGGCATCGCGGGACTGTCCGGACAGGTTGCCAACGTCTTCGTCAAAGCCGCGGCCAAATCCTCGGGCCAGTTCGAATGGAAGCCGGATGTCCGCGCCCACTTCGCCAAGCCCAACCTCTATCGCGGCCTGCTCAGCTATGCGGGCAAGACGGGGCCGGTCGACTACACCTTGTCGCTCCAGAACCAGCCGGGGCGCGGCGGCTTCGGCGGGCTGATCGAGATTTTCGACGCCGGCGGCAATATCATCGAGACTCGCGACGAAATTTTCAGCGCGCAATTCGAGCACCCCAAGCTGACCGGCAAGTTCGCGCTCGATGGCCCGGGCTCATCGCTTGGCAATCTCACGCTGGTCTATGGGCCTTATTGGGGGCCCGTCCACATCCGCGACCGGCGCGACCTGGTGAATGGGGACGATCGCCGTCGAACGACGCGCGATTCCCTCAAGGGATACACAATCGATATCAGTGGCGACTACGCGTTCGCCCTGGGCCCCGGTCGACTCAAGCTGATCGGAGTGCGGCGTTTCGACCATGAGCCCCTCGTCACCACCCAAGTGACCAGCTTCGACAGCGGAGCGCCGGACCAGGGCATCCGGTTCAGCCGCGATTCGCGCATCGGCGAGACCATCGGCCGGGCGGAATATGGCTTGAAGACCGGGAAAAACGATTGGCAGCTATCGCTCGAGCGGGCGTTCAATTCGCTCGACCAGCGCGGGGCGCTGTCGGTGCTTTCGGCGGATGGCGAATTCGTCGAGGTCGACTTCCCCGAAGGAACCGGCAAGGTCACCGAGACGCGCTACGAAGCGATCGGAACGTGGAGCCGCCCGCTGAGCTCCAAGCTCGACCTCCAGGTGGCCGCCGGTGGCGAAATCTCCAAGCTGGCCCGCGTGGACGGGGACCTGCCGCCGCGCAAATTCTTCCGTCCCAAAGGCAGCCTGACGCTCGGCTGGCGCCCGTCGGAGGGCTGGGACACGAGCTTCAAGCTGCGCCGCCGCGTCGGCCAAATCAGCTTCTACGATTTCCTCGCCCAGCCGAGGCTTAGCCAGGACCGGGAACAGGCCGGAAATCCGGACCTCGTGCCGCCGCAAAGCTGGGAAGGCGAGGTCGAGATCGGCCGCGAGCTCGGCCGCTGGGGCAAGACGAGGCTCAAGACCTATTACCACCGGGTCGAGGACATCATCGACGTGATCCCGATCGGCGAGGATGGACAGGGGATCGGCAATCTGGCGCGAGCGACCCGATTTGGAATGGAGAGCACGAGCACCCTCCTGTTCGACCCGATCGGCTGGAAAGGCGCCAAGCTCGACACCACGCTCGGCTTTCAAAAGACCAGCGTCCGGGATCCGCTGACCGGTGAGAGAAGGGCGATCAGCGGGACCCGCGACCGCTGGGCCGAATTCAGCCTGCGCCACGATATCCCCGGCAGCCAGATCGCGTGGGGCGCGGATGCCAATCACGACCACTTCGCCAAGCATTATTTTCTGACCGAAGTGTTCCGCAGCTGGGAAGGCCCGTGGTGGCTCAGTGCCTATGTCGAGCACAAGGCCGTCAGGGGGATGACCGTCCGAGCGACCGTCATCAACCTGCTGAACGCCCGGCACCGGTTCGATCGCACCGTCTTCGATGGCCGCCGCGACGAAAATCCGGTCCTGTTCATCCAGCGCAACAACCAGCTGATCGGGCCGATCTTCCAGCTCTCGGTGCGGGGCAATTTCTAGCGCAGCGATCCGCTGCTAGGGCAGGGCCGCGACGACAGGAGCGGAAAAATCCCATGCCCAAGATCGATCTCGACCAGGTCGAGCCGACCAATCGAACCACCTACCCGATGCCCTTCGCGGCCGAGATGGGACGGCGCCATTTTCGCCGGCTGGGAGCGGCCGGCGGCCTGAAGGACATCGGCGTCAGCCACGTCGTGCTGGAGCCCGGCGGAATCTCGAGCCAGCGCCACTGGCATGAAGGGATCGATGAGTTCGTCGTCGTCGTCGACGGCGAGGCCGTGCTGGTCGAAGATGACGGCGAGACGGTGATGCGGGCGGGCGACTGCGCGCTGTTCCCCAAGGACGTTGCGAACGGCCATCATCTCGTCAACCGAAGCGCGCGCAACTGCACCTTCATCGCGGTCGACGGCCGTGTTTCGGAAGGCGATTGCCACTATCCCGACGTCGACCTGCACTGGGACAATTCGAACGGCCGCTACACTCACAAGGACGGCACACCCTACTAGCCGCGCTTGCTAGGCGGCGGCGTCCTCATATTGTTCGATCACCCACGGCTCGTCTTGAGCCTGGTCAATCCACTCGCTGACCGCCGGGTGCGACAGGACCGCCTTCATGTAGAGCTCGGCGAACGGCGGCACGGGCACTCCGTAGGTGATGAACCGCGTGACCACCGGAGCGTACATGATGTCCGCCGCACACCAGTCGCTGAACAGGAAATCGCCGGTGCCGCCGAAGCGCGCGCGCGCCTGCGCCCACAATTGGAGGATGCGGTTGATGTCGTCCTTGACCCCATCCGACAGGGCCTTGGGCGAGTAGCTCTTGCGGACGTTCATCGGCAGCTCGCGCCGCAGATTGGCGAAGCTGGAATGCATTTCCGCGGCCATCGACCGGGCCATTCCGCGCGCCGCCGAGTCCTCGGGCCAGTAACGCTCGCGCCCGACCCGGTCGGCGAGGAACTCGATGATCGCCAAACTGTCCCAGACGACGCACTCGCCGTCCCACATGATCGGCACCTTGCCGAGCGACGGAGCGAACTCGTCGCCCTCGCGGCGCTTGTCCCACTCGGCGTCGAACATCGGAACGACGAGCTCCTCGAACGGCTCGCCGGATTGCTTGAGGGCCAGCCAGCCGCGCATCGACCAGCTCGAATAGGCCCGGTTGCCGATGATCAACTTGAGCATTCGAAAAGGTCCTATTCGCTCGCTTCGAGGATCGCGGTACGCAACTCGGCGATCCCGCTACCGGTTTCGCTCGACGTGGTGAAGACGGTCGGGTGCGCGGCCGGATGCTTCGCCGCCTGGTCGGCTGTATCCCGCTCCACGGCCTGAAGGTCGGTCCGCTTGACCTTGTCGGCCTTGGTCAGGACGAGGTGATAGCTGACCGCGGCGTCGTCGAGCATCGTCATCACCTCGTGGTCGACGGGCTTGAGTCCGTGGCGTGAGTCAATCAGCACCAGTGCGCGCTTGAGCACCGCTCGGCCGCGCAGATAATCGTTGATCAGGAAGCGCCAGCGCTTGACCATATCCCTGGGGGCCTCGGCGAAGCCGTAACCCGGCATGTCGACCAGCCGCAGCCGGAGCGGCTTGCCGACATCGAAGAAATTGAGCTCCTGCGTGCGCCCCGGAGTGTTGGAGGTCCGCGCCAGCCCGTTGCGGTTGGTCAGCGCGTTGAGCAGCGAGCTCTTGCCGACGTTCGAGCGGCCGGCGAACGCGATTTCCGGAACCGCCGGGTCGGGCAGGAACTGCAGCGCCGGAGCCGACTTCAGGAAATTGATCGGCCCGGCGAACAGCTTGCGGGCGCGCTCCGCCAGCTCCTCGTCCCCCTCCATCAACTGGGTGCCGGAGCGGGTTGGGTAAAATCGACTCCGTAGCGCCGGTACAGCCACCACTGCTGGGCGATCGTCAGGATGTTCGACACCACCCAGTAAAGCTGCAGTCCGGCGGCGAACGGCGCCATCACGACCACCATCACCCACGGCAGGATCGCGAAGATCTGCTGCTGCGTCGGGTCCAGTTGCGCCGGGTTCAATTTGAACTGCATCCACATCGTCACCCCAAGCAGGATCGGAAGCACTCCGATGGCGAGGAAATAGGGCGGCGTGAAATCGAGCAGCCCGAAGAGATTGACCGGGGTCATCGGATCGGGCGCCGAGAGGTCCTTGATCCACAGGACGAACGGCTGGTGGCGCATTTCGACCGCCACCATCAGTACCTTGTAGAGCGCATAGAAGATGGGAATCTGGAGCAGGATCGGCAGGCAGCCCGCAGCCGGGTTGATCTTTTCGGTCTGGTAGAGCTTCAGGATCTCCTGCTGCTGGCGCGGCTTGTCGTCCTTGTAGCGCTCCTGCAGCGCCTTCATCTTCGGCTGCACCTTGCGCATCGCCGCCATCGACTGGAACTGCTTCTGGGCGATCGGGTACATCAGCAGCCGGACGATGAACGTCAGGCAGATGATCGCAACGCCGAAATTGCCGATCTGCTTGAACAGCCAGTTGAGCAGGTCGAAGATCGGCCGCATGAACCACTCGAACCAGCCCCAGTCGATCGACTTGGAAAGCTTGGGGATGCCCATTGCCTCGTAGCGGTCTAGCAGCGTCTTTTCCTTGGCGCCGGCGAACAAGTGGCTCTCGATGGCAACCGCCTGGCCAGAAGGAATGACGATCGGCTGGCGGGCGAAATCGGCCTGGTAGGGGCCGCTGGGAGCCTTGCGGAAGCTGGCGCTGATCGCCGCGTCCTGCGCCGGTGCAAGCGCGGCCAGCCAATATTTGTCGGTGAAGCCGAGCCAGCCGCCGCGGCTGTCGAAGCGCTCGCCGTTCGGGCCGGCGTCGTCGAGCGTGTCCCAGTCGACGTCGTAATTCGCCGCACCGTCCAGATAGCCGATTGGGCCGACGTGCATCGTCCAGCCGTCCGGGTCAGGAGATTCATTGGCCCGGCTGATGAGCCCGTAAGGGCGCACCGCGACCGCGTTGGCGGTGGCGTTGGCGACCCGCTGCCGGACCGTGAATAGATAATCATTGTCGACCGCAATGGTCTGCTCGAACTTGAGCCCGCTGGGGCTGGTCCAGGTCAGGGTCACCGGGCGCCCCGGTGCCAGCACAGGCGAGCTCGGGGTCCACACCGCGTCGGGTCCGGGCGCCTCGGCTCCCTCGCCGGTCCAGCCGAAGCTCGCGAAATAGCCGGCCGGAGCTCCGGCCGGGGACAGCAGCCGCACCGGCGGCGAATCCTTGCCGATCCCCTGGCGCTCGCGGAGCAGCACCAGATCGTCGATCCGGGCGCCTTTCAGGTTGATCGACCCCTGCAGCGCGGGAGTCTCGATCCGCACGCGCGGCGTCGAGGCGAGTACGATCGCCCGGTTGCGCAGCGCCTGCGGCCGATCGGCGGCAGGGTCGGCCTGGGGTTGCGGGATCGGCTTCACCTTGCCGTCCTCGACGCGCTGCGTCTGCGGCCCGGCGGTGGGCAGCAATCGGTCCGAGATCATGCTCCAGCCGATCAGCACCAGAGCGCTGAGGACGATGGCGAGGATCATGTTCTTGTTGTCGTCGCTCAAGTCGGAATCCTCGTCGGCCTCGTCATGGTACCGGGTCGTAGCCTTGGCCGCCCCACGGATGGCAACGGCAGATGCGCTTCAGCGCCAGCCAGCTGCCGCGAGCGGCCCCATAGCGCGACAATGCGGTGATCGCATAGGCCGAGCAGGTCGGCCGGTAGCGGCAGCTTGGCGGAAGCACCTTCGAGGGTCCCTCCTGCCAGCCGCGGGCGACCAGGATGAGCAGCCGGGCGATCATTTGCGGAGCCGCTCCAGGGCAGCTTCCAGCTCGTGGCGAAGCTGAGCGAAATCGCGCTCGATCCCGCCGGAGCGGCCGATCAGCACATGGTCGGCGCCCGGAATGCCGATCGTCGGCAAGATCTCGCGGGCGAGCGCTCGAAGGCGCCGCTTCATGCGGTTGCGGACGACCGCTCCACCGATCTTCCTGGTGACGGTGAAACCGACGCGCTTGGTTGGATCGCCGTCGGAGCGGTCGCGGACCAGCAGCACGAAGCCCGGGCTCGACGCGCGCTTGCCGGCGTTGGCGGCGAGGAAATCCGCGCGCTTGCGGATCGTGGCTAGGCGCTGAGCTTCTTGCGGCCGCGCGCCCGGCGTGCGTTCAGCAGCTTGCGCCCGGCGGCCGTCGCCATGCGGTGGCGGAACCCGTGCCGTCGCTTGCGGACCAGATTGCTCGGCTGGAAGGTGCGCTTCATCGCTCATGCCCTAGAAATTCAAAGTGAACGCGAAATCAAAGAAAAAGGGCCGCCGTTGGGGCAGCCGCAGTCGGGTGCGCCGATAGTGGAGCCCCTCCGCAAAGTCAATCGGAAGGGGCCGCTGGAAGTCAATCGGAGCGCCCTTCGCGATCGCTCCATTTCTCGGGCGCCTTGGCCGGCGGGTCCGGCATTATCGCCGCGATCGCGCCCTGGGCGAGCTCGTCGGCCGGCGGCGGATGGCCCATCGCATGACGCAGCTTGCGGCGCTCTTCGCGGCGCCGCGCGCTACGACGCCTGAGACCCCAGTCGGCCCATCGGCCGGCCTTCGGCTGCCACACCTTGAATCGGACATATTGGCGCTTGGCCCAATCGCTGTTCCTCAGCGTCAGGGTCAGACCGGCGGCAAACACGAAGATCCCGCCAGGGCCGGGGATCGCGCCAGCCAGGGGCGACAGCAGGATCAGCAGCAGCCCGGTCATGAACAGCGCGGTTCGGACCGGCTTGCTACGGACGAACTCCTGCCACTGCTCTCGAGTCATCATCGGCCAACATGTGGTTGCGTCGGCTGGTCGGCGCAAGGGAAGCTTGCCGATTGTGCCTCGCAGCGTCTAGCGTGCCCCCGCCGAGCTAGGAGTATCCCTGGACATTGATTTCCGTTCAGTTGCCGTGGCGGCACGCTGAATGGGTGCGACCGTCGCCACCGTCGCTTACCTCGGCCTCGAAGCTCGAGCCGTCGAAGTGCAGGTCCAGCTCTCCTCGGGGCTGCCGGCCTTCATCATCGTCGGCCTGCCCGACAAGGCCGTCGCCGAGAGCCGCGAGCGCGTGCGCGCGGCGCTGGCCGCGATCGGGCTGGCGCTTCCGCCGCGGCGAATCACCATCAACCTGTCGCCGGCCGACCTCCCCAAGGAAGGCTCGCATTTCGACCTGCCGATCGCACTGTGCCTGCTCGCCGCGATCGGCGCCGCGGACGCCGAAAGCCTGTCGCATTATGTGGCGGTCGGCGAGTTGAGCCTCGATGGGCGGATCGCCGTGTCGCCCGGAGTGCTGCTCGCGGCGCTGCACGCATCCGCCAACGACAAGGGGCTGATCTGCCCCGCCGCGCAGGGCAGCGAGGCCGCATGGGCCGGCGAGCTCGACGTCGTCGCGGCGCCCGACCTGCTGGCGCTTCTCGCCCACCTCAAGGGGACCGCGCTGCTGGCGCCGCCGGCGCAAGCGGAAGTCGAGCCGCTCGGCCACGGCCCCGACCTCAGTCAGGTCAAGGGGCAGGAGGTTGCCAAGCGGGCGCTCGAGATCGCCGCCGCCGGCGGGCACAATCTGCTGATGAGCGGCCCGCCGGGAGCCGGCAAGTCGCTGCTCGCGGCCTGCCTGCCGCGGATCCTGCCGCCGCTCGAGCCGTCGGAAGCCCTCGAAGTGTCGATGGTCGCGTCGGTCGCCGGCGAGTTGAACGGCGGCCGAATCCGCCGCCGGCGCCCGTTCCGATCGCCCCATCACAGCGCGTCGATGCCGGCGCTGGTCGGCGGCGGGCTGCGCGTGCGCCCCGGCGAGATCAGCCTCGCGCATCTGGGCGTGCTGTTTCTCGACGAACTGCCCGAGTTCCAGCGCGCCGTCCTCGATTCGCTTCGCCAGCCGCTCGAGACCGGAAGCGTCAGCGTCGCGCGCGCCAACACGCATGTGACCTTTCCCGCGCGGGTGCAGCTGATCGCGGCGATGAACCCGTGCCGCTGCGGCCATCTCGGTGACCCGGCGCTGGCCTGCAGCCGGGCCCCGCGCTGCGCCGCCGATTACCAGGCGAAAGTGTCCGGGCCGCTGCTCGACCGGATCGACCTGCATGTCGAGGTGCAAGGAGTGTCCGCCGCCGACCTCACCTTGCCGCCGCCGGCCGAGGGCAGCGCCCAGGTCGCGCTGCGGGTCGCCGACGCTCGCTCGGTCCAGTCGCGGCGCTACAACGGCCACGGGGTGCGAACCAATGCCGAGGCCGATGGCGAGCTGCTCGGCCGGGTCGCGACTCCCGACGACCCGGGGCGCAAGCTGCTGGCCGACGCGGCCGCGGCGATGCGCTTGTCGGCGCGTGGTTTCCACCGGGTGCTCAGGGTCGCGCGCACCATCGCCGACCTCGCCGGGGCCGAGCAGGTCGGCCGGATCCACGTCGCGGAAGCGCTCAGCTACCGCCGTCAGGCGCCGCGCAATTAGCGATTTTGACGGTTGAGTCGGCTGGATCGCGATTGCCACAGACCTCGCTGTCTGCCTCGTCGATCGCCTTGAGCGCCTCGTCGAAGGAGGCCGAATGGTCGGTCGCAAACGCGCGATGGAGCGCTTTGCCCAGCGCCTCGCACGGATTCGCGTTTGCCAGCGGTGGACGACTTTTGTTCGCGATCGATTTCCGCCGATCGATGCGGTCGGCCAAGGGCCTTAGGCCGGGTCGGGAATGATGTTGACCGCGTGCTTGAAGGGCAGGGTATAGACGATGTCGCCGGCTTCGGTCTCGACGTCGATGCGGAAGCGCAGGTCAATGACCCCTTCGCGAATGTCGCCGGTCATCAGGTCGCGGGCCGAAACGAGCACCGCTTTTCGGACCGCCTCGATGGTCGCGAACTCGAATCCTTCCGGATCCAGGATCTGCTCGGTTCCGTCGCGCAAATGCAGGAAATATCGAGCCACCGTATCGCTCCTTGCAGATAGGCGGGAGCGCGGGGAGTCTCTCAGCCGCCGAGGCCTAAGGCGCTGCTCGGCGATGTGCATCATTTATCAGGAACGCATGTCTAAATCTATGTTATTTTGGGTTTTGGCTCGGAAAAACAGCATATGTTGGGGGAGCATGGTGTTAAAGTCATTTATTGCCACCCGAGATAAGAAGGCGCTGGCAACCGAGAGATTCAGTCCGTGCTCCCGCCCCTGCCTAGCGGGAGATACGTTTTGAACCGGCCCGAAAAGCAGTCATCCTCCGACCAGTCGCCGCTCGAGCCTATGGTTCGCAAGCTCGCTTATTGGCACGATCTCGACGCTGCCGACCGCGCCGCTTTGCTCGCGCTCCCGCACACGGTGAAGTCGCTCGAGCAGCACCAATACATCGTCCGCGAGCGCGACCGCGCGGCCTATTCCTGCGTGCTGCTGTCCGGCTTTGCGATGCGCCACAAGATCGTCGGCGGCGGCTATCGGCAGATCTGCGCGATCCACATGAGGGGCGAGATGGTCGACCTGCAGAACTCGCTGCTTGGAACCGCCGACCACAGCGTCCAGATGCTCACCCCCGGCCAGATCGCGATGATCCCGCGGGAGGAAGTGACCCGGCTGGCGTTCGAGCGCCCGGCGGTCGGCAAGGCGATGTGGATCGACACCCTGGTCGATGCGTCGATCTTCCGCGAATGGATCGCCAACGTCGGGCGGCGGGACGCCCGGAGCCGCATCGCCCACGTGCTGTGCGAATTCGCGCTTCGGCTGAAGCTCGCCGGGCTCGGCGAGCAGACCGGCTATCAATTGCCGATGACCCAGGAGCAGCTTGGCGACGTGACCGGCCTGACCTCGGTCCACGTCAACCGGACCTTGAAGTCGCTCGAGGCCGACGGGCTGATCGAACGCGTGAGCCCGCGCTCGATCACCATCGGCGACTGGAAGAAGCTCGCCGACGCCGGCGATTTCGACAGCAATTACCTGCACCTTCGCGAAGACGAACCGGCGCTGGCGTGAGCCCCGCGGCATTGCCGCGCGCAGCTGTCGTCGCTAGCTAGGCGCGGCCAACCCTTCGTGGGCCCCTGTGGCGGAATGGTAGACGCGCTCGACTCAAAATCGAGTTCCTTTAACCGGAGTGTCCGTTCGAGTCGGACCAGGGGCACCAGCACTCGCAAGCTGACCTCGAACCGCTAGCCGAGCGGCCGCGTCGCCGATATGGTGCGCCGTGATGGACGCGCGGACCAGCAAGCACAAAAATGCCCCGGAGCACGGCGACGAGGCGCGCGCGCAGGCCGAGGGCATCAGCATCAAGCGCGACCGGCTGCTCGCCTCGCTGACCCTGATCGGCGGCGCCGGCCTGCTGATCGCCCTGCCGTTCGCGCTTCGGGCCGGCGCCGAATTCTTCCTGCCCGTCACGGCCGCACTGGTGATCGCGATCGCGCTGGTGCCGATGCTCGAGTGGTTCGAGCGACGCGGCGTGCCGTCGCGGATCGCCGCGGCATTGTGCGTGCTCATCTTCCTGGTGATGGCGATCTTTGCGATCGGGTCGATCGTGCTGCCGGCGGTCGACTGGGTGGCGCTGTTGCCGGAGCGGTTGCCCAAGGTGCGCGCCGCGCTCGAACCGCTGCTCGACCTCTACAAGGCGTTCGATCGCTTCGTGGAGCGGATCCTGTCGCAGATCGTCATTGCTCCCGACGCGTCGCGGACGGTGCGGATCGAAACGCCCAATTCGCTGTCCGGGCTGCTCACCACCTCGGCGCCGCACGTGCTCATCCAGCTGTTCTTCGCGCTGCTGGTGATCTTCTTCTTCCTCGCCGGCTGGACGGCGATGCGCAAGAAGACGATCGTCAGCCGCGGCAGCTTCGAAGGCGCGCTGACCACCGCCCGGGTGATCCAGCAGGTGGTCGACGCGACCTCGACCTACATCGGCACGATCACCGTCATCAACGTGACGCTCGGCGCCTTGACCGCTCTCATCCTGTGGCAGCTCGGGATGGACTCGCCGATCATGTGGGGCGGCATCGTCGCGGTCCTCAACTACATCCCCTATCTGGGGCCGATCGCCTCGGCCGGGCTGCTGTTCATCGGCGGGCTGATGACCTTTCCCGACGTCTGGTCGGCAATGCTCCCGCCGGCGATCTTCGTTGCGCTCCACATGGTCGAGGCGAACATCATCACGCCGATGGTGGTCGGCAAGAAGCTGACCATCAATCCGCTCGCGATCCTGATCGCGCTGAGCTTCTGGGCGTGGGTGTGGGGGACCACCGGAGCTCTCCTGGCAGTGCCGTTGCTGATCATCATGAAGACGGTATTCGCCGCCGCCGGCACCCCCGACATCGCCGGATTCCTGTTCGAGGAAGGCACTTTGACTCACGTCGGCGAAGCCGAGGAGAAAGACGAGGATGAGGAGCCCGGCCAGATCGGCAGCCAGGCCGACAGCGGCGGTTCGGTTGACAGGGTTGGGGGGGTCACCTAGTTGCCCGCGACGCAAACCGCGCGGGTGTAGCTCAGTTGGTTAGAGCGCCGGCCTGTCACGCCGGAGGTCGCGGGTTCAAGTCCCGTCACTCGCGCCATTCTTCGCTTTGAGATAGCTGCCGATCGGGTGCCGTGACGGCGCCCTAAAGCTGGGACGCGCCACCGCCGCCGCCAGCCGCGCCGATCGTCGGCGGGGCCTTGCCGAGCGGCTTCTCCTCGGCCTCGACGGCGGCGCCGCTCAGCGACCAGCGCAGATTGTCCGAGGCCTGGAACTTCTCGACATAATCGTGACGCGGGGCTTCCTCGACCGCCTTTCGGGCGGCGAGGTTGAAGCGGATCGCGAGGCGGCCTTCCTCGGGCTTCTTCACCTCGGCGCCGGGGATCGTCGCGGCAAGCTCGGCGGTGGTGGTCGCGGCGGCCTGCTGAGCGGCATAAGCCGCTTCGGCGGCGACCGCGGCGCTCTTCAGCGCCTCGGTGTTCGGTTCCCGGCCGGCGTAACGCTTGCCGAACGCGGCCGGGCGGCCCCAGCCGCCGGCCCAACGGTAGAAGATGTGCGCTCCGACGATCGCATTCTTGGCCAGGCTCGAGGCCCAGTACGGCACCACATAATTGGCGTGATAATGGGTCGCCCAACCGGCCGGCGCGAACACCACTCCGGCCAGCGCCGCCTCGGCGATCTTGCGTGCCCGCGACCAGGCGTCGGCGCTTGGCCGTCGCGCCAGCGAGCCGTCGCACGTAAACGTGAACTGGCAGCCGGTCTCCCGGGTCGAGCCCTGGTAGACGACTTCGCACACGCTCGCCGGGAAGGCGGGGTGGCGGAGCCGGTTGAGGACCACCTGGGCAACCGCCCGTTGGCCGTCGGGGCTTTCGTTGCCGGCCTCGTAATAGATGGCGCTGGTCAGGCACTCGAGCGCCCGCGCCCGGGTGGCTTCGTCGGCGCCGCGCAGAGCAAACGGCCGGGCCGCCGGGTTGGGCGAGTCGGCGAGCGGGATCGTCTGGTTGATGGTCACCGCGTCGGCCGGCGCAAGCTTGCGCACCAGCAAGGGCGGCGGCGCCGGCGGCGGCTCGCGGAGCGTTGCCGAGTCGATGCCCAAGCCGGTCAGGCTCGGGGTCGAATAGGCCGCGCCGGCCAACGCAAACATCGCCGCCAGCCCCAGCGTGCCGACGACCGCGGCCTCGCGAGGGTAGGCGCGCCATAGTTTGGTGGCGGAGAGAATCACGGTCTGGGTCATAAGAGCGTTGGTGCTATATTCGAATGATACACTTGGTTCAATCGCCCGATGATGAAGTCCCGCTCCAGCGGCCGCTTTGCGTCCATCGGAGCAACGGTTTCAACGGACTAATCCAGACTATTCCCATGACGAGGTAGAACGCGCCCTGAACGAGAATCGGCCATTTGCCAATCACCGGTGCGAGACTTGCGACGAGTGCTGCCCAAATGAGGATCAGCAGCACGATGACCGCGATGCCCGCGCCCTTGCGTCCGGAGGGCGTCACGGGGCGAGCCGCTCGAGCCCCTCGGGCGACGCGAAGCTGTCGAGCGGCACGTCCCAGGGATCGCGCGGGATCTCCTCGTCGATCCGCTGCACCGACCAGCCGACTCCGATCAGCTGCGCGCCCTTGCGCCGATAAGGAGCGAGCACCCGGTCGTAATGGGCCTTGCCGCGGCCCAGCCGAGTGCCGCGGCCGTCGACCGCGATCAGGGGCACGAGAATGACGTCCGGCTCGACCCGCGGCGCGGTCAGCCGCGGCTGGAGGATTCCGAACGGGCCGCCGACCGACGGGTCGCCGGCGAGGAACTGGAACGGCTTGGCGGGATCGGCGAACGCGGGGAACGCGACGATCGCTCCAACCGACCGGGCTTCCTCCATCGCCAGCAGCGGGCTGATCTCGCTGCCGAGCGGTGAATAGCCGGCGACCACGGTGGCGTTCGCGCAAATCCCGGTCAGCTGCTCGGCGAGCCGCCGCTCGAGCAATGTGCGGTCGGCATCGCTCAAGGTCGCGACATAGGCCTTGCGCGCGTCGAGCGCCGCTCGACGCAGGGTCGCCTTGGTCAGCGCGGGGAAGGGAGGTGACGGGACCACCGTGGCCGTTTGCCGGAAATCCTCTGACGCCACAAACGTCAGGTGGGCGCCGTGTGATCCGAACCAGGGTTCGGGCAGGGACAACTCCCATGGATGGTAATAGCCTCAGGGAAGTCGAAGGCTCGTACCGGGCAGTTCCCGTCAGCCCTTATCTAGGCGGTCTGGGCCTCGCTCTCAAGAGCATCCGCGAGCGCCTCGAGGCGGCTCGCAAGCGCGTTGGCGCTTTGCGCCAGGCGCGGGTCGGGTCCGGCGTTCTCCGGTCCGCGCTGGTCGACCAGTTGATCGGCGAGCAGCAGCGACGCGAACAGCAATTGGCGAGCCTCCGACATGGTGCCGAGCCCGGCCAGCGCCTCGCGGCTCTTGGCATCGACCAGCGCGGCGGCGGCGCGCAAGCTGTCCTCCTCGCCCGCCCGACAGGCAACCCGGTAGGGGCGCCCGGCGATGGTCAGGTCGACTTCGGCCATCTCACCCTCCTGCCGAGCGAATCAGCTGGTCGAGCTCGGCGACGGCTTCGCGCACCTTCGAGCGCAGGTCCTGCTCGCTCCCCTTGGCCTCGTGGGTGCGGGCGGCAAGCGCTCGCTCGATCCGGCCGAACGCCCGGTCGGCGCGCTCCAAAGCATTCGAAAGGCCGGTGTCATCCGAGGCGTCGTCCATGACCTTTCCCGCTACGCAAGATGCGCGGTCCGGGCAAGCATTGACGCCCAACGGCTCACCGCCCAAAGGGTCGAACCCATCGGCCTGCCCAATCCGGTGCGCGGCTGATCCCGTCGCTGAGTGTTCGTTCAGGAGCCTGGATTGCAGCCGACCCAACGCCGACTTGCCAATGCCATTCGCGCCTTGGCGATGGACGCGGTCGAAACCGCCAACAGCGGCCATCCGGGAATGCCGATGGGCATGGCCGACGCCGCCACCGCGCTGTTCACCCGGCATCTGAAGTACGACCCCGCCGATCCGCACTGGCCCGACCGCGACCGCTTTGTCCTGTCGGCCGGCCACGGCTCGATGCTGATCTACGCGTTGCTCTATTTGACCGGCTATGCGCGGCCGACGCTCGACGACATCAAGCGCTTTCGCCAGCTCCACAGCCCGTGCGCGGGCCACCCCGAGAATTTTGAGCTGGCCGGGGTCGAGGCGACCACCGGGCCACTGGGCCAGGGCCTGGCAATGGCCGTCGGAATGGCGATCGCCGAGCGCCACTTGAACGCCATCTACGGCGACGAGCTGGTCGACCACCGGACCTTCGTCCTCGCCAGCGACGGCGATTTGATGGAGGGCGTCAACCACGAGGCGGTCGGGCTTGCCGGACATTTGAAGCTGGGGCGGCTGATCGTGCTGTGGGACGACAACCGGATCACCATCGACGGCTCGGTCGACCTGTCGCGCAACGAGGACGTGATGGCGCGCTACGCCGCGGGCGGCTGGCACACGGCCGAGTGCGACGGACTCGACGCCGGCAAGGTCGAGCGCGCCCTGGACGAGGCGATCGCCGACGAGCGGCCGAGCCTGATCCGCTGCCGGACGGTCATCGGCTACGGCGCCCCCAACAAGCAGGGCACCGCCGCGACCCACGGCGCCGCGCTCGGCAGGCAGGAGGTCGAAGCCGCGCGCAAGGAGCTCGGCCTCGAGCCGGAGGAGTTCACGGTCCCCGACGACGTGCTGGCGGCGTGGCGCGAGGCCGGCCGGCGCGGCGCGGTGCAGCGCGCCGAATGGCACCATCGGCTCGATGCCAGCAAAGCGAAGGACGAGTTCCTCGAGCGGCTGGCCGGCAAGGCCGACGACAAGTGGTTGAAGCCGTATCTCGAGGAGCTGATCGCGAAGCCGCCCACGATCGCTACTCGCAAGGCGTCGGAAATGGCTCTCGAGGCGATCAATGCGGAGATCCCCGCGACGATCGGCGGCTCGGCCGATCTGACCGGCTCGAACAACACCAAGACCAAGGCCCAGGAGGCGCTGACCGCCGACAATTATGCGGGGCGTTACATCTATTACGGGATTCGCGAGTTCGGCATGGCCGCGGCGATGAACGGCATGGCGCTGCATGGAGGGGTGATCCCCTACGGCGGCACCTTCCTGATCTTCTCCGACTATTGCCGCCCGGCGATCCGACTGTCGGCGCTGCAAAACGCCAGGGTCATCTATGTGATGACCCATGATTCCATCGGGCTCGGCGAGGACGGGCCCACCCACCAGCCGATCGAGCACCTGCAGAGCCTGCGGGCGATGCCGCAGCTCGAGCTGTTCCGTCCCGCCGACGCGGTCGAGACCGCCGAGTGCTGGGCGGCGGCGCTGGCCAGCGAGGGGCCGTCGGTGCTGGCCCTGACCCGGCAGAATCTGAGCCCCGTGCGCACCAAGGCGGCGAAAGAGAACCTGAGCGCTCGCGGCGCCTACCGGCTCAGGAAAGCGGCAGCGGCACGCAAGGCGATCCTGATTGCAACCGGCTCGGAGGTCGAGATCGCGCTCGACGTCGCCGAGCGGCTCGAAAGCCAGGGAATCGGCGCCGATGTGGTGTCGATGCCGTGCACCGAGCGCTTCGACGCCCAGGACCCCGACTACCGCGAGGATATTCTCCCCGACGTCTCCAATCGCGAGATCCTCCGAGTCTCGATCGAAGCCGGAGCGACCTTCGGCTGGGAGCGCTACACCGGGCTTCACGGGCTTCGCATCGGCATCGACCGCTTCGGTGCCTCGGCGCCGGCCGCCGACCTCTACCAACATTTCGGACTGACCCCAGACGCCATCGCGCCGCGGGTCGTCGAGCTTCTTCAAAAAAGGGACATGCTATGACCAGGGTTGCAATCAACGGCTTCGGGCGCATCGGCCGGCTAGTCGCTCGGGCGATCCTCGAGCGGCCGGATTGCGGGCTCGAGCTGGTCGCGATCAACGACCTTGCCGACGCCCAATCCAACGCCTGGCTGTTCTCGCGCGACAGCGTCCACGGGCGCTTTCCCGGCGATGTCGCCGCCGAGGGCAATGATCTCGTCGTCAACGGAACGCGCATCAAGGTCACCGCCGAGCGCGACCCGGCCAAGCTCCCGCATCGGGACAACGGGGTCGAACTGGCGCTCGAATGCACCGGCTTCTTCACCGATCGCGATGGCGGCCAGAAGCACCTCGACGCGGGCGCGAAGCGGGTGCTGATCTCGGCGCCGGCCAAGGGCGTCGACCTGACCGTGGTCTACGGGGTCAACCACGACAAGCTCGAGGCCGGGCACACGATCGTCTCCAACGCGTCGTGCACGACCAACTGCCTCGCCCCGGTCGCCAAGGTGATGAACGACACGCTGGGCATCGAGCGCGGGCTGATGACCACCATCCACAGCTACACCAACGACCAGAAGATCCTCGACCAGATCCATTCCGACATGCGCCGCGCGCGCGCCGCGGGCATGTCGATCATCCCGACCACCACCGGCGCCGCCCGAGCGGTCGGCGAGGTGCTCCCCGAGCTCAAGGGCAAGCTCGACGGCTCGGCGGTGCGGGTGCCGACGCCCAACGTCAGCCTGGTCGACCTGACCTTCGTTCCCGGCCGCGAGACCTCGAAGGAAGAGGTGAACGCCGCATTGAAGGCGGCTTCCGACAGCGGACCGCTGAAGGAGGTCCTCGATTACAGCGACGAGCCACTGGTTTCGATCGACCTCAACCACAATCCGGCGAGCTCGACCGTCGACAGCCTCGAGACCGCGGTCATCGAAGGCAGGCTCGTTCGAGTCGTCAGCTGGTACGACAATGAATGGGGCTTCTCGAACCGCATGGTCGACACGGCGGGCGCGATGGCCAAGCTTTAGCGCCTCGTGGAGTCGTTCAAGACCCTCGACGATCTGCCCGACGACCTCACCGGGAAGCGAGTGCTGGTGCGGGTCGACCTCAATGTGCCGATGGAGGGCGCGTCGGTGTCCGACGACACTCGTCTGCGGGCGATGCTTCCAACCGTGCTCGAGCTTGCCGACCGCGGCGCGATCGTGCTGCTGCTGTCGCATTTCGGGCGCCCAAAAGGGCACAACCGGCCGGACATGTCGACGGCTCAGCTGGTGCGGCCACTGACCCTGCTGAGCGGCCGTTCGGTGCGCTTCGTCGAGGATTGCCAGGGACCCGAGGCGCAGCGCGGCGTGATGACCATGCTGCCCGGAAACATCGGCATCCTCGAGAACACCCGCTTTCACGCCGGCGAGGAAACCAACGACCCCGCGCTCGCCAAGGCAATGGCGGCGCTCGGCGACTTCTACGTCAACGACGCGTTCTCGTCCGCGCACCGCGCCCACGCCTCGACCGAGGGGATCGCGCATCTGCTTCCCAGCTTCGCAGGCCGGGCGATGCAGGCCGAGCTAGAAGCGCTCGTAAAAGCGCTCGGCAGTCCCGAGCGGCCGGTCGCGGCACTGGTCGGCGGAGCCAAGGTGTCGACCAAGCTCGCGGCGCTCGGCCATCTGGTCGGCAAGGTCGGCCATCTGATCATTGGCGGCGGCATGGCCAATACCTTCCTCGCCGCACGCGGAGTCGAGGTCGGCAAGTCGCTGTGCGAGCACGAGCTGACCGGGGAGGCGAGCGCCATCTTCGCCGAGGCGGAAGCGGCCCGCTGCACCATCCATCTGCCCTACGACGTCGTGGTTGCCAAGGAATTCGCCGCCAACCCGCCTGGCGTGCGCACCGCCAACGTCCACGAAATCGCCGCCGACGAAATGATCCTCGACGTCGGGCCGACGGCGGTCGAGGCGTTCGGCGACGTCCTCAAGACCTGCCGAACCCTGGTGTGGAACGGCCCGCTGGGCGCATTCGAGACACCGCCGTTCGACGCGGCGACCGTCGCGCTCGCCCGGACCGCGGCTGCCTTGACCAAGGAAGGCAGCCTGGTTTCCGTCGCCGGCGGCGGCGACACGGTGGCGGCACTCAATCACGCCGGCGTCATCGGCGATTTCACGTTCGTCTCAACCGCCGGCGGAGCGTTTCTCGAATGGATGGAAGGGCGCACATTGCCGGGAGTGGCGGCGCTTCAGAAGCCATGATCAACATCCAGGCAATCGATCATGTCGTTCTGCGAGTGGCAGATCTGGAGACCGTCGCCCGCTTCTACATCGACGTGCTCGGCGCTCGCTGGGAGAAAAAGCAGGAGGCGATCGGGCTGTACCAGCTGCGCATCGGGTCGGCGCTGCTCGACCTGGTGCCGGTCGACGGCAAGCTCGGCCGGACGGGCGGCGCGGCGCCCGGTGCCGAGGGACGCAACGTCGACCACATCTGTTTTCGCGTGCTGCCATGGGACGGCGATGCGGTGCTCGCGCATCTAAAAGCGAACGGAATCGAGGGTGAGATCGTTAGTCGCTATGGAGCGGACGGCGACGGCCCGTCGGTCTACCTCGCCGATCCGGAAGGCAATAATCTCGAATTGAAGGGGCCGCCGTGGGCGCCGGTCCCGGATCGCTGAACCGACCAACAGAGGAAGTCCGATGCAACACAGCGAAATGCTGACCAAGATCCGCGATGCCGACGGCTTCATCGCGGCGCTCGACCAGAGCGGCGGCTCCACCCCCAAGGCTCTCACCGGCTACGGCTATTCCGGCAACGAATGGTCGGGCGAGGAGGGGATGTTCGACCTCATCCACAAAATGCGCGTGCGCATCATCACCTCTCCGGCGTTCACCGGCGACAAGGTCCTCGGCGCGATTCTGTTCGAGCGGACGATGGACGGTGAGGCCGACGGCAAACCGGTCCCCGACGTGCTTCGCGAGCGCGGCGTGGTGCCGTTCCTGAAGGTCGACAAGGGGCTCGAGGACGAAGCCGACGGAGTCAAGCTGATGAAGCCCATGCCCGGCCTCGGCGAGCTGCTCGAGCGCGCCCGGTCGAAGGGAATGTTCGGTACCAAGATGCGCTCGGTGATCGAGCTCGCCAACCCCGCCGGGATCGCCGCGATCGTCCGCCAGCAGTTCCATGTCGCCGCCCAGATCGCCGAGGCGGGGCTGATGCCGGTCATCGAGCCCGAAGTGTCGATCAAGAGCCCCGAGCGCGACAAGGCCGACCGATTCCTGCTCGAGCAACTGACCGCGGCGCTCGGCGCTTTGCCAGGCCAGCGGCAGGTGATGCTCAAGCTGTCGATTCCGGCCGAGCCCGGCCTGTACGAGCCGCTGCTTCGCCACCCGCGGGTGCTCCGCGTCGTGGCCCTGTCGGGCGGTTATTCGCGCGACGAGGCGTGCCGCGAGCTGGCGAAGAACGAGGGCATGGTCGCCAGCTTCTCGCGCGCCTTGCTCGAGGGGCTGCGGCACGACATGAGCGACGACGAGTTCGATCGCGTGCTTGGCAATTCGATCGACGAGATCTTCCGCGCCTCGACCGCGAGGGTCGCCGCCTAAGGTCGCTGAAAGCGGAAGGTGAACTGGTACGCGCGCGGCGCGATGGCTTCCGCCGCGCGCTTGCTCGGCCGGACGTCGACCAGGGTGAGAGTACCGCTCCTCACCGCGAGCGGCTCGCCCAGGGTCAGCTCCTGGGTGCCGTTGCCGCCGACTTCCGCGCGAATCCGAACTCGCCCTGCCCAGACGCAATTGGCATTGATCGGGCAACGGCTGTCCTCGACGACCGCCAGCGGCCGGACGGTGAGACCGTCGAGATTGGCGACTTCATTCAGTGCAGCCGTCGGGCCGTTGGCGAATTCCGTCTTCGGCACCGTTGCGCAGGATGCGAGCGCCAGCAGCGCGAGGAATAGCGTCCGATTCATTGGATCAGCCTAGTTCATTCGCTAGGAGCGCGCCATGACCGACGAGCCCGAAGACTTCGCGATCCTGCCGCCGCCCGAGCGCACCGAGCCGTGCAAGCTCTATCTGATCAGCGTCCAGGACGTCGGCGGCCGCTTTTCCGACCGGCTCAAGGCAGCGCTTGGGGCCGGTCAGGTCGCGGCGTTTCAGCTGCGCGTCAAGGACATGTCCGAGCACGATCTCGCGCTGCTGGCCGAGCCGCTGCAGCGCATCTGCGCCGACCACGGCACCGCGTTCATCGTCAACGACAGCATGCAGCTCGCCAAGCGGATCGGCGCCGACGGGGTCCACCTCGGCCAGTCGGACGGCGACGTTCGCGAGGCGCGTGCGTTGCTCGGCCCGGCGGCGCAGATCGGCCGCACCTGCCACGACAGCCGCCACCTGGCGATGGAGGCGGGCGAGGCGGGCGCCGACTATGTCGCGTTCGGAGCTTTCTACCCGACCACGACCAAGCCCTCGAACTACCGCCCGCACCCGTCGATCCTCAGCTGGTGGTCGGCCTTGTTCGAGATCCCGTGCGTCGCGATCGGCGGGATCACGCCCGACAACGCCCGTCCGCTGATCGACGCCGGAGCGGATTTCGTCGCCGTGTGCCAGGCGGTGTGGGGCGCCTCAGACCCGGGCGTGCCGGTCCGCCGCTTCGAGGAACTGTCCGCCGCCACGCTCGCCGATCAGCCGCTTTAGAGTCCGCGCGTCCTCGATCGCGTCGCCGCCGATATCGTTGTTGAAATAAGCCCAGGCCGAGCGGCCGGCGGCGCGCTGCTCGACCAGCCAATCCGTCCACTCGGCCATCGCCTCGACACTGTAGCGGCCGCGATATTTGCCGCCGGTGCCATGGAATCGGACATAGGCGGTTCGGCCGCTCGCCCAGCGCGGCGATTTCAGCCCGACAAGGTCGTGGGTGACGAAGCCGGCGCCGTGGGCATCGAGAAGCGCCAGGGCGTCTTCGTCGTACCAGCTCTTGTGGCGGAACTCGACGACATGCTCGAGGTCGCCGGGCAGCCGTTTCAGGAACGCCTCCAGCCGCCCCAGGTCTTTGTGCAGGCTTGGCGGCAGCTGGTAGAGGATCGGGCCCAAGGTCGGGCCGAGCCGGTGCGCAAGGTCGATGAACTCGGCCAGCGGAGCCTCGCAATCGACCAGCTTCTTCATGTGGGTGAGGAAGCGATTGGCCTTGACCGCGTAGCGGAATCCCGGCGGCGCCTTCTCGCGCCAGCCGTCGAAGGTGGATGGCAGCGGCAGCCGGTAGAAGCTGGCGTTGATCTCGACCGTGTCGAAGTCTCTCGCATAATGCTCGAACCAGCGCTTCTGCGACAGCTCGGCCGGGTAGAAGCCGCCTTTCCAGTGGCGGTAGACCCAGCCCGAGCAGCCGACATGAACTCGGCTCGAGGCGGCCGACATGGAAACTAGTCCGGGCTCCATCGTTCAGTTCATAACCACCCTTGCGTCAGGAGAGTTGCGTGTTTTCCAGGTCGTCCCGTCTCACCCTCGGTCTGCTCGGCACGGCTACCGCCGCCGTCGCCATGGCCCAGGCTTCCCAGCAACCCGCCCAGCAGCCGGCTTCGAACACCGCCGCCGGTCGCGGCGAGAAGGCGTGGGCCGCTCCGGGCACCCCGGGCTCACCGATCGAGGGCGAGTTCTTCCACGCGCAGGTGCTGATGTCGGCGCACGGCTTCTCGCCGGGAGTGATCGACGGCAAGGAGGGCGAATCGTTCAAGCTGGCGCTGCGCAGCTTCCAGCGCGCGCGCGGGCTCGAAGCCACCGGCAAGCTCGACAACGAGACGCGCCGGGCGCTGCTGCAGGCCAACCGGCCCTCGACGGTCATGGCCCGCCTCGGCCCGGACGACGTTGGCGGCCAATATGTCCACCCGTTCCCGGACGACCCCGAGAAGCAGGCGGAGCTGCAGTTCCTCGGCTATCGCAACATGCTCGAGAAGGTCGCGGAGCGCTATCACACGACTCCCGACACGATCGTCGCCCTGAATGGGCCGGACAAGCTGATCGGCAACGGTCAGGTGTTGCGCTTGCCCAACATCGTGCCGACTTCGCGCGATTATTCGGGTGTGCCGGGCAACGGAGCGAACGTCCTGGCGGCGCTCAACGTCGATGGCCAGCAGCAGCAGGGCGACTATGTCGTCGTCGACAAGAGCGAAGGCGTGCTCAAGGTCTACCGCGGGACACCGCCTGGTGAGTCGCCAAGCGAAGGCGAGTCAGGCGACGCCGCCCGAGCCGCCGGCCAGCTCGTCGCCGCGTTCCCGGTGACCATGGGTTCGAAGCAATACCCGCTGCCGATCGGCCGCTGGAAGGCGACCACCTACGCGTTCCTGCCGCCGTTCAAATACCAGCCCGAATTGCTCAACAATCCCAAAACGGACAAGGAACTCAGGCTTCCGCCTGGTCCGAACGGGCCCGTCGGAGTAGCTTGGCTCGACCTCACCAAGGAGCATTACGGCATTCACGGAACCGACGAGCCGCAGACCATCGGCCGGGCCGAATCGAGCGGCTGCATCCGGATGACCAACTGGGACGTGCTCCGGCTGGCCCGGATGATGAAGCCGGGCTTCACGGCGATTTTCCAGGCGTAGCTGAATGGGGCGCAAGTTCACGATCGCCTCGACCGCCGTCGTCACCGCGATCCTGGTCAGCGCATTCTGGATTTTCGCCTACAATATTGCGGTTGCTCCGGGCGCTTCGGACGGCAAGGTCACCGCGTCTGGCCAGAAGGTCACGATCGATCCCAACGCACAGCCGCCGGTGACCATTGCGGAAGGGGTCACCGTCGGGCCGGCCGGCCTCGCCCTCCCGGTCGCCGGGATCAAGTCCGCCCAGCTCAGCGACACCTACACCCAGGCCCGCGCCGGCGGCGCCCGGCTACACGATGCGATCGACATCATGGCGCCGGAAGGAACGCCGGTGGTCGCCTCGGCTAGTGGCACGGTCGAGAAACTCTTCTTCTCGCAGGGCGGCGGCGGGATCACCGCCTACATCCGCTCCCCCGACCGGCGCTGGATCTATTATTACGCGCATTTGCAGGGTTACGCGCCCGGTCTCGCCGAGGGGCAGCAAGTCCGGCGCGGACAGCTGATCGGCGGCGTCGGCCACACCGGCAACGCCAACCCGGGCGGTCCCCACCTGCATTTTGCAATTCACCGGATGCAGCCGGGTGAGAAATGGTACCAGGGCAGCGCCATCAACCCGTTCCCGCTGCTTGCCGGTAAGAAGGCGAGCGGCTAGCAGCCCGAACGGTTCTTTCAAAGGTTCGCACATGAAGATCAGCGGCGTGGACATCCGTCCCGGCAACATCATCGAATATGAAGGCGGCATCTGGCGCGCGGTGAAGATCCAGCACACCCAGCCGGGCAAGGGCGGCGCCTACATGCAGGTCGAGCTCAAGAACCTCATCGACGGCCGCAAGAACAACGTCCGCTTCCGCTCGGCCGAAACGGTCGAGCGAGTGCGTCTCGACACCAAGGACTTCCAGTTCCTCTACCACGACGGCGACATGCTCGTGTTCATGGACAAGGAGAATTATGAGCAGGTGTCGCTGCCCGAGGACCTGATCGGCGAGCCCGCGGCGTTCCTCCAGGACGGCATGGACGTGGTCATGGAGCTTTACAACGAGCGGCCGATCTCGGTTCAGCTTCCCGACCAGATCGAGGCGACGATCGTCGAGGCCGATGCGGTGGTGAAAGGCCAGACCGCCTCGTCGAGCTACAAGCCGGCGATGCTCGACAATGGCGTTCGGGTGATGGTGCCACCGCACATCTCGGCGGGCACCAGGATCGTCGTCGACGTCTACGAGAAAACCTACGTCCGCCGCGCCGACTGACCGATGGTCTCCCATTCCGGCCTCGTCACCGTCATGCAGCGAGCGGCCCGCAAGGCGGCGCCTCGACTGCGCCGCGACTTCGGCGAGGTCGAGCAGCTGCAGGTCAGCCGCAAGGGGCCCGCGGACTTCGTCTCGATGGCCGACAAGCGGGCCGAGCAGACCATCGTCGAGGAGCTGCGTTCTGCACGCCCCGACTGGGGCATGCTGCTCGAGGAGGGGGGCGAGATCGAGGGCAATCCGGACAAGCCGCGCTGGATTGTGGATCCGCTCGATGGCACCACCAACTTCCTCCATGGAGTGCCGCATTTCGCGATCAGCATCGCGGTCGAGGAGCGGCGGCCGGGAGCGCGCCCCGAAATCACCCAGGGCCTCGTCTACCAGCCGCTTACGGACGAGAGTTTCTGGGCCGAGAAGGGCCGCGGCGCCTGGCTCAACGATCGCCGGCTTCGGGTCTCCGCCCGCCGCGACCTCAGCGAGACCCTGATCGGCACCGGAATCCCGCATTGCGGACGCGGCGAGGTCGGGGCGTGGGGCCGGATCTACTCGGCGATCGCACCGCACGTGTCGGGGGTTCGTCGCTTCGGCTCCGCCGCGCTCGATCTCGCCTGGGTGGCGGCGGCGCGGATGGACGGCTTCTGGGAGGACGATCTCGATATCTGGGACACCGCCGCCGGGGTCCTGCTGATCCGCGAGGCGGGCGGGTTCGTCACCGATTACCGCGGATCCGACCAGATGTTCGAGCGACGCCAGTATCTCGCCGGCAATAGCGACATCCACTCGCGGCTCCACAAATTGCTGTCCGGAGCGCTTCGGGCGATCTGATTTCCCTCTGATTTGCGCTTCCGCCAGTGTTGCCCGTGTCCGCGCCGTGTCCTAAAGCGCCACGAGCCTCGCGTAGTGGAGTTCCCCTTGGCCAGCGTCGCCGCCGGATATCTGCCGATCCTGCTGTTCCTCGGCGTCGCTTTGGCGTTGTCGATCGGGTTCGTCGTGCTGCCGATGCTGGTCTCGCGGGTGACCGGCGCGCACCAGCCCAACCCCGAGAAATTGAGCGAATATGAGTGCGGCTTCCCGGCCTTCGAGGACAGCCGGATGCGGTTCGACGTCCGCTTCTACCTGGTCGCGATCCTGTTCATCATCTTCGACCTCGAGGCGGCCTTCCTGTTTCCGTGGGCGGTGTCGCTGGCCGGCACCGGAATGGCGAGCTGGATCGCGATGATGATCTTCCTTGGCGAGCTCGCGCTCGGTCTCGCCTACGCGTGGAAGAAAGGGGCGCTCGAATGGGAGTGACCCTCGATCCGCGGCACGACCCGATGCCGACCGAGGAGGAGCTCGCGCGCCTCGCCGGGCTGGTTCCGGGCGAAGTCGACCGCGAGCAGCTCGAAATTCTCCGCCGCAACCTCAACGAAAAGGGGTTCATGGTCACCACGACCGAGGATTTGTTCACCTGGGCGCGCACCGGCTCCTTGTGGTGGATGACCTTCGGCCTGGCCTGCTGCGCGGTCGAGATGATCCACGTCAACATGCCGCGCTACGACCTCGAGCGGTTCGGGGTCGCGCCCCGGGCGAGCCCCCGCCAGTCGGACGTGATGATCGTCGCCGGCACTCTGTGCAACAAGATGGCCCCGGCGCTGCGCCGGGTCTACGACCAGATGTCCGAGCCGCGCTACGTGATCTCGATGGGCAGCTGCGCCAACGGCGGCGGCTACTACCATTACAGCTACTCGGTGGTGCGCGGCTGCGACCGCATCGTCCCGGTCGACATCTACGTGCCCGGCTGCCCCCCGACCGCGGAGGCGTTGCTCTACGGAATCCTCCAGCTGCAGCGGAAGATCCGCCGCGAAGGGACCATCGAACGGTGAGCGGCTCGCGGTAACATGTTGGCGGCCCACGTCCCCCAGAGCGCGTCCGACGAGGGCGTGATCGAAGCGGCCAAGGCGGCGCTCGGCGACGCTCTGGTCGACGCGCGCCACGAGGTCGGCGAGATCACCTTGGTCGTTCGGCGGGAGGCAATCGCGACCGTGCTTCAGTCGCTGCGCGACACGCCGGGTCTCGAGTACCAGCAACTGATGGACATTGCGGGCGTCGATTATCCGGATCGTCCCGAGCGGTTCGAGGTCGTCTACCACCTTCTGTCGCTGACCCGGAACCGCCGAATCCGAGTGAAGCTCTCGACGGACGAAGCGACTGCGGTCCCGAGCGTCACCTCGCTGTGGCCGGTCGCCGGCTGGTTCGAGCGGGAGGTCTTCGACATGTACGGGGTCGCGTTCGCCGGCAATTCCGACCTGCGGCGGATCCTGACCGACTACGGCTTCGAAGGTCATCCGCAGCGCAAGGACTTCCCGCTGACCGGCTATGTCGAGATGCGTTACTCCGAAGCCGAGAAGCGCGTCGTTTACGAACCGGTTTCCCTTCCCCAGGATTTCCGCACGTTCGACTTCCTGATGCCGTGGGAAGGCGCCGAGTACCAGCTTCCCGGCGACGAGAAAGCCAAGCCGCAGGAGCCGGGAGCGCCGTCCCCCGCGCCGCCCCCGTCCGGCCACTCGAAGGTCAACCCCAAGACTCCCGCCGAGACTCCCAAGACCACCGAGACGCCGGCGCAGACCGGCGGCGGCGCGCCCGCCGACGCGCAGGCGAAGAGGGAGGCGCGCAAGTCGAACCAGGCCAAGGCGAAGCATCAGGTCAGCAAGGCCGATGTGTCGTCTCCGAAGCCGAAAACGCCGGGCCGCCGCCGGCCGGGCGGAGGCCCCGGATGACCGCAACCCGCACTCTCGACGTCAGCGTTGGGGTCCCCGAAGCCGGCGACGTGACCGCCGGCGATGAGACGCTCAACAACTACACCATCAATTTCGGCCCCCAGCACCCGGCCGCGCATGGCGTGCTTCGGCTGATCCTCGAGCTCGACGGCGAGATCGTCGAGCGCGTCGATCCGCACATCGGGCTGCTTCACCGCGGGACCGAGAAGCTGATCGAGTACAAGACTTACGCCCAGGCGCTGCCCTATTTCGACCGGCTCGATTACTCCTCGCCGATGTGCATGGAGCATGGGTTCGTGCTCGCCATCGAGAAGCTGATGGGGCTCGAGGTGCCGCTCCGCGCCCAATACATCCGCACGCTGATGGCGGAGCTGACCCGAATCAAGAACCACATGCTCAACCTTGGCACCCACATCATGGATGTCGGCGCGATGACTCCGAACCTGTGGCTGTTCGAGATCCGCGAGGATCTGATGCAGCTCTACGAGGCGGTGTCGGGCGCCCGGATGCACGCCAATTACTTCCGCGCCGGCGGAGTCCACGGCGACATCCCGCCGAAGGTGTTCGACCAGATCGGCGAGTTCCTCGACAAACGCACGCGCCTGTTCGAGGACGCGATCAGCCTGGTTGCCGACAACCGCATCTTCAAGCAGCGCAACGTCGACATCGGCAAGGTGAGCAAGGAGGACGCGATCGCCTGGGGCTTCTCCGGGCCGATGATCCGGGCGTCGGGCGTTCCCTGGGACATCCGCAAGTCGCAGCCGTACGAAGTCTACGACCGGATGGAGTTCGACGTGCCCGTCGGCACCAACGGCGACTGCTACGACCGCTTCATGGTCCGCGTCGAGGAAGTGCGCCAATCGTGGCGGATCGCGCGCCAATGCCTGAACGAGATGCCGGAAGGGCCGATCGGCAGCCTCGACCGCAAGGTGTTCCCGCCGATGCGCGCCGAGATGAAGACGTCGATGGAGGCGCTGATCCACCACTTCAAGCTCTACACCGAAGGCTATCACGTGCCCGCCGGCGAGGTTTACGTGGCCACCGAGAGCCCGAAGGGCGAGTTTGGGGTCTATCTGGTCGCCGACGGCACCAACCGGCCCTACCGCTGCAAGATCCGCCCGACCGGCTTCTCGCACCTGCAGGCGATGGACTTCATGATGAAGGGCCACATGCTCGCCGACGTCACCGCGGTGCTGAGCGCGATCGATGTCGTGTTCGGGGAGGTCGACCGGTAATGGCCGGGCAAGCCTCCATCCTCGACGACGCCGACCAGCGCGCGCGCTGGTCCGGCTTTGCGTGGACCGACGCCAACCGCAAGGCGGTGGCGGAAATCGTCGCGCGCTATCCCGAAGGCCGGCAGCAGTCGGCGGTGATCCCGCTGCTCGATCTCGCCCAGCGGCAGGTCGGTGCCGAAACCAATACCCAGGGCTGGATGCCGCTCCCGGTGATGGAGTTCGTCGCCGCCGAGCTCGGCATGCCGATCATCCGCGTGCTCGAGGTCGCGACCTTCTACACCATGTTCAACCTTGTCCCGGTCGGCCGCTTCCACGTCCAGGTGTGCGGGACGACCCCGTGCATGTTGCGCGGGTCCGACGATTTGCTCGACGCCTGCTACCAGCGTGGGCTCCGGAGGGGCGCGACCACCGACGACGAGCTGTTCACGCTCTCGGAGGTCGAATGCCTCGGCGCCTGCGCCAATGCGCCGATGGTCCAGATCAACGACGACAATTACGAGGACCTGACCGGGGAAAGCATGACCGCGATCCTCGACGCACTCGCCCGCGGCGAAACGCCCCGGCCGGGCCCGCAGATCGAGCGCCAGACCAGCTGCCCGGTCGGCGGTCCGACCAGCCTCAAGAAAATGGCCGAGCGCAACTACGACTATCGGGGGCAGTGGGCATGAAGAACATCGCCAAGATCGTCGTCGCGATCCTGTTGATCATCGTCGCCTGGAAGATCGTCAAAGGCGTGGTCGGCCTGCTGCTGGCGGTCGCCGCCGCCGGCTTGCTGGTCTGGGGCGGAATGAAGCTGCTCGAGAGCCCGAAAAGCTGATGGAGATCCTCGCCATCATCCTCACCGTCGTGGGTGCCTTCCTGGTGTTCAAGTTCATCAGCGGAATGATCAAATTCGTCGTGCTCGGGCTGCTCCTGCTGGCCGTCTTCTACTTCATGACCGGGGGCATCGGCGCGTGACCAGCACCGGGCCTCTTGCGGACAAGGACCGCATCTTCACCAACGTCTACGGCTTCCAGTCGCCCGACCTGAAAGCCGCGAAGCAGCGCGGCGATTGGGACGACACCGCCAAATTGATGCAGCTGGGCCAGGACCCGATCATCGACATCATCAAGGAGAGCGGCCTTCGCGGCCGTGGCGGCGCCGGCTTCCCGACCGGCATGAAATGGGGCTTCATGCCCAAGGAGCCCAAGCCCGGGAAACCCAATTTCCTGGTCGTCAATGCCGACGAATCCGAGCCGGGATCGTGCAAAGACCGCGAGATCATCCGCCACGACCCGCACAAATTGATCGAGGGCTCGTTGATCGCCGGCTTCGCGATGCGCGCCCGGGCCGGGTACATCTACATCCGCGGCGAGTTCGTCCGCGAGACCGAGGCGCTCAGGAAAGCCGTCGCCGACGCTTATTCGGCCGGCCTGCTCGGCAAGAACGTCGCCGGGTCGGGCTACGACTTCGACCTGTTCGTTCACCGCGGCGCCGGCGCCTATATCTGCGGCGAAGAAACCGCGATGCTCGAAAGCCTCGAGGGCAAGAAGGGCTTTCCGCGTTTGAAGCCGCCGTTCCCCGCGGGCGCGGGCCTCTACGGCTGCCCGACCACGGTCAACAACGTCGAATCGATCGCCGTCGTGCCGACCATCCTTCGCCGCGGCGCCGAGTGGTTCAAGAGCTTCGGCCGCGAGAACAACAGCGGCACCAAGCTGTTCCAGCTGTCGGGCCACATCAACACGCCGTGCGTGGTCGAAGAATCGATGTCGATCAGCTTCCGCGAACTGATCGAGCTGCACGGCGGCGGAGTCCGCGGCGGCTGGGACAATCTGCTCGCGGTGATCCCCGGCGGCTCTTCGGTGCCGCTGGTCCCGGCGCACGAGATCATCGACGCGCCGATGGATTTCGACGGGCTCAAGGATCTCGGCAGCGGCCTTGGCACCGCGGCGGTGACGGTCATGGACAAATCGACCGACATCGTCCGTGCGATCGCCCGCATCTCCTACTTCTACAAGCACGAGAGCTGCGGCCAGTGCACTCCGTGCCGCGAGGGCACCGGCTGGATGTGGCGGACCATGGAGCGCCTGCGCGAGGGCGACGCGACCGTCGAGACGATCGACAAATTGCTCGACGTCACCAAGCAGGTCGAGGGCCACACGATCTGCGCTCTGGGCGACGCCGCGGCCTGGCCGATCCAGGGCCTGATCCGCCACTTCCGGCCCGAGCTCGAGCGCCGAATCGCCGAGCGCGCCGGGCGCACCATGCTGGAGGCCGCCGAATGACTTCCCATTCCGGCCTCGCGACGTTTGCGCTCGTCGCCTTCATCCTCGCGGCCGTCGCCGCCTATCGGCTCGCCCAGCTCCTTCGCCCGCGTGCCCGCGGGCCGGAGCGCGGCTGATGCGCTTCGTGATCATCCTCGCCTTGCTGCTCGTGCTCGTCGTAGCGGTGATGATGCTGATGCGCCCGTCGGGCCCGCGCGTCACCCACATCGAGCACCGCCGCGATGAAGACGAGAGTGAGGATCGGGAATGATGCTCGTCTCGCTTATCGTCGCGATTGCCATGGCCGCGTCCGCACCCTCGGAAGCGGAAATCGGCGGGAAGTCCAGCCCCAAGGCTCTGCGCGCGCTGCACGCCTACGGGCGATGCGTTGCCATCGAGCGCCCGGTCGCGGTGCGCGCGCTGCTCGACTCGGATTTCCGCGATCGCGCCTACGGGAAGGAAATGCGCAAGCTGGTCAACCGGCCTGCTCCGTGCCCTGGCGTCAGCGTTCCCAGGGGAGCCTATTCGTCGGGCACGTTGCTGTGGGGCGGTGCGCTTGCAGAAGGCCTGCTGCGCCGCGACGGAAGCCTCGACGATCTGGCCGCGCGCACGGGGTACAACCCGGCGCTGCCCGCCATCGAGGCGCGCAATGCCGGCGAGCTGATGGCGTTCTGCGCGGTGCGGAAAGACGCGGCAGCGGTTGCTCGGCTGCTCAAGACGGATCCCGCGACAGCCGCCGAATATGACGCCATCGTCGCGCTTGGCCCGGTGCTCGGCGGATGCCTTCCGGCCAACAGCAAGTCGCGCTTCACCCGTGAAGCGTTGCGCGCATTGCTCGCGCTTGGCGCCAATCGCCTCGCTCAACACAATTCGACGGCGGCGAGATAATGCCAAAGGTTACCGTCGACGGCATCGAGCTCGAGGTCCCGCAGGGCGTGACCGTACTGCAGGCGTGCGAGCTTGCCGGCAAGGAGATCCCGCGCTTCTGCTATCACGAGCGGCTGTCGATCGCCGGCAATTGCCGGATGTGCCTGGTCGAAGTCGCTCCGGGTCCGCCAAAGCCGCAGGCGAGCTGCGCTCTGCCCGCCGCCGACGGCCAGACGATCCGCACGGATACCGCGATGGTGAAAAAGGCGCGCGAGGGGGTGATGGAGTTCCTGCTCATCAACCACCCGCTCGACTGTCCGATCTGCGACCAGGGCGGCGAATGCGACCTCCAGGACCAGGCGATGGCCTACGGCCGCAGCTTCTCGCGGTTCGAGGAGAACAAGCGGGCGATCGACGACAAATATATGGGCCCGGTCATCAAGACCTCGATGACTCGCTGCATCCAGTGCACCCGCTGCGTCCGTTTTGCCGAGGAGGTCGCGGGCGAGCCGGAGCTCGGCATGCTGTACCGCGGCGAGGACGCGCAGATCACATCCTACCTCGAGCGCGCAGTGACCAGCGAGCTGGCCGGCAACCTGGCCGACATCTGCCCGGTCGGGGCGCTGCTTCAGAAGCCGCAGATTTTTGAGAGCCGTCCGTGGGAGCTGCGCCGGGTGCCGGCGATCGACGTCATGGACGCAGTTGGAAGCAACATCCGTCTGGACGTCCGCCAGCGTCAGGTGATGCGCATTCTGCCGCGCATCAACGAGGACGTGAACGAGGAGTGGATCCACGACAAGACGCGCCATCATGTCGATGCCCTGGTGCGCAATCGCCTCGACCGGCCGTGGGTGCGCCCAAAAGAAGGCGAGGGCGCGGGCAAGCTGCGCGAAGCCGACTGGGGCGAGGCGCTCGATGTCTTCGCCGCGCGGCTGAAGAAAGCGGGCGCCGGCGTCGCGGCGATCGCCGGCGACCTGCTCGACGCCGAAACCATGTATGCGGCCAAAAAGCTGCTCGAAGCGCAGGGGTCGGCCCTGCTCGAAGGCCGCCAGACCGGCCTTGCTTATGACATTTCGAGCCTGTCGGCGGTCGCGTTCAACTCGACGATTGCCGGGATCGAGAGCGCCGACGCGGTGCTTCTGGTCGGCACCAACCCGCGCTGGGAAGCGCCGCTGATCAACACCCGATTGCGCAAGGCGGCGCGCAAGGGCGCGAGGATTTTCGCCATCGGGCCGGAAGTCGACCTCGGGATGCGAGTCGAGTGGATCGGCAACGATCTCAAGCTGCTGGGCAAGATTCCAAAGGGAGTGTCGGAAGCCTTCGAAGCGGCGGAGCGCCCGGCGCTGATCCTCGGGCCGGGGGCGCTCGCCGGCAATGCCCTGGGCGCCGCGCTCGCCTTGGCCGGGCCGCTCAGGCTCGTCCGCCCTTCGACAAGCTCAGGACAGGCTGCCTGGAACGGCTTCAACGTCATCCACACCGCGGCGTCGCGAATGGCGGGGCTGATCCTCGGCTACGCGCAGCCCGGAGGAATCGCCGACATCGAGGCCGCCGAGCCGCAAATGGTGTTTCTGCTCGGGGCCGACGAAGTCGCGGCCGACCGCTTCAAGGGCGCGTTCAAGGTCTACATCGGCCACCACGGCGATGTCGGCGCGAGCAGCGCCGACCTCGTTCTGCCCGGCGCGGCCTACGCCGAGAAGCACGGCACCTACGTCAGTCTCGAAGGCCGCGTTCAGCGCGGCGAGCGCGCGGTGTTCCCGCCCGGCGAAGCGCGCGAGGACTGGGCGATCTTGCGGGCAGTCAGCGAGCTGGCCGGCCAAGCGCTTCCGTTCGACAGCCTCGACCAGCTTCGGGACTCGATGATTGCCGACTATCCCGAGCTCGGCCGCGACGGCCTCATCGATCTGCCCTGGGCACCGCCGGAGCTCGACTCGAAGGCCGAGGGTGCGGTGCGCTATCCGATCGCCGATTTCTACCTGACCAACGCGATCTGCCGGGCGAGCCCGACCATGCGCCGCTGCTCGGAGGAGCTGCTCCACGGCCGCGAATTCCGCGAGGCGGCGGAATGACCGAATCGTTCCAGAACTGGGGCTTCACCTACGAATGGTCGTGGTTCTTCGCGACCATCGCCGGAATCCTCCTGATCGCCTTCCCGCTGATGCTCGCGGTGGCGATGATCATCTATGCGGACCGCAAGATCTGGGCGGCGATCGCGCTTCGCCGCGGGCCCAACGTCGTTGGTCCCTGGGGGCTGCTGCAAAGCTTCGCCGACGGTCTGAAGGTGTTCCTCAAGGAAACCATCATCCCGACCAGCGCCAACAAGGGGCTGTTCCTGATCGCGCCGGTCGTGAGTTTCACCGTCGCGCTGATCGTCTGGGCGGTGATTCCGTTCGACGTGGGAGTGGTGCTCGCCGACATCAACGTCGGCTTGCTCTACGTGCTCGCCGCGTCGTCGCTGGGCGTTTACGGCGTCATCGTCGCCGGCTGGGCGTCCAACTCCAAATATCCTTTTTTCTCGGCGCTTCGAGCGGCGGCGCAAATGGTCAGCTACGAAGTGTCGATCGGCTTCGTTCTGATCAGCGTCGTGCTCTACACCAATACGTTCAACCTGAGCGCGATCGTGCTTGCGCAGCAAGGTCACGTGTTCGGCTTGCTGAACGGCTTCGGCTTCAATCCCCTGCTGTTCCCGATGGCTGTTGTTTTCCTGATCAGTTCGATGGCCGAGACCTTCCGCACTCCGTTTGACCTGACCGAGGCGGAGAGCGAGCTCGTCGCCGGCTTCCAGACCGAATATTCGTCGATGAGCTTCGCGCTCTTCTGGCTCGGCGAGTACGGCAACGTCATCCTGATGTGCGCCTTGAACGCGATCCTGTTCTGGGGCGGCTTCCTCCCGCCGCTCAACGTCGACCTCATTCCCTGGTTCGATATCCCCGGGATCTTCTGGCTGTTCGGCAAGATGCTGTTCTTCTTCTTCGTCTTCAGCTGGGTTCGAGCGACCATGCCGCGCTACCGCTACGACCAGCTGATGCGGCTCGGCTGGAAGATCTTCCTGCCGCTCAGCATCACATCGGTCGTCGTCGTTTCGAGCTGGCTGATGCTTACCCGCTATGGAGTTGGCTCATGAACCCGCTGCAGTGGCTCAAGGCCTTCACCTTGTGGGAAATCGTCCGTGCTCACGCGCTGACCTTGAAGTATTTCTTCAAGCCCAAGGCGACGATCAACTACCCGTACGAGAAGAACCCGCAGAGCCCGCGTTTCCGCGGCGAGCATGCACTTCGCCGCTACCCGAACGGCGAGGAGCGCTGCATCGCCTGTAAGCTGTGCGAGGCGGTCTGCCCGGCGCTGGCGATCACCATCGAGTCCGAGCCGCGCGAGGACGGTTCCCGGCGCACCACCCGCTACGATATCGACATGGTCAAATGCATCTATTGCGGGCTGTGCCAGGAATCCTGCCCGGTCGATGCCATCGTTGAGGGCCCGAACCTCGAGTTCGCGACCGAGACGCGCGAGGAATTGCTCTACGACAAGGCCAAGTTGCTCGCCAACGGCGACCGATGGGAACAGGCGATCGCCGCCAACCTTGCCGCCGATGCACCCTATCGATAGCCGCTCCAAACAGGGCCCTCAGACTTGATCGGACTCATCGCCTTTTACCTGTTCGCGACGGTGACCATCGCTTCGGCGGTGGCGGTGATCTTCGCGCGCAACCCGGTGCACAGCGTGCTGTGGCTGATCCTCGCCTTCTTCAGCGCCGCCGGGCTGATGCTGCTGGTCGGGGCCGAGTTCATCGCGCTCCTGCTGGTCATCGTCTACGTCGGCGCGGTCGCGGTTCTGTTCCTGTTCGTGGTGATGATGCTCGACGTCGATTTCGCGTCGCTGCGCTCGGGCTTCACGAAAAACCTGCCGCTCGGGATTCTGATTGCGCTGCTGCTGCTGGCCGAGATCGTCATCGCGGTGAGCGCTCGCAACGCCGGGCCTGCATCGGGGGCGATCCCGGCGGTCCGGCAGCCGAACATCGTTGCCATGGGTGAGCTGATGTACAGCCGCTATTTGCTCCCGTTCGAGATCGCCGGACTGGTCCTGCTGGTGGCGATGATCGGCGCGATCGTCCTCACTCACCGCAGCCGCGGCGACACTCGCGGGCAGAACGTGTCCAAGCAGATCGCCCGTAAGCCCAAGGACGCGGTCCGGCTGACCCAGCCAGCGAGCGGCGAGGGGGTCGAGCTGTGATCACGCGCTTCGTGAAAGCACGCCGATCATGATCGGCTTGGGCCATTATTTGACCGTCGCCGCGATCCTGTTCGTGCTCGGTGTGCTCGGCATCTTCATCAATCGCCGCAACGTCATCCTGATGCTGATGGCCATCGAGCTGATCCTGCTCGCCGTGAACATCAACCTGGTCGCCTTCTCGGCCTTCCTCGGCGACTTGACTGGGCAGGTAATGGCGATGTTCGTGCTGACCGTCGCCGCGGCCGAGGCGGCGATCGGTCTTGCCATCCTGGTGATCTTCTTCCGCCGCCGCGGCTCGATCGCGGTCGACGACGTCAACCGGATGCGCGGCTGATGGATATCTCGCTTCAGCTGATCGTCTTCCTGCCGCTGATCGCGGCCTTGATCGCCGGCCTCGGCGGGCGCCTGATTGGCAATTTCGCAGCCAAGCTGATCACCACCGGCGCCTTGCTCGTCGGCGCGGCCCTGAGCTGGCCCATTTTCCTCGATTTCGTGGCGGGAAACACGCAGCCGATGGTCATCGACGTCGCCGAATGGATCAAGTCAGGCGACATGGACGTGACCTGGGCGCTGCGGGTGGACGCATTGACCGCGGTGATGCTGGTCGTCGTCACGACCGTCTCCAGCCTCGTCCATGTCTACAGCTGGGGCTACATGGCCGAGGATCCCGGCCAGCCTCGCTTTTTCGCTTATCTGTCGCTGTTCAGCTTCGCGATGCTGATGCTGGTCACCGCCGACAACCTCGTCCAGATGTTCTTCGGCTGGGAAGGGGTCGGCCTCGCCTCCTATTTGCTGATCGGCTACTGGTACCACAAGCCGTCGGCGAACGCGGCCGCATTGAAGGCCTTCATCGTCAACCGGGTCGGCGATTTCGGCTTCAGCCTCGGCATTTTCGGCACCTTCCTGGTGTTCGGCACCGTCTCGATCCCGGCAATCCTCGAAGCCTCGCCCGGAATGGCCGGATCGACCATCGGCTTTGCCGGAATGCGCGTCGACACGATGACGCTGTTGTGCCTGCTGCTATTCGTCGGTGCGATGGGCAAGTCGGCCCAGCTCGGCCTTCACACCTGGCTGCCCGATGCGATGGAGGGCCCGACTCCGGTCAGCGCCCTGATCCACGCCGCGACGATGGTCACCGCCGGCGTGTTCATGGTCTGCCGGCTGTCGCCGATGTTCGAGGTCAGCGTCGTCGCGCAGCACGCCGTCATCTACGTCGGCGCGGCGACCGCGATCTTCGCCGCCACGGTCGCCACCGCCCAGAACGACATCAAGCGGGTGGTCGCTTATTCGACCTGCTCGCAGCTCGGCTACATGTTCTTCGCCGCCGGGGTCGGCGCCTACGGCGCGGCGATGTTCCACTTGTTCACGCACGCCTTCTTCAAGGCTTTGCTGTTTCTTGCCGCCGGCTCGGTCATCCACGCGATGCACCACGAGCAGGACATGCGGTTCTACGGCGGTCTTCGAAAGCAGATCCCGGTCACTTTCTGGGTGATGGTGATCGGCACCCTGGCGATCACCGGAGTCGGCATCTTCGGAATCGGCTTTGCCGGCTACTGGTCGAAGGACGCGATCCTCGAAAGCGCCTATGCGAGCGGCAGCGTGCCGGGCGGAATCGCCTTCTTCCTCGGCGCGCTGGCGGCACTGCTGACCAGTTTCTACTCGTGGCGGCTGATCTTCCTGACCTTCTACGGCGAGCCGCGCTGGGCCGCGTCCGAGCATATCCAGCACGCGCTGCACGGCGAGCCTGACGCGCCCGACCAGGAGCATGGCGACAGCGCTCACGGCACCGCCATGCCCCCGGCCGGAACGGGCGGATATCATCCGCACGAAAGCCCGTGGACCATGCTGGTGCCGATCGGCCTGCTGGCGCTGGGCTCGATCCTCGCCGGCCAGCTGTTCCAAGGCATCTTCATCGAGGCCGAGCATGGCGCGGCCTTCTGGAACGGCAGCGTCGCGTTCGACGAACATCTCGCCCATGCCGCCCACGAGGTGCCGGCCTGGGTCAGATACACCGCAACGGTCGTGATGCTGATCGGGCTGGCGATCGCCTACAACAATTACCTCCGCCGCCCCGGCGCCGCCGCCGGCTTCGTCGCCCAGTTCCCCGGATTGCATCGCTTCGTCCTCAACAAATGGTATTTCGACGAGCTCTACGACCGCATCTTCATCCGCCCGGCCTTGTGGTTCGGACGGCTGTTCTGGAAGCGCGGCGATGAAGGCACGATCGACCGCTTCGGCCCGCACGGCGCAGCGTACGCGGTCGGCGTCGGCAACAAGCTCACCGCCCGGCTGCAGTCGGGTTATCTCTACAGCTACGCCTTCGTGATGCTGCTGGGGCTGATCGGCGCGGCGAGCTGGGCCGTCTGGTGGGCCCAATGAACGAACTTCCAGTGCTGTCGATCCTGGTCGGCCTGCCGCTGGTCGCCGGCATGGTCTGCCTGTTCGTCAACGCGGGCGCCGCTCGCTGGATCGCGCTGGCCACGACGCTGGTCGAGCTCGCGATCGGCGCCTGGCTGTGGAGCGCCTACGACCCCGACGGCCCGCAATGGCAGTTCGTCGAACGAGCGGATGTCGGCGGTGGAATCGCCTGGGCGCTCGGCATCGACGGAATCGCTTTGGTGCTGATCATGCTGACGCTGTTCCTGATGCCGATCTGCATCGGGGCGTCGTGGCGGGCCATCGAGAAACGGGTGCCCGAATATATGGCCGCGTTCCTGCTGATGCAGGCTTTGATGGTCGGCGTGTTCGTCGCCCAGGACCTGTTCCTGTTCTACATCTTCTTCGAAGGCGGCCTCATACCGATGTACCTGATCATCGGCATCTGGGGCGGGCCCGAGCGCATCAAGGCGAGCTACAAATTCTTCCTCTACACGCTGCTCGGCTCGGTGCTGATGCTGATCGCCATGCTGTACATGGTGCTCGAGGCCGGCACGACGTCGATCCCGGCGCTGATGGCGCACGACTTCCCGGTCAATGCCCAAATCTGGCTGTGGCTCGCCTTCTTCGCCAGCTTTGCCGTCAAGATGCCGATGTGGCCGGTCCACACCTGGCTTCCCGACGCCCACGTCGAAGCTCCGACCGCCGGTTCGGTGATCCTGGCGGGAGTGCTTCTGAAGATGGGCGGCTACGGCTTCATCCGCTTCTCGCTGCCGATGTTCCCGGAAGGATCGGCGACGTTCGTGCCGCTGGTGTTCATCCTGTCGGGGATCGCCGTCGTCTATACCTCGCTGGTCGCCCTCGTGCAGCGCGACATGAAGAAGCTGATCGCTTACTCGTCGGTCGCGCACATGGGGTTCGTCACCTTCGGCCTGTTCGCGTTCAACCGGCAGGGCATCGAAGGGGCGATGATCGTCATGCTCAGCCATGGCCTCGTCTCGGGCGCGCTCTTCCTGTGCGTCGGGGTCGTCTACGACCGGCTGCACAGCCGCGAGATCGACCGCTACGGCGGTCTCTCGAACAACATGCCCGGCTACGCGCTGCTGTTCATGCTGTTCACCATGGCCGCGGTCGGACTGCCCGGCACCAGCGGCTTCGTCGGCGAGTTCCTGAGCCTGGTCGGCACGTACCAGGTGTCGACCTGGGCGGCGATCGTCGCAACGACCGGGATTATCCTCGGCGCGGCTTACATGCTGTGGCTCTATTGGCGGATCGCGTTCGGCACCGCCCGCACCGCCGAAGCGGCCGCGATGCCCGACCTGTCGATGCGCGAATGGTGGCTGCTGGCGCCGATCGCCGCGGCGGTCTTGTGGATGGGCGTCTACCCGGAAAGCTTCCTGAGGCCGATCCGGGCCGACGTCGGGCGGCTGCTCGAGCGCGTCGAGCGTGCCGCTCCCAAAGGCGATTCCGTGCCGACCGCCGGCAAGCCCCAAGCCGCCCCTGAAGCCCATCAAACCGAAGCGGCCCACTGATGAACCGTCTGATGCCCATCCTGCCCGAGCTGATCCTGACCGTCGGCGCACTGCTGCTGATGATGGTTTCGGCGTTCGTCGGCCGTCGCGGCTCGGGCCTCACCAGCTGGGCGTCGGTCGCGCTGCTGGTCGCCGCGAGCGTTGCGCTGATCGGGCCGCCGTCCAGCGCCGGGGTCCTGTTCGGCGGACTGATCGTCGCCGACGCGTTCGGCTCGTTCGGCAAGGTGATCATCTTCCTCTCCTCGGCGGTCGCGATCATCGCGGCGCACGGCTGGTTCGAGCGCGGCACCGAGCACAGCCCCGAATATTCGGTGCTGATCCTGTTCAGCGCCATTGGCGGAGCGGTGACGGTCTCGGCGACCAATTTGATCATGCTGTACATGGGGCTCGAGCTGCTCAGCCTGTCGAGCTACGTGCTCGCGTCCTACCGCCGCGGCGACGAGCGCTCGGCCGAGGCAGGCCTGAAATATTTCGTCCTTGGAGCGCTCGCCAGCGGCATCCTGCTCTACGGAATCTCGCTGCTCTACGGCTTCACTGGCACAATGACCTTTTCCGGGCTTGCGGCCGCCTTCGCGCGCGACGGCGCGCCCTCGCTGGGGCTGCTGTTCGGCCTCGTGTTCCTGCTCTCCGGGATCGCCTTCAAGATCAGCGCCGTTCCGTTCCACATGTGGACGCCGGACGTCTACGAGGGCGCTCCGACCCCGGTGACCGCCTTCTTCGCCTCGGCGCCGAAGGTCGCGGCGGTGCTGCTCGCCACCCGAGTCTGCCTCGACGCGCTCGAGCCCGCGACCGACGCCTGGCGGCAGATCGTGATCTTCGCGGCGCTCGCCTCGATCTTCCTGGGTGCGGTCGCCGCCTGGGGACAGACCAACATCAAGCGGCTGCTTGCCTATTCGTCGATCAACAATGTCGGCTTCGCGCTGATCGGCCTCGCCGCCGGCGGGGTGAAGGGCGCGTCGTCGGTGCTGTTCTACATGGCCATCTATGTGGTGATGACCTTGGGCGCATTCCTGTGCGTGCTGCGCATGCGGACCAGGGACGGTGAGCCGACCGAGCGCATCGAGGATCTTGCCGGCCTGTCGCAGGCGCGCCCGGGTTTCGCCGCGGCAATGGCGATCTTCATGTTCAGCCTCGCCGGAATCCCACCCCTGTTCGGCTTCTGGCCCAAGCTGCTGGTGTTCAACGCAGCCGTCGACGAGGGACTGATCGCGCTTGCCGTCGCCGGCATCGTCGGGACCGTGGTCGGCGCCTATTATTATCTTCGGATCATCAAGATCATGTACTTCGACGAGGCCCCCTCGCCGCTGGTGCGGGTGAGGGCCCCGCTCGAGCGGCTGATGATCCTCATTGCAGCGCTGATCGTCTCGCCGCTCGGCTATCTCCTGATCGGGCCGCTCGGCGACTACGCCGACCGCGCCGCGGGATCGATCTTCTGACCCGCATCCGAATCGTCGAGCGGACCGGCTCGACGAATACCGATTTGCTGGGAGATCATTCCGCGGTCGAAGGCGACTGGCTGGTCGCGCTGGAGCAATCGGGCGGCAAGGGCCGGCAGGGGCGAGCCTGGGTTTCTCCGCGGGGAAACTTCTTCGGCAGCACCTTGGTCGAGCTGCAGCCCGGTGACCCGCCGGCGCCGTCGCTGTCGCTCGCCGCGGGCCTGGCGCTGATCGAGGCGGTCGACGTCGCCGCGCCCAATCTTTCGCAGACCGCCGGGCTGCCCTTGATGCTCAAATGGCCCAACGACCTGCTGCTTGGGCCCGACAAGCTCGCCGGAATCCTGCTCGAACGGAGCGGCGAGCGGGTGGTCGCCGGCTTCGGAGTCAATCTGGCGTTCGCACCACGCATGCCGGACCGGACGGCGGCATCGCTTCGCGGCGCGGCGAGTCCGCAGGCCTTCGCGCCGCTGCTCGCGGCAAGCTTCGCCCGATTGCTGGCCTTGTGGCGAGCAAGCGAGCCCGCCGCCGTCGCCCAGGCGTGGCAAATGCGCGCCCATCCCGTGGGTGCGTTGCTCACGGTTCACATCGGTGCGGACGATCGGGTCAGCGGCCGCTTCGACGGAATCGAGCCCGACGGGGCGCTGCGGCTGCGCACCGACGAGGGCGTCGAGATCGTGCGGGCCGGGGACGTCGCCTTGTGAACCGGCGAGCGCCAGACTAGCAGTCGGCCCCATGCTGCTCGCCATCGACGCCGGGAACACCAACCTGGTCTTCGCGCTTCTCCTGGACGGCGAGATCAAGGCACGGTGGCGCATTGCGACCGATCCCCGGCGGACCGCCGACCAATATGCGGTGTGGCTTCACCAATTGCTCGAGCTCGAGGGCTATTCCAAGGCCGACGTCGACGCCGTGATCATCGGCACGGTGGTGCCGCGCGCGCTCCACAACCTTCAGGTGCTGGCCGGCAAATATTTTCATGTCGAGCCGCTGATTGCCGGGCAGGGCGCGGCCGCATGGCCGATGGCGCTCGACGTCGACGAGCCTCAGAACGTCGGCGCCGATCGGGCGCTCAACGTCATCGCCGCGCACTCGAAATATCCGGGCGACCTGATCATCATCGATTTCGGCACCGCGACCACCTTTGACGTGGTCGATTTCTCGGGCGCGTACAAAGGCGGCATCATTGCACCGGGGATCAACCTGTCGATTGACGCGCTGGTCAACGCGGCGGCGATGCTGCCGCGCATCGCGATCGAGGCTCCGGACGACACCAGCGTCGTCGGCCGGACCACCGAGCGGCAGATGCTGATCGGCATCTACTGGGGCTATGTGGCGATGATCGAGGGGCTGGCCGGGCGAATGAAAGCCGAGATAGGGCGGCCCGTCACCGTCGTTGCGACCGGCGGGCTCGCGACCCTGTTCGACACGCACACGGATGCGTTCGACGCGATCGAGCCGGACCTGACGATCCAGGGATTGGGCCTGCTCCACCAGACAAGCGTTTCATCCTAGATGATCCCAGGCGAGGAGCTGCTGTTCTGTGCGCTCGGCGGGTCGGGCGAGATCGGCATGAACGTCAATCTCTACGGCTGCCGCGGCCAGTGGCTGATGGTCGACCTCGGCCTGACCTTCGCCGGCCCCGATTATCCGGGCATCGACCTGATCCTGCCCGAGCTCGAGTTCATCGAGAAGCAGCAGGACAGGCTGGCCGGAATCATCCTCACCCACGGGCACGAGGACCATATCGGCGCGCTGCCCTATTTGTGCTCGGACCTGAAGGTGCCGCTCTACGCGACTCCATTCACCGCCGGGCTGATCGCCGGCAAGCTCGAGGAAGAGGGGCTGACCGGGCAGGTCAAGCTCAACATCGTGGAGCGCGACGGGGTCGTCGAGCTCGGCCCTTTCAAGGTTCGCTACATCGCGCTGTCGCATTCGATCCCGGAGGGCAACGGCGTTCTCATTGAGACTCCGTTCGGACGCGTCTTCCATACCGGCGACTGGAAGGTGGACGAGACGCCGGTGCTCGGCGAGGCTCCAAGCACCGAGGCGCTGACCGACATCGGCGACCAGGGCGTGCTCGCGCTGGTCTGCGATTCGACCAACGTCTTCCAGAACGAGCCGTCGGGATCCGAGGAAGGAGTCCATCACGGCCTTGCCGAGCAGGTCGCCAAGGCCCGCGGGCGGGTGCTGGTCACGACCTTCGCGTCGAACGCGGCCCGGCTCCAGACCATCGGCCGAGTCGCGACCGAAACCGGCCGCCGCGTCTGCGTCGCCGGCCGCTCGCTCGATCGAATCATCGGAGTTGCCAAGGCGACCGGCTATCTGCGCGATTTCCCCGAGCCGGTGCGCTTCGACGAGGCGATGCGGCTGCCGCGCGAGGAGCTGCTGATCGTCGCCACCGGCGGGCAGGGCGAGCCGCGCGCGGCGCTCGGCCGGATCGCCTCGGGCAGCCACGAGCTCAAGCTGTCCCAAGGCGACACGGTGATTTTCTCGTCGCGGATCATTCCCGGCAACGAGGTGGCGATCGGCCGGATCATGAACCAGCTGTCCGACCTTGGGGCCCTGATCGTCACCGAGAAGCAGGCGCATGTCCATGTGTCGGGGCACCCGGGCCGGCCCGAGCTGCTGATGATGTACGACTGGGTCCGGCCGGAAATCATCGTGCCGGTGCACGGCGAGGCGCGGCACCTCGCCGAGCAGGCGCGCCTGGCCTTGTCGCACGGTGTTCCCAGGGCGGTGGTCCAGATGAACGGCGACCTCGTTCGCCTGGCGCCCGAGGGGCCGGCGAAGATCGACCAGGTGCGGGTCGGGCGGCTGGTGCTCGACGGCGATGTGATTCTCCCCGCCGACGGGACGACGATCAACGAGCGCCGCAAGATTGCCGTTGGCGGGCTGATCACGGTCGCGCTTGCGCTCGATGCGAAGGGCGAGCTTGCCGGTACTCCGCTGGTCCGTCCGTTCGGAATCCCGGTCGAGGTCGATCGCGAGGATTTCATCGCCGATGCCGCCGACACCGCCGAGCGGGCGTTCGACCCGCGCGCCGCCGACGACCGAGCCCGCGAGGCGGTGCGGCTCGCGGTTCGCCGATGCGCGACCGCGTGGACCGGCAAGAAGCCGATGGTCGACGTGACCATACTCAAGGTCCCCGAATGACGATCGGCTCGATTGCCGCGATCTATCTCTTGTTCTTCATCGCCAGCGCGTTCCTGCTGCTGCCGTTCGGGGTGAAGACCGACGAGGAGGCGGGGACTGAGAAGGTCCCGGGCCAGGCCGACAGCGCCCCGCACCGGTTCGACCTGCCGCGGCACCTTCTCCGAGCGGCGCTGCTCGGATTGCTGCTGTTCGGGCTGTATTACGCCAACTGGACATACGGCTGGGTCGAGGTCGAGGACCTCGACTTCTACAATTGACGCCTAGCGCCGGCGATCGATCGCCTGGGCGAGCGCCGCGTAGAGCTTGCCCATGTCCGACGACATCAGGGTCACCGCGATCATTCCGCCGTCGCGCTCGGCCAGCACTCGCCGCAGCATCGCCTCGAAGTCGTGCACGTAGCGGTTCACCGATGCCTGGAACTCCCGGTCGGTGTCATAATGCGCCTGGATCGCGCGGCTCTCGCTGCCGCCCATCAAGCGCACCGCGCGGCGCGTGAACACGCCTCGATTGCCTTTGAGGTAGGACGTCCACGCCTTGTCGTCGACCTCGTCCGACAGGATCTTTCCAACGTCGATCGCCGCCGAATTCATCGAGTCGATCAGCATCGACACCCGGCGGGCGAACGCCTCGCTGTCCTTCTCGCGCTGGTCGGCCTGGGTCTTCTCGAAATAATGTTCGAGCGCAGCGCTGCTCTGACCCAGGCTCAGCATCTGCTGGGTGAGCCGATCCGACGCTTCGCGCGCGCTTTCGACCGCTCGCGCGGCGACTTGTTCGACTCCGCGCAAGCGCTCCTCGACGCCCTCGCGGATCGCCGTCTCGAGCGCCTCGCGGGTGGCTTTCGACAGCTTGCCGGCGCTGTCGGGAATGACTCCCTCGATCGCCTCGCGGGCGCGCTCGGCCGCGTGAGCAGCCGCTTCCTTCACCTGCACCAGCGCCGCGACCAGCGCCGGCCCGGTCTCGGCAGTCAGGCGCGTCGCTTCACCCTGGGCCTCGGCCAGCGCCGCGGTCAACGCGGCAAGGCGCGTCTCGGAGGTGCCGACGCCGTCGTCGATGGTCGCCAGGAGTGCTGCGAAGCGGTCCTGCTGCTCGGCGATTCCAGTGCCGCTGGCCGTAATCCGCTCGCTCGCCTCCAGCGCCGCGTCGCGCATCCAGCCGATCTCGGGCTTGGCGGTCTCGGTGGCCCGAAGCACGCGCTCGGCGCCGCTCTCGGCGTCGCCGATGGCGCTCGCCAGGCCTTCGCGGATTTCGGCGGTGAGCTGGTCGATTCCCTGGCGAAGCGCGGTCGTTCGCTCGGCCAGCGATTCGATCGAATTGTCCTGCGTTCCGGTCTGCTGGGCGAGCCCGTCTAGCTCGGCTCGAGCCCGCGCCAGCGAGCCGAGGAAGTGATTGGCCCGCTCGTCGCCCTGCGCGGCGAGTTCGGCGAAGCGCTCGTCGATCAGGGTCAGGCCGCGGTCGATCTCCGCGAACATCCGCTGCGACACGCGCTCCTGCTCGGCGACTCGGGCCGATAGCCCGTCCAGCGAAGCGCCGGCCTGGCCGATCTTGGATCCCAGCACGTCGGCGGCTTCAACGCCGGCGCGCCCGATTCCGGCCGACGCCTGTTCGACCAGCGCCGCGACCGCCGCGGCCTGCGTGTCGATGCCGCCGCGAATCTCGTCGAGCGTTCGAGCGGTCCGGTCGAGCAGCGAGTCGAGCGCTCCTGAAAAGCTCGTCTCCGCTTCGCCGACCCGCGCGGCAGCCGCAGCGCCGGCGCTCTCGATCTGGGTCAGGTGCGTGACCAGCCGCTGCGCAGCGCTTCCGACCTGCTCATCCGCCTCGCGGGTGCGCTCGGTAAGCGCGGCGACCTGCTGCCCGAGGTCGGCCGCACGGGCCGTGGTTTCGCCGCCGATCCCGCGCAACTGTTCAGCAACCGCCCGAGTCGACGCTTCGGCGCGCGGCAAGTCCTCGAGCAGCACGGCGATGTCGGTGCGCGCCTGCTCGGCGGCCCGGTCGACCGCCTCGCCGGTTCGGCTGAGGCGATCGGACGAGGAATCGAGCTCGCGGGTGACGGTGCCGATCCGGCCGGTGGCCTCGTCGCCCAGCTTCATCAGCCGATCCGCCATTCCGCTGAGCGCCGACTGGCTGTCCTCGATCCGCTGCGACAGCACGGCCAGCAGGGCCTCGAGCGAATGGGCCTCGGAGCGCATCGCCACCACCGAGCGGGTGAAGCGCTCGGCTTCGCGCCGCCGGGTGCGGCCGAACATCAGCCAGGCCAGCCCGAGCAGCGCCAGCGGACCCGCCGCGATCGCCATCCATTGCGCGAGTGCCGGGGACGACATCGGCTGGCCGGCCATGACTCGTCCCGCCGACCAGGCGGTGAAGCCAACCCAGAGGATTGCCAGGATCGTCAGTCCGTAGCCGAGGACGGCTCGGCCGCCGGCCCCGTGGGACGCCGGTTCCGCCTCGGGTTCGGTCCACTGGATCTGGTCGAAACCAAGCTCGAGCGTGTCGTCTTGGGGTGAAGAGTCGGTGACCGGAAGCTCTTCCGCCTCGCTGGGCGGAAGCTCGGCGCGCTGGATGCGTGGGTTCATGGCCATTGCAGTTTACCATCTTTGTCTCGCGGCGAAAGCGATTAGAGAGGGTGCTTCGCCCGGCTGCTGTGAAGCGGGGGAAAAGCAGGGGAACAGGCGGCATGGCGGTCGGCGCCCTGATCGGAGCCTATCAGGAGAATGATCGCGGCGAGCTTCGCGCGCTCCTGCCGCTCGCCGGCCGGACGTTGATCGAATATCAGGCGCGCTGCGCGGCGGCGGCTGGCGCGGCCCCGATCGTGGTCATGGTCGAGCGCGTTCCGCCGGCGCTCCACGAAGCGTTCGAGCGGCTGCGCGGCGACGGGCTGGCGGTGATCCCGGTCAGCGACGGCAACGAAGCCGCGAGCCGCTTCGAGGCCGGTTCGTTGATCCTGCTGCTCGGCGATGGAGTTGCGGCCCCGGCCGAGCTGCTCGCCCAGCTTGCCGAGGAGCCCGAGCCGGCGGTCGCGACCGTGCCCGACGACGAGGCTCATGAAGCCTATGAACGGATCGACGCCACCAGCCGCTGGGCGGGCGTGGCGCTGGTCGACGGCCGAACGCTGGGAGCGACCGCGGCGATGCTCGGCGACTGGGACCTGCAATCGACCTTGCTGAGGCGGGCGCTCCAGGACGGCGCCCTGCGAGTCCGCGTCGCGACAGCCGGCGAGCCGCTGCTGGCCGATAGTGCCGAGCAGCTTGGCGGCTTCGAGCGGGCCCTGATCGTCTCCTCGCGGGGAACCCGGAGCGACTGGTCGAGCCGCTACGTGCTGCCGCTCGTCGAGGAGTTCGCGACCGAACGGCTGCTCGACACCCAGGTCAGGCCGCAATGGCTGATCTGGACCGCTCTGGGGCTCAATCTGGCGGCGGCGCTGGCCTTCACCCGCGGCTGGCTGTGGCCGTCGCTGGGGATGCTCATCCTGTCGACGCCGCTCGACCTGGTCGCCCGCCGCCTGGCGACGCTTCGGCTGCGGCCTCTGCCGCCGCGGTCGCTGAGCCTGCAGCTGTTGTGGCCGACGGCGGGGCTTGCGCTGCTCGGGCTGGGCTGGAGGCTCGCGACCCACGGCAGCGGCTGGGGCACGCTGGTCACGGCACTGGCGGCGCTGGCGTTCGCCGAGGCGGCGCGGATCGAGCTTGGCAATGACGAGGTCCCGGGGCAGGTGTGGCTGTTCTCGAGGCGCAATGCGATCCTCGCCATGGTCCCGTTCGCGATCGCCGGCGCATGGGCGCTAGGCTTGGTGGCCCTGGCGCTCTACGCGGCCGCGTCCTTCTTCTTTGTCCAGAATTGGCACCATCGAATCAGGCCCGATTGACGCAGCGTTAAATCGAGACTGATAACGCGCAGGAAATGGTTCCCGAGGAATGGCCGATCGCTGCTCCGGCAGCCGACCCCATGGTCGCACCCGCGCGTCGCGCGGGGCGAGCGCGGCTGGACACCGTCCGCCAGGATTTCTTCCTCGATCCGCGGCAGCGGCTGAACGAGCAGGAGCGGGCCCTGATGACCGCCATGCTCCACGCGATCGTCTCCGACATCGCCGACGAGTTGCGGGTGTCGCTGCCGGCCAACTCGGCGGTCGCCAACGACGAGGATAACAGCGGGCTGGTCGCCGAGCTGACCGCCGCGGGCTTGCTCGACCAGCCGCAACTGATCGAGCTTCTGCTTCGCCGCGCCGACGAGGAGCAGATCACGATCGCGGTCAAGGCGCGCAGCGGCCGCCGCGAGGGACGCTTGTTGCAGACCCTGGTCAGCGACGACAACGCGTCGATTTCCGCCGCGGCGATGGCCTTGATCCTGGCGCGTGGCCGCCGCCGCGACCGCTTCGGCCAGGCCCGAGTCGAGTTCGACGACCTGCCGGCCGAGACCGCTGCCGCTCTAACCCAGATCGTCGGCGCGGGCCTCAGGCGGCGCCTGCTGGCCACCGTCGACCGCCCGTCCGCCGACCGGCAACTGGCGTCGGCCGGCGCGGCGCTGATCAAGCGGCACGACGAGGCCAAGCGGCTCGAGGCGCTCGCCGGCGCCTTGATCCGATTGCTCGACGAGCAGGGGCGGCTCGACGAGGATTTGATCGCCGCCGCGGCCGAGGACGGCGAAGTGGTGCTGGTCGCGCAGGCGCTGGCGCGCCGGGCCGCGATCGGCGGCGAGGAGGCGTTCGACCTCCTGCTCGGCGGCGAGGGCGCCTCGCTCATGCTGCTGCTTAGGATGGCCGGCGCATCTCGCGAGCTGGCTGCGCGGCTGCTGGCCGGGCCGGGGGACTTGCTCGAGATCGCCGATGCCGGCCGAGCGATCGCCCGGTTCGACTCGATTAGCACCGAGGAAGTCGATTCCGCCCGCGAGTGGCTGCGGCTGGACCCGTCCTATCGCGCCGCGCTCGAGGCGCTCGGACAGGATCATGGCCAGCGCACCTTCTGACCCGCGGCCGGTTCTCGGCCGGGTTGACCGCGCCGGCCGGCTGGTCGCCGCTGACCCCGAGCTGGCGACCCTGCAGATGGAGGCCGGCTCGACCGTCGGAGCGGCGCTCGCTCTGCCGCAGGTCGCGGCGGTCGCGAGGCTGGCGCGAAAGCTCGGGATCCCGGTTTCGCGGCCCGCGCTTGCGGCCAGCGCCAAACACGATATCGACATGTGGGTCCGCGCCGTGCCCGAAGGCGAGGAAGTCGCGCTGGCCCTGGAAGGCTGGACCGTCCGTCCGCCCCGCCAGGCGCGGCTTGCGGCCCTGCTCGGCGGCGACAACAGCACCCAGCCCGTTGCCGAGGCCGGCGAATGGGCGGCGGACTCCGACCTCAAGCTCACCTCGCTGTCGGGCTCGCTGGCCGAGCGGCTTGGCGCCGAACCAGCCGACCTCATCGGCCAGCCGCTGACTCGGGTTTTCCGGCTCGACGAGAATGAGGCCGGCGAGATGCCGCTAATTGCAGCGCTCGCCGCCCGCCACGGTTTTTCGGGCCAGCCGGCGATCGCCCGGAGCGGCGACCCGGGCGCGACGCTGATGCTCAGCGCCGACGTCATCTTCGGCCCGGACGGCAGCTTCGCCGGCTTTTCGGGCCGGGCGGTGCCGAGCGGCGATTCGGCGACCCAGCCGCCGCAGCCGTCGCTGGCGGCGATCGATCAGGTGCTGAACGAGGCGCTGCGCTCACCGCTCGACCGGATCATCGACTGCGCCGAGCGCATCGCCGACCGCGCCGACGGGCCGCTGCGCAGCGACTATGCGGTCTATGCGACCGACATTTCGGCCGCCGCCCGCCACTTGCTGTCGGTGATCCACTCGATGAGCGAAGACACCGGGCAGGGCCACCGAACCATCGACCTCGCCGCGCTCGCGGCCGAGGCCGTCGTCCTGGTCGAGCCATCCGCCGAGCCGCGCGGCATCCGTTTCGCGATCGAGGGCGACGAATCGCTGCCGGCCAGCGGCGAAGAGCGGGCCGTGATCCAGATCCTCGTCAATCTGATCGGCAATGCGGTGCGCCATTCGCCGGCCGGAGGCACCGTCACCCTGCGCTTCGACCGGACCTCCGACCTCGCCTCGGTGACGGTATCGGACGAAGGGCCGGGGATCGCTCCCGCCGATCAGCAGCGAATCTTCGAGCGCTTCGAGCGGGCCGGCCCGGACGAAGGCGGGACCGGGCTCGGGCTGGCGATTTCGCGGCGGCTCGCGCGTTCGATGGGCGGCGACATCCATCTGGAAAGCGCTCCCGAGCTGGGAGCACGGTTCATGCTGATCCTGCCTTCGGCCTGACCGGCCGGCTCAGCGCTTGTCGACCGGCACAAAGTCCCGCCGCTTGGCGCCGACATAGAGCTGGCGCGGGCGGCCGATCTTCTGTTCGGGGTCCGAGATCATCTCGTTCCACTGCGCGACCCAGCCGACCGTTCGGGCGAGGGCGAACAAGGCGGTGAACATCTCGGTCGGGAAGCCGATCGCGTTCAAGATCACGCCCGAATAGAAGTCGACGTTCGGATAGAGCTTCTTCTCGACGAAATAATCGTCCTTGAGAGCGATCTGCTCGAGCTCGCGGGCGGTATCGAGCACCGGGTCGCTGATTCCCAGCTCGTCGAGCACCTCCTGGGCGGTTTGCTGCATGACCTTCGCCCGCGGATCGTAGTTCTTGTACACGCGGTGGCCGAAGCCCATCAGCCGGAACGGGTCGTCCTTGTCCTTGGCTCGAGCGATATATTCGGGGATTCGTTCGGGCCGCCCGATCTCGCGCAGCATGTTCAACGCCGCCTCGTTGGCGCCGCCATGGGCGGGGCCCCACAGGCAGGCGATGCCGGCCGCGATGCAGGCGAACGGATTGGCTCCCGACGATCCGGCCAGCCGCACCGTCGAGGTCGACGCGTTCTGCTCGTGGTCGGCGTGGAGGATGAAGATTCGCCGCATCGCCCGCTCGACCACCGAGTTAACCTCATATGGCTCGGCGGGGACGCCGAAGGTCATGCGCAGGAAGTTGCCGGTGTAGCTGAGGCTGTTCTGCGGATACACGAACGGCTGCCCGATGGTGTATTTGTAGGCCATCGCGGCGATCGTCGGCATCTTGGCGATCAGCCGGTGCGAAGCGATCATCCGCTGCAGCGGATCGGTGATGTCGGTGCTGTCGTGATAGAAAGCGGAGAGGGCGCCGACCACGCCGCACATCACCGCCATCGGGTGCGCGTCGCGCCGGAACCCGCGATAGAATGTGGAAAGCTGCTCGTGCAGCATCGTGTGGCGCGAGATGGTATAGGTGAAGGTGTCGAGCTCGTTCTTCTTGGGCAGCTCGCCGTGGAGCAGCAGATAGGCGACCTCCATGAAGCTCGACTGCTCGGCCAGCTGGTCGATCGGGTAGCCGCGGTGGAGCAGAATGCCCTTTTCGCCGTCGATGAAGGTGATCGCGCTCTGGCAGCTGGCGGTCGAGGTGAAGCCCGGGTCGTAGGTGAACATGCCCGTATCCGGGTAGAGCTTGCGGATGTCGACGACGTCCGGGCCGACCGAGCCTGACAGCAGCGGGTAGGTCTGCTCGCCGCCATCGAACGTCATCGTCAGCGTCTTGTCGGTCATTCGTTCGGCTCCACCATCTGGTCGGCAATTCGATCGAGGCTTTCGCACTGCCCGAGCAAGGCCAGCACGTCAAAAATTCCGGGGCTGGTGGAGCGGCCGGTCAGAGCGGCGCGCAGCGGCTGGGCGAGCTTGCCGAGCTTGACCCCCGCCTGGTCGGCGACCTCGCGAACGACGGTTTCGAGCTCGTCATGCTCCCAGGTCGCGACCTTGCAGAGAGCCTGGTGGGCGGCGCGCAACAATGCCCGGCTCTCGGGGGTGAGCAATGCGGCCGCGCCCTCGCCCATCGCGAGCGGGCGTCGGGCGAACAGGAATCGCGCTCCGTCGGCCAGCTGGTTGAGGTCGTGGGCGCGGGCCTTCAGCTCGGGCATCGCGCGGACCAGCAGCTCGATGTCGGTTTCCCCGAGGCCGAGCCGACCGGCGACCAGCCCGGCCAGCCGAGTGTCGTCGGCTTCCCGGATATAGTGGGCGTTGAGGCTTTCGAGCTTCTTCAAGTCGAAGCGCGACGGAGATTTGCCGACATGGTCGAGGTCGAACCAGGCGATCGCCTGCTCGCGGCTGATGATCTCGTCGTCGCCGTGCCCCCAGCCGAGCCGAAGCAAATAATTGAACAGGGCTTCGGGCAGAATTCCCGTCTCGCGATAGTCATGCACCCCGAGCGCTCCGTGGCGCTTGCTCAGCTTGGCTCCGTCCGGCCCGTGGATCAGTGGGATGTGGGCGTAGGCCGGCTCCGGCCAGTCCATCGCCCGGATGATCGCCAGCTGGCGGAAGGCATTGTTGAGATGGTCGTCGCCACGGATGATGTGGGTCACACCCATGTCGTGGTCGTCGACCACCACCGCCAGCATGTAGGTCGGGGTCCCGTCCGACCGAAGCAGCACGAAATCGTCGATTTCGGCATTGGCGACCGCAACGCGGCCCTGGACGAGGTCGTCGATCGCCGTTTCGCCCTCGCGCGGCGCTTTCAGTCGGACGACGAACGGGGCGTCTTCGGGGCCATCACTCGAGCAGTCGCGCCACTCGCTCTCGATTCGGAACGGCCGCCGCTCGGCCTGGGCTTTCTCCCGCCGCTTCGCGAGCTCCTGCGGCGTCAGGTAGCAGCGGTAGGCGGCGCCGCGCTCGATCAGCTGATGCGCGACCTCGGCATGCCGCTTCTCGAACTCGGACTGGAAGTGGACCTTCCCGTCCCAGTCGAGCCCGAGCCACTCGAGCCCGTCGAGGATCACGTCGATCGCCCCCTGGGTCGATCGCGTCTTGTCGGTGTCCTCGACTCGAAGCAGCGCCGTGCCGCCGTGGTGCCGGGCGTAAAGCCAGGAAAAGAGGCCGGTGCGGGCGTTGCCGATGTGCAGGAAACCGGTCGGGGAGGGCGCGAAGCGCGTCACCACTGCGTTCGTCGCGGAGGCGGATGACGGATTGTGACTTGCGCTCAAGCGCTTTCCTTTGTCTTGTCCCGATAGATGCAATGGATGAGCGCCCCTAACATAGCGGGTGCGCCTCTTCCACAGCGGGCTCGGCGGTTCTGGGAGACGCGTTTCGGCGGCTTGCGCGAAAGCGTCGAGGCATTCCTCGAGCGCGAGCGCGGGCAGCTGCCGCCGTGGTTCGTGGTCGGCTTCGGCGCCGGCATCGCCGCCTGGTTCCTGCTCGGGCAGCCGCGGCACTGGGCGGCGTTCCTGTGCCTGAGCGCCGGTCTGGCGATCGCCGGCTTCGCATCGCGGGGCGGGCGGGCCGAGCGGGCGGCCGGCTGGTTCGGGCTGGCGATGATGCTCGGCTGCTCGCTGGTCTGGGCGCGCTCGCACTATGTCGCCGCGCCGCGGCTCGAGCGGCCGCTGGTCACCGAGTTCCGGGCGAAGGTCGAACGGGTCGAGACCCGGGTCGCCAAGGGCGACCTTAGGCTGACCCTCGCTCCCGCCGATCCGGCGCTGCCGCCGCGGGTGCGGGTGTCGATCAAGCAGGACGCGGCTCCCAAGGGCATCGCCAGGGGCGCCGAGCTGCAGTTGCGCGCCCGGCTGGCGCCACCGCCGCCGATGGCGCTGCCGGGGGGCTACGACTTCGCGCGCGATGCCTGGTTCAAGGGCATCGGCGGCGTCGGTCGGGCGCTTGGGCCCGTGACCGTCGTCGAGCCCAAGGGAGAAACCGGCCTCGACGCGGCCCGCGAGCGGCTCGGCCGCCACGTTCGAGAGCGGCTGCCCGGTCCCAGCGGAGGGATCGCCGTCGCGCTCGTCACCGGGGACCAGAACAGCGTCCGCGAGCCCGATGCCGAGGCGATGCGGCGAAGCGGCCTCACGCACCTGCTGTCGGTCAGCGGCCTGCACATCGCCGCCGCGGTCGGGGCGGCGATGCTCCTGACCCTCAAGCTGCTGGCGCTGAGCGAGCGCGTCGCGCTGCGCTTCAACCTGATTCTGGTCGCCGCGGGAGTCGGCGCTCTGACCGGCATCGGCTACACGCTTCTGACCGGCGCCCAGGTGCCGACGGTAAGAAGCTGCGTCGCGGCGCTGCTGGTTCTCGCTGGAATCGCGCTCGGCCGCGACGCGATCAGCCTGCGTACGCTCGCGGTCGGGGCGCTGCTGGTCCTGCTGTTCCGCCCCGAATCGCTCGCCGGAGCCAGCTTCCAGTTCAGCTTCGCCGCCGTCGCCTCGATCATCGCGCTGCATTCGACCGCCTGGGCGCGGAGCATGTTCCACCGGCGCGACGAAGCGCTGTTCGCGCGGGTGGGACGGGCAGTGCTGGCCTTGATCGCCACCGGGCTCGCGGTGGAATTCGCGCTGATTCCGATCGCGCTCTACCATTTCCACAAGTCCGGCCTGTATGGGGTCGCCGCGAACATCATCGCCATCCCGCTCACCACCTTCGTCATCATGCCGCTCGAAGCCGCTGCCCTGCTGCTCGACGCCGTCGGCCTGGGGGCGCCCTTGTGGTGGCTGACCGGGCTGTCGCTGGACCTGCTGCTTGGCCTCGCGCACCTAGTCGCCAACACGCGGGGTGCGATCGTGATGATGGCGGCGATGCCTCCCTGGGCGCTGGGCATGATGGTCGCCGGCGGACTGTGGCTGTTCTTGTGGAACAGCCGCCCGCGGTTGTGGGGCCTCGTCCCGATCCTGCTGGGCGCGGCAGGCGCCGCACTGTCGCCGACCCCCGACCTGCTGGTCACCGGCGACGGGCGTCACCTGGCGGTCGTCGATGCCGACGGCACTCCGCTGCTGCTTCGCGAGCGCAGCGGCGACTTCATCCGCAGCGTCCTTGCCGATTCGGCCGGGTTCGACGACGATCCGGAAGACTTGGAGTCGCGCCCGTTCGCCTCCTGCTCGCGCGACAGCTGCATCGCGCTGCTCGACCGCGGTGAGCGGCGCTGGCAGATCCTCGCGACGCGCTCCGCGCAGTCGATCGAGTGGCAGGCCCTGGTGCGCGCCTGTGCCAACTCGGACATCGTCGTTTCGAGCCGCTGGCTGCCGCGCGCCTGCACTCCGCGCTGGCTCAAGCTCGACCGCGACTCGCTGGCCCGGACCGGGGGGGTCGCGGTCTACCTCGGCCGGCAGCCGCGCGCCGAGACGGTCGCCGAGCGGATCGGCGGGCATCCCTGGGCGGCTGACGTTCGCGGGCAAATGCGCTATGCGCCGCGGGTCAGAGCCAAGGAGAGCGCCGATGCCCCAATTCGTGATCGAACGTGAGATGCCCGGGGTAGGCAAGCTGTCCGGTGGTGACCTAAAGGGCGCGTCCGAGACGAGCTGCTCGGTCCTGCGCGACCTCGGACCCGACATCCAGTGGGTCCACAGCTATGTCACCGACGACAAGATTTACTGCATTTATCGCGCCCCGAGCGAGGACATGATCCGCCAGCACGCCGACACCGCGGGTTTCCCGGCCAACAGCATTTCGCAGGTGCGCAACGTCATCGATCCGACCACCGCCGAATAGGTCAGGCTTCGGACCACACCGCGAGCTCGCTCCCGGACGGGTCGATGAAGTGGAAGCGGCGGCCGCCCGGAAAGGAAAAGATCGGCTTGGCGATGGTCCCGCCGGCCTTGACCACCGCGTCGAGCGAGGCCTCGAGGTCGTTGACCCGCACCACCGGGAGCGGTGAGGCGAGCGCATCACTGGGCTGTCCGTTGAGGCCGACATCGACCGTTCCGTTGGTCGTCGCCGAATAAGCGGGACCGTAATCGGCGAAATCCCAACCGAAGGCCTTGCTGTAAAAGCCGCGGGTCAGCTCGTGCGCGGTCGCGCTCGGCAGCTCGACATAATCAATTCGGGCGCCGCCCATCTCAGCCGCCCATCAATAGCGGCGGATCAGCCCCGCCAGCCGCCCCTGGATCTGCACCTGGTCGGGCCGGTAGCGCTGCGGCTCGTAATGGCGGTTGGCCGGGTCGAGGCGGATCATGCTGCCCTCGTGCCGGAAGGTCTTGAGAGTCGCTTCGCTGTCGTCGATCAGAGCGACGACGATCTCGCCGTCGCGCGCCGTGTCGACCTTTCGGATCAGCGCGAAATCGCCGTCGAGGATGCCTTCCTCGACCATCGAATCGCCCGATACCTCGAGCGCGTAATGCTCGCCCGGCCCGAGCAGCGCAGCGGGAACCGCAAACCCTTCGGTGCCTTGCAGCGCCTCGATCGGAGTGCCGGCGGCAATCCGTCCGTACAGCGGAATCTCGATGGTGTCGTTGGCCGGCGCCGGGACTGCAGGGCGCGCAGCCGCGGCGATGGCGGCGGGGGCGGTCGTCTCCGGCATCTTGACCACTTCCAGGGCGCGGGCGCGGTTGGGCAGGCGGCGGATGAACTTGTGCTCCTCGAGCGCGGAGATCAGGCGATGAACTCCCGACTTGGACTTGAGATCGAGCGCTTCGCGCATCTCGTCGAAGCTCGGCGACACCCCGGTCCGACCGAGCCGCTCGTGGATGAACATGAGCAATTCATGCTGCTTGGCGGTGAGCATTGGCGTTACCCCGTTTGGCCTTAGCAGGAACGAACGGAGAACGTGTAGGCAACACGGGGACTCGCGTCAAGCGCTGATTGGTCTAGCTGCCGCTGATCCTTTGCTTGGTCGCGGCGATCGCGCCTTCATTCCGGCGCACTCCAACGGCGGCGCGCACGGCGGCCAGGAACTGGCCGGCATATTCCTCGGCGACCGCTTCCTGGAACTCGTTCTGGACTCGGCCGATCAGCGCCGGCTGGTTGAGCGCGTTGCCGGGCACGATGCGGTTGACCTTGACGACCGAGAAGCCGCGCTGCTGCGGGTCGGCGACAACCCGGCTCTTGCCGGCGCCGAGGCTGAACAGCATGCGCACCGGGGCGGGGACGTTGGCGCCCATTTGCGACAGGTCGAGCCGGCGAGCGGCCACCGGGCGGACCAGCGGCAGCGAGACTCCGGCCTCGGCCACCGCCTTGGCCAGCGGCACACCGCGAGCCGCCTTGGCGGCGATGGTATTCGCGACGGCCCGGGCGCGGTCCGCCGCCTGCTGGTTGATCCAGTCCTCGGCGACCCGGGCGCGGATGCTGGCCAGCGGGGCCGGGGCAGCCGGGGCGATCCGCGACGGAGCGACCAGCACATAGCTCTCCTCATTGGCGAGGGTCTCGACCACCGGCTCGTCGTCCTGGGCCAGCTCGAAGCCGCTCCTCAAGGCCGGAGCGAGCTCGGGCGGCAGTCGAAAGGACGGGTTGCCCAGCGCGCTGCCGCTGACCGTGATCAGCGGCGTCTCGGTCACCTGGAGCTTGGCCTTCGCCGCCGCTTCCGTGAAGTTGCTGCCCTCGGAAATCGCGTCCTCGATGGTGGTCACGAGATCGGTCAGCGCTTCCTTGCGCTTCTCGGCGGTCAGCCTGGCGGCGATTTCGGCTCGGGCTGCGGCGAGCGGCTTGCCGCCCTCGCGACGGATCGAATCGACTTTGACGACGTGCCAGCCAAGGTCCGACTGGACCGGGCCGACGATTGCTCCGGACTGCGTCGCAAACGCCGCCGCGGCGACGCGGTCGCCGGCAAGCGCTGCAAACTCGCTGCGGGTTTGCGGTCCGACCGAAATGTCGGCCGCGCTCAACCCGGCCGGGGCGGCGGCCGCGACGAAGCTGGCGCCGCCGCGAGCCCGCTGGGCAATGGCGTTGGCGCCCGCCTGGTCGGGGACCACCGCCTGGCTGATCACGCGGATCTCCTTGGCTCCGTAGGTCGCCTGGTTGGCGTTGTAATAAGCGGCGATCTCCTGCTCGCTGGCAGCAACGCCGGCGACCTGCTCGGGGCCGATCCGGGCGAGCCGGAGAACGCGCTGCTCGGGGATCATGTAGCGTCCCCGGTTGGCGGCATAGAAGCGCTGAACGTCGGCATCGGTCGGCTTGAGCCCGGCGCGGAACGCCGAATTCGGCACGTTGGCGAACTCGCCCTCGCGCGCTTCGAGCAGCATCGACGCATAGGGCCTCGCCATGCCCACCGGCACCCGCGCGTTGGTCGCCACCGGGGTCAGCAGCATGCGTTGCAGGATCCCGTTGGCGATCAACTGCCGGACTTCCTGGTCGGTCATGCGCTGCTGGGCGAGGAACAGCGCGTAAGCCTGCTCGCTGAACTTGCCGTCGAGCCCGCGGGTGCCCGGAATGGTCGCGATCTCGGCGTCGATCAGCCGCTTCGACACCACGAACCCATGCTTGTCGGCGAACGCCTGCAGGGCGGCCTGGTCGATCAGGCTGGCAAGGATCGCGTCGAAGTCGCCGGCGATGGTCGAATAGTCGGCTTCGGGATTCTGCTGGCGGACCTGGGTGAGGCGCCGCTCCATCGCCCGGGACATGTCGCGGTCGGTGATCTGCTGGTTGCCGGCCTTGGCCAGGGACGACGAGCTGCCGGAGCCCAAGCTGCCCGCACCGATGTTGGAGATGTCGGCCAGCGCGAACGAAGCGACGATCGCCAGCACGAACAGCACCAAGACGATGGAACCGACCGTCGATTTCGACAGGCGGCGGAAGGAAGCAAGCATTGAAGAATTCGCCTCGGGGAAACAGTTCACGCCGCTTTAGGAGCGGGCGCCGCGCGCATCAAGGCGGGGCAAGCTTCCAGTCGCTGCCCAAGATGGCTAGTGGCACGAGAGCATGAAGAAGCTGGTCGCCGGAAACTGGAAGATGCACGGGGTCGCGGCCGACCTCGAGCAGGTCCGGGCGATCGCCGAGGCCTCGCGGCGTTTCCCATCCGTCGATGTCGCTCTGTGCGTTCCGGCGACGCTGATCGAGCGCGCCGCTCGGGCGGTTCCCGGCTTTGCGATCGGCGCCCAGGACGTCCATTTCGCCGAAAAAGGCGCGCACACCGGCTGCGTCTGCACCGCCATGCTGACCGATGCCGGCGCCAGCCTGACCATCGTCGGCCACTCCGAGCGGCGCGACTCGCAGCGCGAGAGCGACGCGGACGTCAAAGCCAAGTCGGAAGCCGCGCTCGGCGCCGGGCTCGGAGTCATCCTGTGCGTCGGCGAAAGCCTCGCCCAGCGCGAAGCCGGCGAGGCGGTGCGCACCGCCTCCGGCCAGCTCGACGCCTCGCTTCCCCACGGCGAGCCGGCCGCCGCGGGCGTTCCGGACCGCCTGGCGGTCGCCTACGAGCCGATCTGGGCGATCGGCACCGGCAAGGTGGCGTCGTGCGAGGACATCGCCGAAATCCACCGAGCGCTGCGCGAGCGCTTGGTTGCCGCATACGGCGAGGCCGGCGATCGGGTCCGGATCCTCTATGGCGGCTCGGTCAAGGCGTCGAACGCCCCCGAGATCTTCGCCGTCGCGGACGTCGACGGAGCGCTGGTCGGCGGCGCCAGCCTGTCGGCCGAGGACTTCGTGCCGATCATCGCCGCCGCAGCCGCGGTTGAAGCCGCTCCGCCGATCGCCTAGATGCGCCCCAACGCGTTTCCAGCATTCCCGAAAGCCCGCTCATGTTCACCTTCCTTCTGGTCGTCCAGACCGTCATTGCCGCTTCGCTCGTCGCGGTGATCCTGATGCAGCGGTCGGAAGGCGGCGGGCTCGGCGTCGGCGGCAGCTCGTCGGGGTTCATGACCGCGCGCGGCGCGGCGGACTTCCTGACCCGCTCGACCGCGGTCCTCGGAGCGATGTTCGTCGGGCTGTCGATCCTGCTCGCCGCGGTGGCCGGAGTCTCACGTGAGCCGGCCAAGGTCGACACCTCGCTCGCCAACACGGTCGCGCCCGCGCCGGCTCCGGCCGCTCCGACCGTTCCGCTCGCCGACCAGGCTCCGGGCGACGCGGCCCCAACGACCGCCAACCAGCAAGCACCCGTCGAGAACCAGCCCGCGGTGCCGCTCGCGCAATAACTCTCGCGTAGTTTCGCCGTCGCTTCGCGACCACTGGAAAAACTTTTTTGCTCGTCCCTGCTTGCCCTTTCGGGCACTCACGCCCTAAGCCTCGACTCCCATGGCGCGGTTCATTTTCGTCACCGGCGGCGTGGTCTCATCGCTCGGCAAAGGCCTCCTCTCGGCGTCGCTCGGGGCGCTCCTGCAGGCGCGCGGCTTCAAGGTCCGGATTCGCAAGTTCGATCCCTATCTGAACGTCGACCCGGGGACCATGTCGCCCTACCAGCACGGCGAGGTCTACGTGACCGACGACGGGGCGGAGAGCGACCTCGACCTTGGCCATTACGAGCGCTTCACCGGGGTTTCGGCGCGCCAGTCGGACAATGTCACCACGGGGCGCATCTACCGCGACATCATCGCCCGCGAGCGGCGCGGCGACTATCTCGGAGCGACCGTCCAGGTGATCCCCCACGTCACCAACGCGATCAAGGAATTCGCCATCGCCGACACCGATGACGTCGATTTCGTCATCTGCGAGATCGGCGGCACCGTCGGCGACATCGAGAGCCTGCCGTTCGTCGAGGCGATCCGCCAGCTGCGCAACGACCTTGGCCGGCCCAACGGCGTGTTCGTCCATACGACCCTGGTGCCGTGGATCGCGGCGGCTGGAGAGCTCAAGACCAAGCCGACCCAGCATTCGGTGCGCGAGCTGACCAGCCTGGGCATCCAGCCCGACGTCTTGCTGTGCCGGGTCGATCGGCAGCTGCCCGACAGCGACCGCGCCAAGATCGCCTTGTTCTGCAACGTCGCCAAATCGGCGGTCATCCCGGCGCTCGACGCCCGCTCGATCTACGACGTCCCGCTGCAATATCACGCCGAAGGGCTCGACGACGAGGTGCTCAAGGCCTTCGGGATCGACGATGCGCCCGAGCCGGACCTGGCCCGCTGGCACGACATCATGGACCGGCTCGACAATCACGAAGGCGAGGTGACGATCGGCGTCGTCGGCAAATATGTCGGTCTTCCGGACGCCTACAAGAGCCTCAACGAGGCACTGGTCCACGGCGGGCTCGCCAACCGCGCCAAGGTCAACATCCGCTGGCTCGACGCCGAGCTGTTCGAGCATGAGGACGCCAATCTGGCCGCCGAACTGGAGCCGCTTCACGGGATCCTGGTGCCGGGCGGCTTCGGCGAGCGCGGCAGCGAGGGCAAGATCGCGTCGGTCAAGTTCGCCCGCGAGCGCAATGTGCCGTTTTTCGGCATCTGCCTGGGAATGCAGATGGCGTGCATCGAAGGCGCCCGAAACCTCGCCGGAATCGCCGAGGCGTCGACCACCGAGTTCGGCGACACTCCCGAGCCGGTGGTCGGGCTGATCACCGAGTGGATGAGCGAGGAGGGGCTCCAGCAGCGCCGGGCCGGCGGCGAGCTTGGCGGCACCATGCGGCTCGGCGCCTATCCGGCCAGGCTCGCCGGCAACAGCCGGGTCGCCTCGATCTACCAGACGACCGAGATCAGCGAGCGCCATCGCCATCGCTACGAAGTCAACGTCCACTATCGCGATGCGCTGGAGAAGGGTGGGCTGCTGTTCTCGGGCATGTCCCCGGACGGCCAGCTTCCCGAGATCGTCGAGCGGACCGATCACGACTGGTTCGTCGGAGTCCAGTTCCACCCCGAGTTGAAGAGCCGCCCGTTCAACCCGCACCCCTTGTTCGCCGGCTTCATCAAGGCAGCGCTCGACAAGTCGCGGCTGGTCTAGGCCGATGGGCATCCCTAAATCGGGCCTCGCATGACCAACACCGTCTCCACTCGAGTCGCGATTCTCGGTTCCGGACCGGCCGGCCTCACCGCCGCGATCTACGCGGCGCGCGCCGGGCTGGCGCCGATCCTGATCCAGGGGATACAGCCGGGCGGCCAGCTGACCACCACCACCGACGTCGAGAATTATCCGGGATTCCGCGACGTCATCCAGGGCCCGTGGCTTATGGAGGAAATGCAGGCGCAGGCCGAGCATGTCGGCACCAAGGTCGTCTGGGACCACATCTCCGCCGTCGACTTGTCGCGGCGCCCGTTCCGGCTGACCGGCGACGGCGGCACCGTCTACTCGGCCGACACGGTGGTGATCGCGACCGGCGCCCAGGCGAAATGGCTCGGGCTCCCGTCCGAGGAGCATATGAAGGGGCGCGGCGCTTCGGCCTGCGCGACCTGCGACGGCTTTTTCTACCGCGGCAAGAAGGTGGCGGTGATCGGCGGCGGCAACACCGCGGTCGAGGAGGCGATGTACCTGACCAACCACAGCCACGACGTGACCCTGATCCATCGGCGAGATTCGCTTCGCGCCGAGAAGATCCTGCAGGACCGGCTGTTCGCCAACCCGGCGATCAAGGTGATCTGGAACCACGAGGTCGCCGAATTCATCGGCGGCGGCGACCCCGAGGCCCTGGTCGGTCTCGACATCCGCGACACCCGCTCGGGCGAAGTCAGCCGGATCGACGTCGAGGGCGCGTTCGTGGCGATCGGCCACACGCCCGCCACCGAATTGTTCGCCGGCCAGCTCCACCTCGACGAGGACGGCTATATCCAGGTCCAGGACGGCTCGACCCGGACCAGCGTCGAGGGGGTGTTCGCGTGCGGCGACGTGATGGACAAGATCTACCGCCAGGCGGTGACCGCGGCGGGCACCGGCTGCATGGCCGCGCTCGACGCCGAGAAATATCTCGCCGCTCAGGAATTCGAGGCAATGGCCGCCGAATAGCCTGGCGGGAGGCGTCCGCCCGCTAGCCCAGAGTCATTCTTTTCGTGAAGGCGAGCAGGGCGCCGAAGCTGGCGAAATCCTCGGCCTCGACGTCAGGATCCTCGATCAGGACCGCGAACCGCTCCTCGAACGCGGTGAGGAAATTTGCCACCGCGAGAGAGTCGAACTCCGGAAGGGCGCCGAACAAGGGGGTCGCCTCGGTGAAGCCGGCGACCCGCCTGGCCGGCAGCCCGAGAGTGTCGGCGAGCAGTGCCCGAAGCGTTGCCTCGACCGTCGTGGCCGTTGCCGGCTCTGCGCGCTGTCGGTTCGGCTTCACCGCCGCCCGCTAGAGAATGTCGTCCAAGGCAGCAAGCCGCGCGCCAGGGGTCACTTGCGCACGACCTTGTCCATCTCGGCGATGAACACCGCCACCGACCAGCCGATCATCAGGAACCCTGCGAGACCCTCGAACGCGCCGACCAGCCGCCATCCGGCGAGCCCGTGTTCGGACAGGCCGAGCGTCGCGTACGCGGCGGCTGACGTGTACAAGGCGTCCTCGACGGTGCCGATGGCGCCGACGATCATGTAGAATGACGCGAAGATCGCGATCTCGACCAGGTGCAGCCCGAACAGGAACAGCGCCATCGGCACCAGGAAGTGGAACTCGACGAACAACAGGCTTCGCCGGCTGAATTCCCCTTCCTCATATTTGAGCAGCTTGCCGGCGAGCGTGACGCCGGACCCGTGGACGATGGTCACGACGACGATCAGGACGATCGAGGCGAGGAGATTCAGTGAAAGGTCCATGACTCGGAAACTGCTGTGCGTCGGATGCCGATGCCGCGCAAGCCGGGACCCGGCGCTGGCGCTGGAGGGACCCGGCGGCTAACGTAAAGACGCATGAGCGGGCCCGATCCCAGACCCTATCCGCTCGACCGCCTGGCGAGCCGCGGCGCGCCCGGCGATGCGGCGCTGAGCGTGGGCAGTCGGACCTGGTCGTACCGCGAACTCGATGAGGAGGTCGGGCGGACGGCGGCGGCCTTGATCGGCCAGGGGCTGTCGCCGGGCGACCGGGTGGCCAGCTGGATGGCCAAGACCTTGCTCGCCTGCGTGCTGCCGCTGGCCTGCGCCCGGGCCGGGCTGGTCCATGTTCCGGTCAACCCGGTGCTCAAACGCGCGCAGGTCGCGCACATCCTCGCCGACAGCGGCGCCAGGCTGCTGATCGCCAACCAGGCGCGGCTGGCGACGCTGCTGGACGATGATCGAGCGCAAGCGCGCATGATCGCGCTCGAGGAATGGGAGGCGGGTGACGACGCCTTGCCATTGTCCCACGCGGATCCCGACGAACTCGCCGCTCTGCTTTACACCTCCGGCTCGAGCGGGCGGCCGAAGGGGGTGATGCTGAGCCACTCCAATCTGTGGCTCGGAGCGATCAGCGTCGCTCATTACCTCGGGCTTTCCGCGAAGGACCGGACGCTGGCGGTGCTTCCGCTGGCGTTCGACTACGGCCAGAACCAGCTGCTCTCGACCTGGGCGGCGGGCGGCCATGCGATCGCCTTCGATTACCTGTTGCCGCGAGACGTCGTTCGGGCAGTCGGACGTCATGACGTCACCGTGCTCGCCGCAGTGCCGCCGCTGTGGATCCAGCTGGCCGAGGCCGATTGGCCGGGCGGCGCGGGCAGGAGCCTTCGCAGCCTGACCAACAGCGGCGGTCATTTGCCGGCGCGCGTCGTACGCAGCTTGCGCGAACTGTTCCCCGATGCCCGGTTGCACCTGATGTACGGGCTGACCGAGGCCTTCCGTTCGACCAGCCTCGATCCCGCGCTGGTCGACGAGCATCCCGACAGCGTCGGAACGGGGATCCCGTTCGCCGAAGTCATGGTCGTTCGTCGCGACGGCAGCCAGGCCGAACCGGGCGAGGAAGGCGAGCTGGTCCACGCCGGGCCGCTGGTCGCGCAAGGCTACTGGAGCGACCCGGAGCGGACTCAGCAACGGTTTCGTCCGGCGCCGCCCGGTTCCCGCCATGGCGGCATCGCGGTCTGGTCGGGGGATCGGGTGGTGGAGGGCGAGGACGGGCTGATCCGCTTCCGAGGCCGCGACGATGCGATGATCAAGGTCAGCGGCAACCGCTTGAGTCCCAACGAAATCGAGGAGGCGGCCCTGGCCAGCGGAGCGGTCCGCGAAGCGCTCGCGCTCGGAGTCCCGGACGACCGGCTCGGCCAGGCGGTGATGCTGATTGCGGTCGCCAGGGGCGCGGATGCCGAGCAGCGGCTGCGCGCTTATTTCGCCGCCGAGCTGCCGGCGTACATGCACCCGCGCGACATCGTCTGGCGCGAAGCGCTGCCGCTCGGCGCCACCGGCAAGGTCGACCGGGCGGCGCTGGTCAAGGAGTTCGAATGAAGGCGATGGGGCCGATCCCGGCGCAATTCAGCGCGGATGAAGACGCCCGACTGAAGATCGGCGGCTGGTCGGCCGACGAGCTGATCGAGCAGGCCGGCGGCACTCCCTTGTTCGTCTACGACAACATAATCGCCGGCGGCCAGGTCGCCCGCTTCCGGGCGGCGATGCCGGACGGACTGGCCTTGCATTATGCCGTCAAAGCAAATCCTTACGGGCCATTATTGAGGTTCCTTGCGCGGCACGTGGACGGCTTCGACATCGCCTCGGCGGGCGAGCTGCGGATGCTCGAGGAGGCGGAAGTCGCCGGGCTTCCGGTCAGCTTTGCCGGACCCGGCAAGCGCGACGGGGAAATCGAGCTTGCCATTGCCGCGAACGTCACTCTCAACGTCGAAAGCGAGGGCGAGGCGGAGCGCGCGCTGACGATCGCCGGGCGGGCCGGCCGCCAGCCCAGGATCGCCGTCCGGGTCAATCCGCCGTTCGGGATCAAGGGCTCGGGAATGAAGATGGGCGGCCTCGCCAGCCCGTTCGGGGTCGATGCCGATCGCGCCCCGGCGCTGGTCCGGCGAGTGATCGACGACGGCGCCGAGTGGCGGGGCTTGCATATCTTCGCCGGGTCGCAGGTGCTGGCCGCGGACGCGCTGATCGAGGCGCAGCGGGCGACGGTGGCCCTGGCGGCGGAGATCGCCGATGCGGCCGGTGCCGCTCCGCCCGAGCTCAACCTCGGCGGCGGCTTTGGAATCCCCTATTTCCCCGGCGAGCAGCCGCTCGACGTCGAGGCGGTCGGAGCGGCGCTGGCGGAGACTCTTGGCGGCGCTCCCGACGTCCTCGCCGAGACCCGCTTCGCGATCGAGCTCGGCCGCTGGCTGGTCGGCGAGGCAGGGGTCTATCTGGCGCGGATTATCGACCGCAAGGAGAGCGGCGGCCGCACGTTCCTCGTCACCGACGGCGGGCTCCACCACATGCTCGCCGCAAGCGGCAATTTCGGCCAGCTGCTGCGCCGCAACTACCCGGTCGCCATCGCCGGCCGCTTCGGCTGCGAGCCCGACGAGCAGGTGACCGTCACCGGCTGCCTGTGCACTCCGCTCGACCTGCTCGCCGACGACGTGTCGCTGCCGCATGCCGAGCCCGGCGACATAATGGCGATTTTCTGTGCCGGCGCCTACGGGCTGACGGCGAGCCCGCAAGCGTTCCTCGGCCAGCCGCCGGCGCGCGAAGTGCTGGTCTAGCTCCTCCCGGCCGGGGAGGTGGCAGCCGCCGGCTGACGGAAGGGGGTCCGCGCGTGGCACGCCGCCCCTCCACCATGTTGCACATGGTCCCCCTCCCCGTTCCGGGGAGGATTAGGGGTAGATCGCTTCCGCGAAATACAGGCCGTCCGGGGGCGCGTTGAGGCCGAGGGCGGCCCGGTCGCGCGCCTCGAGCGCGGTGCGGATGTCGGCCGGCTTCCATTGCCCGCGCCCGACCATCGCCAGGCAGCCGACCATCGATCGCACCTGGTGGTGGAGGAAGCTGCGCGCCGCCGCGGCGACCCGGATCTCGTCGCCGTCGCGGACGACCTCGAGCCGGTCGAGCGTCTTGACCGGGCTTTGCGACTGGCACTGGGCCGAACGGAAGGTGGTGAAGTCGTGGCGCCCGACCAGCAGCGACGCGCCCTCGGCCATCGCCTCGGCATCGAGCGGCGCCGCGACATGCCACACGCGCCCGCGCTCGATCGCCGGCGGCGCTCGCCGGTTGAGGATTCGATACTCGTAGCGCCGCCCGATGCACGAGAAGCGCGCGTGCCAGTCGTCGTCGACTTCGCTCGCGGCGAGGATCGCGATCGGTTCGGTCCGGACCAGCGCGTTGAGCCCGTCGCGCAACCGGTCGGCGCTCAGCGTCCTGGCGATATCGACATGGGCGCTCATCGCCAGCGCGTGGACACCTGAGTCCGTTCGGCCAGCCGCATGAACTGTCGCCAGTTCCGACGTCATCCGGAAAATCGCCGCCTCGACCTGCTGCTGGACCGACGGGCCGTTGTCCTGCCGCTGCCAGCCCATGAACGGGCGGCCGTCATATTCGATGGTCAGCCGCCAGCGGGTCAACGGACGACCGTGCCGACCGGGATCGCGAAGCCGCGCAGCAGCTCCTGGGAGGTCATCGGCGCCCGTCCGGCGCGCTGGACCAGCAGCGGCCGCACCGCGCCCTGGCCGCAGGCAATCGCCAGGCGGTCGTCGAGCACTTCCCCGGGCCGGCCCGAGGCTTCGCCTGCCTCCGCGTCCAGCATCTTGACCCGCTCGCCGTCGGCTTCGAACCAGGCGCCAGGCGACGGCGCGAACGCCAGCACCTGCCGAACGACCGCCTCGGCGCCGCGGCTCCAGTCGATCCGCGCTTCGGCCTTGGCGAGCTTGGCCGCGTAGGTCATTCCTTCGTCGGGCTGCGGTATCGGCTGGGTCGGCGAGGCGAGCCATTCGAGCAGCGCGGCCGCCCCCAATCGCGAAAGCTCTTGCGTGACCTGCCCGGCGTTCTTCCCGGCGATCGGAAGCTCGCGCTGGAGCAGCATCGGGCCGGTATCGAGGCCTTCGTCCATGCGCATGATCGTGATCCCACTGACCGTGTCGCCGGCGAGGATCGCGCGCTGGATCGGCGCCGCTCCGCGCCACTGCGGCAGCAGCGAGGCGTGGACGTTGATGCACCCGGCTTTCGGGGCTTCGAGGATCGGCGGCGGCAGAATCAATCCGTAGGCCGCGACAATCGCGAGATCGGCGTCGAGCGACCGGAATCGGGCCTGCTCCTGCGCGGAGCGCAGGCTCGTCGGGGTCCGCACCTCGATGCCCAGCTCCTCGGCTCTCCGCTGCACCGCCGTCGGCCGCGGCGCCTTGCCGCGTCCCGCCGGCCGCGGCGGCTGGCAGTAGGCCGCGGCCAGCTCGTGCCCCGCGCCGACCAGCGCCTCGAGGCTCGGCACCGCGAACTCCGGGCTTCCCATGAAGACAATTCTCATCCGAACCCGTTCGCCCTGAGCCTGTCGAAGGGCTGTCCTTATCCCTCCAGCGTAGAAAGTGAAGGACAGGGCTTCGACAAGCTCAGCCCGAAGGGACTATGTGAGGTGAATGGCATCACAGGAAATCGAGGCGCTGAGCCAGGCGCTGGCCCGGCTTCCCGGCCTCGGGCCGCGCTCGGCGCGGCGCGCGGTGCTGCACCTGATGAAGCGGCGCGAAACCGCCCTCGATCCGCTGCTGGCGGCGCTGCGCGATGTTTCCGAGCGCCTGTCGACCTGCTCGACCTGCGGCAATCTCGACACTTCCGATCCGTGCGGCATCTGCTCGGACGCTCGCCGCGACGACAAATTGCTGTGCGTGGTCGAGGAGGTCGCCGACCTGTGGGCGCTCGACCGCTCGCGGCTGTTCCCGGGCCGCTACCATGTGCTCGGCGGGCGGCTGTCGGCGCTCGAGGGCGTCCGGCCCGAGGATCTCGGCATCGACCGGCTGGTCGCGCGGGTCGCCGCGGGCGGCATCGACGAGGTCGTGCTGGCCATGAACGCGACCCTCGAGGGCCAGACCACCGCCCATTATCTCGCCGAACGGCTCGAGAAATATCCGGTCCGGCTGACCCAGCTCGCCCATGGCCTGCCGGTCGGCGGCGAGCTCGACTATCTCGATGAGGGAACGCTTGCCCAGGCGTTGCGCGCGAGGCGCCCGATTGCTTGAAGCAAGCCGCTTGAAAGACTAGATAACCGCCATGGCCATCCTGCCCATCGTCGAGGTCCCGGACCCGCGCCTGCGCCAGATCTCCTTGGCCGTCGAGACGGTCGACGACGAGGTGCGCAAGCTGATCGCCGACATGTTCGAGACGATGTACGTGGCGCCGGGGATCGGCCTTGCCGCGATCCAGGTCGGGGTCCCCAGGCGGGTGCTGGTGATGGACCTGCAGGAGCCCGAGGAAGAGGACGGCGAACCGATCCGGGATTCGCGCGTGTTCATCAACCCCGAAATCCTCCGACGCTCCGACCAGGAAGTGCCCTATCTGGAGGGCTGCCTGTCGGTTCCCGACCAATATGCGGACGTCGAGCGGCCCGACCGGATCCGCGCCCGCTGGCTCGACGAGCACGGCAAGCCCCACGAGGAGGAGCTCGATGGGCTGCTTGCGGTCTGCCTGCAGCACGAGATGGACCATCTCGAGGGCATCCTGTTCATCGACCATCTGTCGCGGCTGAAGCGCGAGATGGTGCTCAAGAAGCTCGCCAAGATGCGCAAGGAGCGCGGTCTTAGAGCAGCTTGATCCTCCCCGGAAACGGGGAGGTGGCAGCGCAGCTGACCCTGGGGGGCCTTCGCTTGGCACCGCGCCCCCTCCACCATTCGCTCTTCGGCCAATGGTCCCCCTCCCCGTTTCCGGGGAGGAACTAAGGCGTAATCGTCACCGCCGCCTTCCGGCAGTCGTCGCCGCATTCGCGGCAGATTTGCGCGCACAGCCTGCAATGTTCGTGATCGTGCCGGTCGCATTCGGCGGCGCAGGCGTCGCAAACCCGCGCGCACAGCTCGAGCATTTCCTTCAGCACCGCCTCGTTGGAGCCGGCCCGGCGCAGGCCGAGCGTCGCGGTGGTGTCGCACACGGCCGCGCAATCGAGGCAGGTCCGGATGCACTGGACCATGTCCATGTCCTCGGCCGAGCAGGCGTCGGCACAGCTCAGGCACATCTTCGCGCAATACATCGCGTGGTGGACCGCATCGCCGAGCGGCTGGTTGACGTGCCCCTGGACGTCGGGATGGAGGGCGATCATCTTGCGGATGGACATGGTTTTCCCCTTTGGGCCGGCACAGGGTGAACCGGCGCCAACCGTGTATGTTCCGCTTGAGCGAGCCGCGCCCAGGCCCTAGAGTTCACACTCTGTTCCGCTTCGGGGAGTCAGGTCATGGAGCCGGTGGTTGCAGTCGTGCTGGCGTTGGCCGCTCTGGTCCTCGGACTAGGGCTTGGGTGGTTCGCGGCCTCTCGCGGCGCCAGCCAAGGCAGAGAGCGGGCTGTTGAACTGCAAAAGCTGCTCGACGCGGTCACCATCGAACGTAATGACGCGCTCACCGCCAAGGCTGCGCTCGAGTCCGACGCGCGCAATTTCGACGCTCGTATGGCTGACCTGCAGAAGTCGCGAGACCAACTGGTCGTCCAGTTTCGTGAGATCGGCGATCAACTGCTGGAAAGGGCTCACAAGGATTTCCTTGCCAAGGCGGACGACCGAATGGCCAAGGCCGACAAAGAGCAGTCCACCAAGCTGCAATCACTCCTGCAGCCGGTCGAAGCGACGTTGAAACGCTATGAGGAAAAACTCCAGTCGGTCGAAAAGGAGCGCGTCGACCATTATGCCGGGCTCCGCGAGGCGGTCGAGCTGGTGCGCGCGGGGCAGGGGCAGGTGCGCGACGAGACCCGCAGCCTGGTCAACGCCTTGCGTTCGTCGCCCAAGGCCCGCGGCCGGTGGGGCGAGCAGTCGCTGCGCAACGTCCTCGAACATGCGGGCCTGAGCGAATATGCCGATTTCCGGACCGAGGTGTCGGTCGACGGCGAGGACGGCAAGCTGCGCCCGGACGTGGTGGTTCGACTGCCCGGCGGGCGCCAGCTGATCATCGACGCCAAATGCTCATTGAACGCCTATCTCGATGCCTGCGACGAGGTCGACGAGGACAAGCGCGCCGCCTGCTTCCGGGCTCATGTCGCATCGATCCGCGCTCATGCGCAGCAGCTGGGCTCGAAAGCCTATTGGGCGCAGTTCGGCGATTCGGCCGAGCTGGTCGTGATGTACGTCCCCGGCGAGCACTTCCTCAATGCCGCGCTGGAGCTCGACCCGACGCTTTGGGAATGGGCGTTCGAACGCAAGGTGCTGCTCGCCACTCCGACCAACCTGGTCGTCGTCGCCAGGACCGCCGCCCATTATTGGGAGCAGTCCGAGAGAAACGAGTCCGCCGAAGAAATCGCCAGGATTGCCAAGGAGTTGCACTCCCGCCTTGCGACGATGGCTGAACATATGGCGCGGATGGGCAAGAACCTTTCGACCGCCAATTCCGCGTACAACCAGATGGTCGGAAGCTTCGAGAGCCAGGTGCTGACCCAGGCTCGCAAGTTCGAGGGCCTGGGAGCGGGCAGCGCCAAGGCGATGGAGCCGCCGCCGATGGTCGAGGCGAGCCCGCGGCCGCTGACCAAGATCGCTGCTCCGGCGAGCGCCAACGAGGACGACGCGGCGGCCTAGCGCGCTACGGCAGGCGGACCAGCTTCATTCCGCCGGCGCGGTTGCTGAGCTCGAGCCGGTCGCGGCTGATCCAGGTCGCGCTCATCGGCTGGGAAAGGATCGCTCCGGCCTCGGCCTCGAAGGTGCCGGCCGGCTCCGGGCAGCCCATCAGAGTGCTGGCCACCTGGCCGACGTGGATCGTCCCTCCGACCTGCTGGTAGGAGCCGCCCATATGGTTGCAGCCGAAGCGGGCGCCCAATTGGCCGCGCTCGAAGCTGATCCGGTAGAGGTCGGAGGCTGGGGTCGCCCGGCCCTTGATCTCGACGACTTGCCAGCGGGTGCCGGCCACGCTTGCGTTCTGGGGCGGGATTGCGCCCGCGACGGGCGCGCAGCCGGCCATCGCCAGCACGGCGCCGGCGAGCACGAGCCGTTTCATCCGCCTAGAGCCCGCCGCAGCCGTTGAACGCCCGGCCATCGACGTCGACCCGCACCCGGTCCGGATAGACCCGGTCGCTGACGCCGTCGCGGCACTGGGCGTGGGTGATGGTCACCCGGATGCGCGGCGACTGATAGGTCGAGCCGGCGGCGGTGATCACCGGTTGCGGGGTCGGCTCGCGCAGCACCGACTGGTCGGCGCGGATGTAGGTCACGTGCTGGTTGTCGATGATCAGCGACCAGTTCGGCTGGCTGCCGCGGGCGGAATAGGGCGCGGGCGGCGCCGGGGGCGGGGTGATGCAGCCGGCGAGCAGGCCGGCGAGCAGCAGTGCAGACACTCTTTTCATGATCAAGCAACCGCTTGGGCCGCATGGCGGTTCCGTCAGCCGCGCCAGCTCGCCTTGACCTGGAACGCCATCACCGCCGCCGCCATCGCCGCGTTGAGGCTGTCGGCGCGCCCGGCCATCGGGATCTTGACCAGAAGGTCGCACGCCGCCTCATAATCGGCCGGCAAGCCCTGCTGCTCGTTGCCGATCAAGAGGAAGCACGGCGCCTGATACTCGGCATCGAGATAGTCGTGGTCGGCCTTGAGGCTGGTTCCGACCAGCTGGCCAGGCCCGGTGCGCAGCCAGGCGATGAACTCGTCCCACCGCGCGGCCGCGATGCCTTGCGTGAACAAGGCGCCCATCGAGGCGCGCACCGCCTCGACCGAGAACGGGTCGGCGCATTCGTCGATCAGGATCAAGCCGCCGGCCCCCGCAGCGTCGCCGGTTCGCAGGATCGTGCCGATATTGCCCGGGTCGCGCAGCGCCTGCACGGCGATCCATAGAGGGGCCGCCGACCGGTCGATCCGCTCGAGCGACAGGTCGGGCTGCCGATAGGCGGCGATCACCGTCTGCGGATTGTCCTTGCCCGACATCTTGGCAAGAATGTCCGGGCTGGTCTCGATCGCTTCACCGCCGGTCGCCTCGGTTTCCGCGATAATGTCGGCGGCCAGCGGATGCTGAGCGCCGGCGGGCGAGAAAGCGATGATCTCGGGGAGGCGCCCGCTGCCGCGCGCCTCGGCGATGATCCGCAGCCCTTCGGCCAGGAACAGACCTTCCGAGCGCCGCGCCTTCTTGTCGCGCAGCGAGCGCAGCCTTTTCACCGTCGCGTTGGAGAAAGCGGTGACGCTTCTAGGCATCGGGGCGGACCATCAGCCCTCGCCAAAGCGGCTTTCGACCAGCTCGGCCAACTGCTCGAGCGCCGCTTGCGCTCCTTCGCCCTCGACGTGGATGGTAATCTCGTCGCCCATCGCCGCGCCGAGCATCATCAGCCCCATGATCGAGGTGCCGCACACCCGATTGCCGTCCTTCTCGACCTCGACGGTCGCCGGCAGCTGGCTCGCCATGCTGACGAATTTCGCGCTTGCACGAGCGTGCAGCCCGCGCTGGTTGGCGATCCGGACGTCGCGCCGGACTGCGGTCAAGCCGCGGCTTCCCCGAGGATCTCCGAAGCGACCGAGATATATTTGCGCCCGGCCTCGCGAGCGGCGGTCACCGCGGCGTGGACCCCCATCACCTTGCGGGCGCTCTCGAGGCGGATCAGCATCGGCAGATTGACCCCGGCGATGACCTCGACGTTCTCGCTCTTCATCAGGCTGATGGCGAGGTTGGACGGGGTGCCGCCGAACAGGTCGGTCAAGACGATGACTCCCTCGCCGCTGTCGACTCGGCCGATCGCCTCGGCGATGTCCTTGCGCCGCGCTTCCATGTCGTCGTCGGGGCCGATGCCGATCGCCTCGACCGCTTCTTGCGGCCCGACGACATGCTCCAACGCGGTGATGAACTCGGCCGCCAGGCGGCCGTGAGTCACCAGCACAAGTCCAATCATCCGCTCAACTCGCCTCCAATGGAGCCTTGCCCGGCATTGCCTTCGACCGTGTCGCTCGGCCGCGACGCCAGGTCGCGGTGCCGGACATTCGGGGAAAAGCCCGCTCTTCGCAATCGTTCCGCCATTTCAACCGCGGCACAGACCGAGCGATGGCGCCCGCCGGTGCAGCCGAATGCGACGGTCAGATAGGTTTTGCCGGCGGCCCAGTAGCGGGGAATCCAGTCGATGAGAAGCGCTTCGATGCGGTCCATTGTCTCGGCCCAGGACTCGTCCTGCTCGATATAGGCTCGGACCTTGTCGTCGGTGCCGGTCAGCGGCCGAAGCTCGTCGACCCAGTGCGGGTTGGCCAGGAACCTCAAGTCAAACATCAGGTCGGCGGTGCGCGACACGCCGCGGGTGAAGCCGAACGAGGCGATGGTCAGCACCGGCTGGTCGGCCTGGCCGCCGTAGCGCCGCCGAAGCTCATCGCGCAGTTCGGCCGGCGTCAGGTCGGTGGTGTCGAGCACGCTCTCGGCCGCGCTGCGAAGCCCGGCGGTGAAGCTGCGCTCGCGGGCGATGCCGTCTTCGGCGGGCCGATCCGCCGCAAGCGGGTGGCGGCGGCGGGTCTCGTCGTAGCGGCGAATGAGCTCCGCGCCCGAGCAGTCAAGGTACAGGATTTCCGGGCTGACGCCGTCGATCGACCGGACGATGTCGGGCAAGGCTGCGGGGTCGAAGCCGCGGCTTCGGACGTCCATCCCGACCGCGACCGGGACCTGGCGGCCGCCCTCGAGGCCCTGCTCGACATAATCCTTGAGCATCGAGGCGGGCAGGTTCTCGACGCAGTCCCAGCCCATGTCCTCGAGAGCGTCGAGGACCGTCGACTTTCCGGCGCCCGACATTCCGGTGACGAGCAGCAAGCGCGGCCCAGGTCGCTGACCGGCCCGCGCGTCGGTCAACGAACCTTCCAGCTCACTTGAGCTTGAGGCCCATTCGATCGAGTGCGAGCGCCACCTTGGAGGGAGCTGAAGCGGCCATCGCGTCGATGCTGATCAGCGGCAGCGCGACCCCGAGGATCGGCCGCTCGCGGCTGTCGTCCGGGATTCGCTGGATTTCGCTGGTCAGCTCGACCAGCAGCGCGACCGGCATGTCGGTGAGATTGTCCATGTCGACGATGCCGATGCCGCGAATTTCGAGCTTGCCGGCGATATTGGGCGGCGGCGAGGCGATCAGTCGGTCATCCTCGCGGCGGACGATGGTCTGGTCGTCGCTGACCAGGGTGAAACCGCGGTCGAGCAGGCGCAGCGCGAGGTCGGACTTGCCGGACCCCGACGGTCCGCTGATCAGCACCGCCCGGCCCTCGATCGCGACGGTGCTCGCGTGAACCGTCTCGGATGACAAACGAGCGGTCGTCATGACAGGTTCGCCGCCGGTAAGCAGATGGTGAAGCGGGCGCCCGAAGGCGCATCGTCGCGGTCCTGCACGTCAATCTCCCCGTCATGGCCTTCGACAATTGCGCGGGCAATCGCAAGCCCGAGCCCCGAATGGCGGCCGAAATCCTCGCCCTCCGGCCGTACTGAGTGGAAGCGGTTAAAGATTGCCTGACGCGCTTCGCCGGGAACGCCGGGGCCCTCGTCGTCGATTCGGATTCGGACCTTGTCGCCGACCCGGGCGGCGGCGATTTCCACCAGCCCGCCCGGCGGCGAGAAGCTGATTGCATTGTCGATCAGATTATCGATCGCTCGGACGAGCCGGTCCGGCTTGCCGAGCACAACCGCGCTGGCCCGCCGCGGCCGGGCGAAGGCGATCGTCGCATCGCCCTTTTCGCGATTGGTTTCCCAGCTCGATACCAATTGTTCGATCAGCGGGCCGAGATCGACCGGCTCGAACGCCGCCCGGGCGAGCTCGGCGTCGGTTCGAGCCGCCTCGCTGATGTCGCCGATCAGCCGGTCCAGCCTCCGGACGTCGTCGCGCGCGACCTCGATCAGCCTCTGGCGAAGCTGCGGGTCCTCGACCCGGTCGAGGCCGTCGAGCGCCGAGCGCAGCGAGGCCAGCGGATTCTTGAGCTCGTGGGTGACGTCGGCGGCAAACGCCTCGATATTGTCGATCCGCAGCCGCAGCGACTGGCTCATGTCCGAGACCGCCCGGGCAAGGAGCCCGATCTCGTCGCTTCGCGACGGCAGGCGGGGGACCTTGACCTCGCGGGCACGGCCCAAACGAACCCGATGAGCGGCCAGCGCCAGCCGGCGCAGCGGCCGGACGATCGTTCGGGCAAGGAACAGCGACAGGAGGATCGACAGGATGGTCGCAAAGGCCATCGCGATCCCGAGGGCGGCGCGCTGGCTTCGAACCGTGCGGGTGAAGTTGCGGTCGTTCTCGGTCACCAGCAGGATCCCGCCCGCGGCGGGCGCTGCCGACGCAAACACCGGCGTCAGGTCCGGCGCGTTGCGGACTTCGCTCTCGACGCGGCCGCTGCTCCTGGCTTCGAGCGCCTCCGGCCAGGCGGCGAGGCGGTCGTTCGCGGGCTCGGAGAAATCGTCGATCGGCTCGGCCCCGACGATCGCGTTGAAGCCACGGTCGAGGGCCCGGGCGGCGTCCTTGGTCCAGCGCTGGGTGGCGGGGTCGCGCAGCTCGTAGGTCGGGCCGGTGAGGCGCCAGCTGTCCTCGACCAGCCGGCCCTGCGAGTCGTAGAGCCGCAGCCGGCTGCCGGTCGAGCGCGCGACCTGCGCAAGTGCCGCGCCGCGGGCCTGCGCGGGAACCGCTTCCAGCACGCGCGCGGTGATCGCCGCTTCGCGCTGCGTCTGGCGAATGCGCTCCTTGCTCAGCTGATTGCGGAAGGCATCGAGGTAGAGGATGCTGAGCGCCAGCAACGCCAGTGTCAGGATGTTGACCGCCAGGATCCGGTGGGCGAGCGTCCACCGCCCGGACCAGCTCAGCGCGAGGTCATCGGCCTCGGCCGATTGCGGGTGCTCACTCATCTTCGAAGCGGTAGCCGACGCCGTACAGCGTCTCGATCGCGTCGAAATCCGGATCGATCGCTCGGAACTTGCGCCGCATACGCTTGATGTGGCTGTCGATGGTGCGGTCGTCGACGTAGACGTCGTCCTGGTAGGCGATGTCGAGCAACTGGTTTCGGCTCTTCACCACTCCGGGCCGCTGGGCGAGCGCTTCGAGGATCAGGAACTCGGTGACCGTCAGAGTGACGTCCTTGCCGTCCCACAGCACCTTGTGGCGCGCCGGGTCCATGCTCAGCCGGCGGCGCTCCAGCAACGGCGCTTCGGGCTCATCCTGCGTTGCGCTGGCCTCGCCCCTGGCGAGCTCCTGGCGGCGAAGCAAAGCGCGGATCCGCGCGATCAGCAGCCGCTGGGAGAAGGGCTTGGCGATATAATCGTCGGCGCCCATCGCCAGGCCGAGCGCCTCGTCGAGCTCATCATCCTTCGAGGTCAGGAAGATCACCGGCATCGCGCTCGTCTCGCGCACCCGGCGGAGCAGCTCCATTCCGTCCATTCGCGGCATCTTGATGTCGAACACCCCAAGGTCCGGGGGATTTTCGGCGAACGCCTTCAATGCCGTGTCCCCGTCGGAATAGACGCGAGTGATGAAGCCTTCGGCCTGGAGCGCGATGGAGATGGACGTGAGGATGTTGCGGTCGTCGTCGACCAGCGCGATCACTTGGCTCATCGATGGCCTTTTGGCGGCAGTTTTTGCCGGAAGGGGCGGCTTAGCCAGCGTCTCATCCCGAAACAAGCCGCGGGCCTCGGCTTTGACCCGGCAACTTTTTCGGGTTTATAGGCGCTGTGGCGCATACGTATGCAGCGGCAGGCCCACTTGCAAAGGTGCCGGCTGGCCGCCGCTTTGAACATCTAACAGGGGAATGTGAGTGACCGACCGGGTTCCGAAGAACGGGCTTGAAGCGCAGGGCATTGCGACCGGCGCCGAGATCCACTGGAACCTGACGACCGCACCCCTGGTCGAGCATGCGGTGCGCGTCGGCGAAGGGCTGCTCGCCAGGCACGGACCGCTGGTGGTGCGCACCGGCAAGCATACCGGCCGCAGCGCCAGCGACCGCTTCATCGTCCGCGATTCCACCAGCGAGCGCACCGTCTGGTGGGGCGAGACCAACAAGCCGATGGACGGCGATGCGTTCGACCGGCTGCACCAGGACTTCCTCGAAGCGCTCGGCGGCAAGGACAGATTGTTCGCCGCCGACCTCTATGGGGGCTCGCAGCCCGAGCACCGAGTCCGGGTGCGGGTGATCAACGAGCTTGCCTGGCATAATTTGTTCATCCGCACCCTGCTGGTGCGGCCGCAAGCCGATGAGCTGGCTGCTTTCGACCCCGAATATCTCATCATCGACCTGCCGAGCTTCAAGGCCGATCCGGCTCGCCACGGCTGCCGGAGCGAGACGGTGATTGCGGTCAACCTGGAGAAGAAGATCATCCTGATCGGCGGCACGGCTTATGCCGGCGAGATGAAAAAGTCGGTGTTCGGCCTCTTGAATTTCCTGCTTCCGCCGCAGGGGATCATGCCGATGCACTGCTCGGCCAACATCGGCCCGGCAGGCGACACGGCGATCTTCTTCGGCCTGTCCGGGACCGGCAAGACGACTCTGTCGGCCGACCCCCATCGAACCCTGATCGGCGACGACGAGCACGGCTGGTCGGATACCGCGGTGTTCAACTTCGAGGGCGGTTGCTACGCCAAGATGATCCGCCTGTCGGCCGAAGCCGAGCCGGAAATCTTCGCCACCACCAAGCGGTTCGGAACGGTGCTCGAGAATGTCGTGATCGACCCGGTGACGCGCGAGCTCGACCTCGATGACGCGACCCTCGCCGAGAACAGCCGCGGCGCCTATCCGATCGACTTCATCCCCAATTCGTCCGAGCACAACATGGGGCCGTTGCCGCGCAACGTGGTGATGCTGACCGCCGACGCGTTCGGGGTGCTGCCGCCGATCGCCCGGCTGACGCCCGACCAGGCGATGTACCATTTCCTGTCCGGCTATACGGCCAAGGTCGCCGGCACCGAGATCGGCGTGACCGAGCCGGAGGCGACCTTCTCGACCTGCTTCGGGGCGCCGTTCATGCCGCGCCACCCGTCGGTCTACGGCAATTTGCTCAAAGAGCGGATCGCCAGGGGCAATGTCGACTGCTGGCTGGTCAACACCGGCTGGACCGGCGGCAAGTACGGGGTCGGCAAGCGCATGCCGATCCAGGCGACGAGGGCGCTGCTCAACGCCGCGCTCGACGGCAGCCTCAAGAACGCGAACTTCCGCAAGGACCCGAACTTCGGCTTCGACGTGCCGGTCGAAGTCCCGGGCGTCGACACCGCCATACTCGATCCGCGCGGCACCTGGCCGGACAAGGAGGAATACGACCGCACGGCGGCCAGGCTGGTCGACCTGTTCGTGGCCAATTTCGCCGAGTTCGCGCCGCACGTCGACGAGGGCGTTCGACAATCCGGGCCGCAAGCCGTGCAAACGAGCAACGCACCCGAAACCGTCTGACGCCCGGCTTGCAGTCGGGCTGCCGAATAGGCCCGACCGATGAGCGACCAGAAACCCCGGCTTTTCCATGACGAATCCGAGATCGTCCGAATTGGCGAGGGGCTGACCGCCCGCACCCTGCCGCGCTCCGACTGGACCCACGAGGCGCACCTCGCCGCGACCACTTTCCTGCTCACCCGCCGGCCGGACATCGACATCGACCGCCAGCTGCCGGGCATCATCCGCGCCTACAACGAGAGTGTCGGCGGGGTGAACAGCGATGACGAGGGCTATCATGAGACGATCACCCGCCTGTTCCTGCACGGCGTTCGGCTGTTCCTCGCCGAGGCGGACTTGAACCAGCCGCTTCACGAGCTGGTCAACGAGCTGCTGCTTTCCCCGATGGGCCGCCGCGACTGGCCATTGCGCTTCTACAGCGCCGAGCGGCTGTTCTCGGCCGAAGCGCGCCGCAAGCTTGTGCCGCCGGACATCGCGGCCCTGCCGTGACTCGCCGTTTCGGGAGCGCGGCTTGATTTCGGGCGCCTCGGCGGAGCAATAGTCGGCCGGCATGCGGCTCTAGCAAGGACCCGATACCCAAATGTGCGGGATCGCCGGAATCATCTCTTCATCTCGGCTCGACGAGCGCGATGTCCGGCGGCTGATCGACCCGCTCGTGCACCGCGGCCCCGACGACGAGGGCGTGTGGATCGACTCGGAGGCCGGTGTCGGGCTCGGCCACCGCCGGCTGGCGATCGTCGACCTGTCGCCCGCCGGGCACCAGCCGATGGAGTCCGCCGACGGCCGTTATGTGATCACCTACAACGCCGAAATCTACAATCATTCCGAGCTGCGCAAGGAACTCGAGGCGGCGGGCAATGCTCCGCCCGGCGGCTGGCGCGGCCATTCGGACACCGAGACCTTCCTCGAGTGCGTGTCCGCCTGGGGGCTGGCCGATACCTTGCCCAGGATCGTCGGAATGTTCGCCTTCGCTTTGTGGGACCGGAAGCAGCGCACGCTCCATTTGGTCCGCGACCGCTTCGGCGAGAAGCCGCTCTACTACGGCTGGGCGGGCAAGGATTTCGTCTTCGCCTCCGAGCTCAAGGCGATCCGCGCCCATCCGCGCTTCGACGGCCAGATCGATCGACGCGCGCTTCGGCTATTCGCGGCGCGAACCTACATCCCGGCGCCGCTGTCGATCTACCGCCGGCTGTTCAAGCTCGAGCCGGGCTGCGTGCTGACCATCACGCCGGAGGCGGCACGGACCCCGCTCGACGCTCCGCCACGGGCGGACGGGGCGGCCGGCGGAATCCACGTCCGCCGCTATTGGTCGTACCGCGACGTCGTCCGGCGCGGGCTCGAGCAGCGGATCGGCGACGAACGCGAAGCGCTCGACGGGCTCGAGCAGGTGCTTGCAAGAGCGATCACCGACCAGTCGGTCGCGGACGTGCCGGTCGGCGCCTTCCTGTCCGGAGGAGTCGACAGCTCGACCATCGTCGCCCTCTACCAGAAATACTCTTCGACGCCGGTCCGCACTTTCACCATCGGCTTTGAGGAAGCGGCTTTCAACGAGGCCGAAGACGCCAGGACGGTCGCGGCCCACCTCGGCACCGTCCACAGCGAACGCTATTTGACCGTCCAGGAAGCGCGCGACGTCATCCCGCTTCTGCCGTCGATGTACGACGAGCCATTCGCCGACAGCTCTCAGATCCCGACCCACCTCGTCAGCCGCTTTGCCCGCGATCAGGTGACCGTGGCGCTAACCGGCGACGGCGGCGACGAGCTGTTTGCCGGCTACAACCGGCACTTCACGGCACCGCAATTGTGGCAGCAGCTGCGCCGCCTGCCGCGGCCACTGCGCTCGGCGATCGGCTCGTCGCTGAGCCGGGTGCCGTCGCAATTCTGGAGCGGCGCGGTCGGCCTGCTTTCGGGCCGTCACCAGCCGCTCATCGGCGGCAAGATCCAGAAAGGGCTTCGACTGGCGGGTTCGGTGCGCAATTTCGACGAGCTCTATTCCAGCTTCATCGACGAGTGGGGCTTCGAGGAATCGCCGGTCCGCGGCGGTCATGGCGCCCTGCGAGCCGAGGACATGGACTGTGACGACGAAGTACCGGACACGGTCCGGACCATGTACTTCGATGCGGTCTCCTATCTGCCCGGCGACATCCTGTGCAAAGTCGACCGCGCATCGATGGCGGTGAGCCTCGAGACTCGCGTGCCCTTTCTCGACCACCGGGTCGCCGAGTTCGCCGCCCGGATCCCGCTCGACATGAAGGTGCGCGGCGGCCGCGGGAAGCACATTCTTCGCGAACTGCTTTACCGCGAGGTCCCGAGCGAGCTGTTCGAGCGCCCCAAGGTCGGCTTCGCGATTCCGGTCGGCGAGTGGATCAAGGGCCCGCTTCGGCCGTGGGCCGAGGATCTGCTCGATGCGTCGCGAATGGCCGGGGACGGCTGGTTCGACCCGGCAATCGTCCAGCGCCGCTGGCAAGACCACCTCGGCGGCCGGCGCGACTCGACACCGGCGCTGTGGGCGGTGCTGATGTTCCAGTCGTGGGTGCGCGAGCAGCGCTCTGCGCTGTCGGCCGCCGCCTAGTTCGTCGCGGTCCGCGGCGGGCGGCCGAACACCTCGGCGAATGTGCCAAGCTCGACGAGCCGGCCATTTTCCAGTCGCGCGATCAGATCACAGTGCTCGACTGTTGAGCGCCGGTGGGCGATGACCACGACGGTCCGGCCTTCGCCGCCCAACTGGTCGAGAGCCCTGAGCACCGCGACCTCGGTGTCATGGTCGAGCGCAATGGTCGCTTCGTCCAGCACCAGCACCCGCGCATCCTTGTAGATCGCTCGGGCGATCCCGAGCCGCTGGCGCTGGCCGCCGGACAGGCGCACTCCGCGCTCTCCGACCGAAGTCTCGTAGCGGTCGGGAAGCGAGTCGATGAACCCGCCGAGCTGGGCGGCGGCGGCGGATCGAGCGACCCGCTGCATGTCGATGTCCGCTGCCGGCACCCCGAAGGCGATGTTGCGGGCGATGCTGGCGTCGGCGAGGAAGATCGCTTGCGGGACGTGGGCGAGGCTGCGCTGCCAGGCGCGCCTGGTCTCGCGGGTCAGCGGCGTTCCGTCGATGGCAATGGTCCCCTCGGTGGGCTCGAGGAGCCCCATCAGCAGGTCGGCCAGAGTGCTCTTGCCGCTGCCGGTCGGACCGACCAGCGCGACCCGCGAGCCGCACTCGATCGAGAGACTGACGTCCTCGATCGCTGGATGCTGCCGCCCTGGATACGTGAAGCTTACCTTGTCGAACGCGATTGCTTGCCGGAACTCCAAGGGCTCCCCCGGCCGCGACCGCTGCGCCTGATCTTCGACCGGAAGCGCGAGCAGATCGAGCACCTGGGCGGTCACCGAGCGCTGCCCGGCAAGCCCGGTCCAGGCCGCGTAGAGTTGCTGGATCAGCGGCAGCAGGCGCTGGGCGCCAAGCGCGACCGCACCCAGGATCGGCAGGGCCTGCGCAAGGCCGCCTTCACGGCCGGCGATCGCCAAGGCAAGCGCGGCGATGAGAACCATCCCGGCCGCTTCGATCACGAAGCGTGGGGCGCTGCCGATGAAGGAAGTGGTCACCTGCGCGCGGGTCAAGCGCCAGTCGACCTTGCGGAATTCGTCGACATAGACGCTTTGCGAATCGTCGATGATCACGTCGCGGACTCCGCCGAGGCTCTCCTGGATGATTTGTACCCGCCGCTCAAAGGCGGAGCCGAGGATCGCCGAATTTCGCGCCAGCCGCTGCCGAGTGAAGGCCGAGACGAGTGCGTAAAGGACTCCGAACGCGACGGCGGCGATCGCCGCCGTGAACGGATCGATCCGCACCAAAGCGGCGATGATGAACAGCGCGATGAAGCCCGCCGTCACCGCTCGCATCAGCCGCAAAAGAACGCCGAAGGTGAGCATCCGGACTTTCTCGAGGCTGGCGATGATCTCGCTCGAATTGCGGCTGACATGATAGGAATAAGGCTGCGCCAGAGTGCGGCGCTGGATCTCGACCGAAAGCTCGTGGCCGAGGCCGAGCACGAAGCTCTCGGTCGACCAGGCGAGCTGCAGGCGCAACGCTCCAGCGACCAGCGCGGCGGCCATGAACAGCAGCGCCGCCGCGACCAGTTGCTCGCGGTGGTCGCCGGCACCGACCGCTTCGAACAGGTCGGTCAGCCAGGGGAACAGCTCCCCTCCGGAGTCGCCGGCGAGCAGCGACAGGAATGGCACAATCGACCCGATCGCCACGAGCTCGGCGATTGCGCCGAGCACCATCAGCGCCAGCACCGAAAAGAATTGCCGCCGCCGCGCCGGAGACAGGAATCGGTACAGCTGCGCGAGGTCCGCCGCCATGCCGCGGCCCTCAGGGGCTACCACGCGGATGCCTCCGGCCGATGCGAACGAGCAATCATTGGCGCGCAATAGCACTTTGCGCCCGCGTTGTGAGGCGGTGTGCCGCCGGTACTCCCGACCGGATCTCGGCGGTTCCGACAACACACTGTTAATGCACCTCTTTTCGGCCCCTGACCGCAACGTTCCATCGTAAATGGGGCCGAAATTCAGATGTCATTAGGATTTCGAAACCTAATTTGCTTCCAGTCTTAATCCTCCGGGGGTGGGTTGTGAAAAAACTGATTGCGAGCTGCCTGACGTTGATGGCGCTGACGGTGTGGCCGACAGCGGCCAATTCGGCGACGATGCTCTATTCGCGCGGAACGGACACCGCCGTTCGATTGCTCGCGTCGCACAATTCCGAGCGGGCGCGGCTCAACCTGCCGCCGTTGCAGTGGGACCCGCAGCTCGCGGCCTCGGCGGCGGCGTACGGACCGATGCTCGCGCGCGTCGGCCGGCTGCAGCACTCGCCGCGGGCGATGCGCCCCGGCCAGCGCGAGAATCTGTGGATGGGAACCCGCGGTTCCTACTCGCCCGAGCAGATGGTCCGCACCTGGATCGACGAGCGGCGCATGTTTCGCGCGGGCATGTTCCCGTACGTCAGCCGGACGGGCAACTGGAACGACGTGTCGCACTACACTCAGTTGATCTGGAAGGGCACGACGCGCGTCGGCTGCGTGATTCACTCGACCGGCAGCTGGGACTATCTGATCTGCCGTTATTCGCCGCCAGGAAATGTGGACGGGCGCTACGTAGGCTAACGCACTTCCGGTTGGGCGCCGGCACGCGCTAAGGGGCGGGACCGACAACCGCCCAGCGAGCCCGCCCGAATGCCCATCGAACTGCAAGACGACGTCGCCGGCCGCCTGAGCAAGGTCAGTGGGCGGTGGCTGGTGACCGGCGCGGCCGGCTTCATCGGCTCGAACCTGGTCGAAGCCTTGCTCGCCGCCGGCCAGCAGGTGATCGGGCTCGACAATTTCGCGACCGGGCACCGCGGCAATCTGGACCAGGTGCGGGCCGCGGTTGGCGACGAGCGCTGGTCGAGCTTTCAGCTGATCGAGGCCGATATTCGCGACCGGGATGCGTGCGCCAGCGCGGTCGAGAACGTCGAGATCGTTCTTCACCAGGCCGCGCTCGGTTCGGTTCCGCGATCGCTCGCCGACCCGCTGACATCGCACGACGTCAACGTGACCGGCTTCGTCAACATGCTCGACGCTGCTCGGCTCGCGGGCGTCAGGCGCTTCGTCTATGCCGCGTCGAGCTCGACCTACGGCGACGAGCCCAACCTGCCCAAGCGCGAGGAGCGGATCGGCAATCCGCTGTCACCTTACGCGGCGACCAAGCTCACCAACGAGATCTACGCGTCGGTCTATGCGCGCAGCTATGATTTCCCGTCGATCGGGCTGCGCTATTTCAACGTTTTCGGCCCCAAGCAGGACCCGGAAGGGCCCTATGCAGCGGTGATCCCGAAATGGATCGCGGCGATGATGAGCGGCAGCCCGATCGAGATCTACGGCGATGGCTCGACCAGCCGCGATTTTTGCTATGTCGCCAATGCGGTCCAGGCGAATTTGCGCGCCGCGCTCGCCGGCGAGGATGCGCAGAACCAGGTTTACAATGTCGCGGTCGGCGAGCGAACGTCATTGAACCAGCTGTTCGGCCTGTTGCGCGACGGCCTGGCCCGGCACCAGGTGCATTACGACAAGGAGCCGGTCCACGCCGATTTCCGCCGCGGCGACGTGCTCCATTCGGAAGCCGACATCGCCAAGGCCCACCGGCTGCTCGGCTATGCACCGACGCACCGCATCGGCGACGGCATCGCCGAAGCGCTTCCCTGGTACCTGCACTCGGCGCGATGAATTTCCTGCAAATCTTCGACTGGCATCAGTTCAAGCTGCTCGTCGAGCATTCGACGGGGATCAGCATGGACGCTCTGCACATCCTTGTCGGCGTGCTAATTCAGCTGCTGGTCGCGGTTCTGTTCAAAAGCTCGGTGGCGCGGTGGAGGCCGCTGCTCGCGGTGCTGGCGCTGGTCCTGATCAACGAAGTGAACGACTTCCTGGTCGACGTCTGGCCGGACCCGGGGATGCAGCTTGGCGAAGCCCTCAAGGACATCGTCCTGACGATGCTGATCCCGAGCTTGATCTTCGTCCTCGCCCGGCGCCGGCCGGAGCTGCTTGGTCAGGATTCGAACTGGCGGCCGAGCGGCAGCAAGGATTCGTCGTGAGTTAGGTCGAGATGGAGCGGGGTCACCGAGACATAGCCGTCGGCGACCGCCTCCAGATCGGTCAGATGCCCGGGGGTCTCGACCATCGGACCGAGGCCGAACCAGTAATAGTCGTAACCGCGCGGGTCGGTGCGCTGGACGATCCGCAACCGGCCGTAATCGCGGATCCCCTGGCGGCAGACCCGGATTCCCTTGACCTCGTCGGCCGGGACCGCGGGGAAATTCACGTTGATCAGAGTGCCGGCCGCGGACTCGAATGTCAGCAGCGGCGACAGCACGCGCTCCGCCCAGCCTTCGGCCGCCGCGAACGGGACCGTGTCGCCCATGCCCTCGCGCGAATAGCCCTGGCTCAAGGCGATCGAGCGGACGCCGGCGAGCGCTCCCTCCATCGCCGCCGACACGGTGCCCGAATAAGTGACGTCCTCGCCGAGGTTGGCGCCGCGGTTGATGCCCGACAGGATCACGTCGGGCGGCGAATCCTTCATCACATGGGCGAGCGCCAGCATGACTGCGTCGGTCGGAGTTCCGGTGACCGAAAAGCGCTGGTCGCCATGATGGCGAAGGCGGACCGGCTGGGTCAGGGTCAGCGAGTGGCCCGCGCCCGACTGTTCCTCGGACGGGGCGACCACCCAGATGTCGTCGGCGAGCTTGCGCGCCACCGCTTCGAGGAGCGCCATTCCGCGCGCGTTCACGCCGTCGTCGTTGGTCAGCAGGATGCGCATCGAACGGGCGCTATGGGCGAGGCGGACGCAAGCCGCAACCGGGACCGCTCAACGGCCGAATTGCGCCATAATGGCAACATGTTGCGCTTTTCTTCGGCCGTCCTTCGTCAGTCCTTGTTAAGGCGTTGGGGCTTAACTATAGGCGCCTTGGGGATGACCGGCTTTCCCGGTCTTAAGTGGCGGGAAAGCCTGATTTAATCGCCTCCGGCTGCACCGGTGGGCCCGGCCGCAGCGGCGGCGGGATATGTGGCCTTGATCGAAGCTTCTTTCGATGGGCCGCGACTGGGGAGGGGTTATGGCGACCGCACTTGTCGACCTTTATGGCGAACACCCGCTACCGTTTGACCGGCTGATCCTTCCCGAGGGCTATGGCCCGACGGAGCGCGAAGACTTCATGTGCGACAAGCATCGCGCTTACTTCCTCCGCCGCCTCAAGGAGTGGAAGGACGCGATCATCGAGGAATCGCGGGCGACCATGGCGCAGCTCCAGGTCGATTGCCTGCGCGAGCCCGACCTCGCCGACCGCGCATCGAGCGAGACCGACTGGGCGATCGAGCTGCGCACCCGCGACCGCCAGCGCAAGCTGATCGCCAAGATCGAATGCGCGATCCGCCGCCTTTACGAAGGCGAATATGGCTATTGCGAAGTGACGGGTGAGCCGATCTCGCTCGCCAGGCTCGAGGCTCGGCCAGTCGCGACGATGACCCTGGAGGCGCAGGAGCGCCACGAGCGGATCGAAAAGGTGTCGCGCGACGACTGAGCGGCCGTCGCGCTTTCAGTATGGGGCGTTTGGCCGGCCCTAGTGGCCGAGCATCAAGTCCTTCAGCCTCAGCTTTTCCTTCTTCAATCGGTGGAGCAAATCCTCGTCGGGATGCGGGCGATTTTCTTCCTCGTCGATGAGCGCGTGAAGCGCTGCATGCTTGGATGCCAGATCCTCGACAGGTGCCTTGTCCATCGGCGGGATTCCTTTCCGGGTTGAAAGACCGTCCGCCAATAAATCACGATTCTCGGCTTTTGTCTCGGGCGATCATTACGGTTCGGCGACAGCCCGGCGCGGCCTGCCTTGCCCGCCGGCCATGAACTTTTCCAATCGACGCCTGAATGGATTAGGCTGCGCGCATGAACGACGACGAGACTGCCGCGCAGCAGCTTGCCGCGTTGCAGCTCGAGCACAGAGCCCTCGACGATGAGATCGCGGCGCTGATCGCGCAAGGGACGGCCGACCAGCTCGAGATTGCCCGGCTGAAGAAGCGCAAGCTTCGATTGAAGGACGAAATCGAGCGGCTGCGCGACCGAAGCGTGCCGGACATCATCGCCTGACCCCGTCCCGAGACGGGACGATTTGGGGCCGAAAGGCAGCCGAGGCCCATTTTCAATCGTTTTCAGCGCCGGTCATCGGTGGCAGTCTGGAGAAGCAATGGACGATTCGACCGACATGTTTCAGCCCGAGGCGCGGATCACTCCGCGGCTGGTCGACGCGTTCTACACGGAGGCGATGCTGCTGGCCGACGAAGCCCGGTCCTATTTCGACCAGGCGGGGCGCGAGGCGCGCTCGGAGCTCGAGCCGTTCGTTCGTGTCGGCTTTGCCTGCGAGTCGTTGAAGGTGACGACCCGGATCATGCACATCGTCGCCTGGCTGCTGACTCAGCGGGCGATCGAAAGCGGCGAGATCCCGGCGCGCCAGGGCCGCCGTCCGGAACGGCGGCTCGGCCATGCGGCGGACAGCGACCCGGCGATCGTCGCCCAGCTGCCGCCAGCCGCGCAGCGGCTGATCAACAGCAGCGCCGACCTCTACTCGCGAGTCAAAAGGCTCGACGAGGGGACGATGTTCGAGGAACCGGCGCTCAGCCCGGCGCGGGCGCTGATGGGGCGGCTCGAGCGCGGTCTCGGCGAGCAGCTGCACTAGCTGCAGACGCGGGCCTTCGCGGCCGCATATTCTTCAGCCAGTTTCGCGACCAGCTCGGCGGCGGGCAGGATTCGGTCGACTGCTCCAATGCCTTGGCCCGAGCCCCAGATGTCGCGCCACGCCCTGGATTTGCTCGAGCCGTCCGACCCGAATTTCATCGCGTCGATGGTGCCAGCCGCGAGCGCGTCGGGATCGAGCCCCGAAGAAACGATCGACGAGCGCAGATAATTGCCGTGAACGCCGGTGAACAGGTCGGTGTAGACGATGTCGGCGGCGCTCGCCGCGACGATCCCCTGCTTGTAGGCATCGGAGCTGTTGGCTTCGGGCGTCGCGATGAACGGCGAGCCGATGTAGGCGAGGTCGGCGCCCATCGATTGCGCGGCGAGGATCGCGCCGCCGGTGGCGATCGCCCCCGACAGCACCAGCGGCCCGTCGAACCAGCGGCGGATCTCGTGGACCAGAGCGAACGGCGACCAGCGTCCGGCATGGCCGCCGGCGCCGGCCGCGACGGCGACCAACCCGTCGGCGCCTTTCTCGACCGCCTTGCGGGCGAAGCGGTCGTCGATCACGTCGTGGAGCGTGATCCCGCCCCAGCCGTGGACCGCATCGTTGAGTTCGACCCGCGCGCCCAACGACGTGATGACGATCGGCACCTTCCACTTCGCGCACACCGCCATGTCGCGCTCGAAGCGGTCGTTGGAGCGATGGACGATCTGGTTGACCGCGAACGGCGCCGCCGGCGCGTCGGGATGGGCTCGGTCGTGCGCGGCCAGGCTCTCGGTGATTTCGTGCAGCCACTCGTCGAGCTTCTCGGCCGGCCGAGCGTTCAGCGCCGGAAAGCTGCCGACGATTCCGGACGTGCACTGGGCAATCACCAGCCTGGGGCTCGAGACGATAAACAATGGCGCCCCGATCACCGGAATGCGCAGGTTCGAAAGGATCGGCGGCAGGCCCATGGCCGCGCTTAGCTTGACGAAACTCTGTCGCCTAGACAGGCCGCGATAATCGGGGCAGCGTCCGTCGATGCAGGTCGCCGCCACGCTTGCCAGGAAGCCGCCGCAAGCCGGTCAGCTGTTGCGCGTGCTGGGCCTGGCCTTCGCGCTCGCGGTCGGCGTCGGGACGGTCGTCGGCGGCGGCATATTGCGAACCCCGGCCGTGGTGTTCGACGCGGTCCCGCACGCTGGCTTCGCGCTCGGCTTGTGGCTCGCTGTCGGCCTTCATTGCCTGCTGCAGGCGAATGTCGTGTCGGAGCTGATGACGGCTTTGCCGCGTGCGGGTGGGTTGTTCGTCCCTGCGCGCGCCGCATTCGGCGAGCCCGGTGGCCTGCTGGTCGGCTGGACGGACTGGCTCGGCTATATCGCGGCCGTCGCGGCGCTCTCGATCCTCGCTTCCGATTTCACGGTTTTGGCCGTTCCACCTTTGGCGTCCTACGTAACCGCGATTGCAGTCGGCTTCCTCGCCGTCTTCATCGCAATCAACTGGCTTGGAGTGCGCGAAGGAAGCACCGCCCAAATCATCGGCAGCGCGGCCAAGATGCTGTTCCTGGTCGCCCTGGTCATGCTGATTTTGTTCTCCCGGCCCATTGACAGCTCGGCGCTCGGCCATGCCGTCGGTCCAATCGGCGCGACCGGGATCATCGTCGCCTATCAGACGATTTTCGGGGGCTATACAGGCTTTTCCAACGTCGCCTATTTCGCGGAGGAGGATCAAAATCCGAGCCGCAACATTCCGCGCGGGATGTTCATGACCGTGCTCGCCGTCATGGCGCTCTATTGCCTGATCAGCGCGGCGCTGTACCTGACGATGAGTCCCGCCGCTCTTGCTAAATCGACTTTGCCCATAGCCGATGCGCTGGCTCCGGTCATCGGGCCCTTCGCGTTCAAGCTGATCGCGATCGGCGCGGTGCTGATCGCGCTCACCTGCCTCAACGCCAATCTGATGGGTGCGCCGCGAATCCTCTATGGGCTTGCAGAGCAAAGGATGTTCCCGACCGCTGCGCTCCGGGTCAACCGCGGCGGGACACCCAGCGTGGCGCTCGCGCTGAGCGCTGCGGCGGCGCTCGGGCTGACTCTCACCGGCCAATTCGCAACAGTGTTCCTGATCATGGCCGCACTGGGCATTGTGCCGTTTGTTGTCGCCGACTTTGCCTTGTTCAAGCTGCGCCGCGAGGCCCCCGAGCTGGCGCGGCCTTACCGCGCCAAGCTTTACCCGTGGCTGCCCGCGCTCGCGCTGCTGCTCGACGTCGGGATGTTGATCGCGTTCCTTGCGGCCGACTGGACCAGCGGGTTGTTCATCGTCGCTGCGGTCGCGATCTGCGTGCCGATCGGATTGTGGATGCGGCGCAACCAGCCCGAACCGATCGCACTCGGCGGCTAAAAGGTCAGCGCACCCGCGGCGCGCGTTTGCGCTCGGTCGACGGGCCGTTGTTTTCGATCCGCGGCCACCCGTCGCGCCAGACGATCGGGTCGATCAGCATGATCCGGCGCGTGTTGACGGCGTCGGCCGCCTTGGTGCGCGCGCGACGCACATCGACCGCGTGATAGACCATCCAGTCCTGACCCGCCGCGTCGGTGATGATCGCATTGTGTCCCGGCGCGAACCAGATTCCGCGCTTCTCCAGGATCGCGCTCGTCGCGGCGCCGGTGGCGCTGGTCGGAGCGCCGGTTGCGCTAGCAAGCTTCTGGAACGGGCCCGTGGCGCTCCTCGAGCGGGCGACGAGGACGGCATAATTGGCCTCGCGTCCGCAGCAATTATTGCCGGAGTAGAACATGTAGTACCAGCCGCCGCGGCGGATCACCCAGGCGCCCTCGACCAGCCGCTCATACTGGTTGGGATCGTCCTTGATGATCGGGACGAGGTCGACCGGCTTGCTCCCGGGAGCGAAGGACAGCCGGTCGGGCGCCAGCTCCTGCACCTTGATCGGCCGGAACCCCGAGCCCCAGTAAAGCAGCCGCTTTCCGGTCGCCGGATCGTCGAACGACATCGGGTCGATGTTGACGAAGCCCTCGCCGCACTGGAGCGGCTTGCCGATGTCGACGAACGGTCCGAGCGGACCGCCGGCGGTCGCCACCGCGAGGCACAGCCCGCGCTTGTCGTCGCTGAGAGCCGCGTCGGGCTTGGCCGAATAATACATGTAGTAGGTGTCGCCATGCCGGGCGACGTGCGGGGCCCAGAAATCCTGGGTTTTGGACGCCCAGCCGGGCCTGGCCGGAAGCGCGTCGCCGAGATGCTGCCAGGTGACCAGGTCGGGCGACCGGGCGAGCTGGATGTTGACCCATTTGCCGCCGATCTCGGTCTGGGTCGCATAGGCGTAATAGAATCCGTCGGGCGCTTTCAGAACCGCCGGATCGGGGAAGTCGGCATTCAGCACCGGGTTCGCGTAAGTGCCGGCGACCGGCGAGCGCGCGACGGGCGTCGCACAGCTCGACAAGGCGAGCGCGGCGACGGCGATCAGCGTCGGAGGCAATCGGAGCATGGGGTCACCATAGGCTGGGGCGTCCCAACCCGGAAGGGCTTCTCATCGCCCGCCCGCGCATTTATCGCGCCCGCCGATGCCGATATCTTTCCAGGTCGATGCTGCCGAGGAAGGCGAGGGGGTGCGCTTCGACGTGCGCGCGTCCGACGGCGCCGCCAAACGCTATTTCGTCGCGGCCAGCGAGCAGCCGCTCTACGCGCAGTTCTACGCCGAGCTGTCGCGCGATTTCGGCACTCGCATGCCGCACATGCTGGCCGAGCCGGCCGAGCACCCGGCGAGTGAAATTTCGTGGCAGCCGCTTCTGACCGAGAACATTTCGCCGCAGATCCTGTGCGGTTACGGCGACCCGGCGGTGCTGAAGGCCGGCGACGATTATTATCTCGTCGCGACATCCAACGACGCGCCCGATGCATTCCCGATCCTGCATTCAGGCGACCTTATCGAGTGGCAGCACAAGTCGTTCGTCTTTCCCCGCGGGCAAGAGCCTGGATGGACCGCGACCGGCACTCGGGTCGCCGACTTCTGGGCGCCTGAGATGGCCCGGGTCGGCGATGAATATTGGGTCGCTTTCACCGCCCGGCAGAAATCCAACGCGCTCGCCATCGGGCTTGCCAAAGCCCCGAGCCCGACGGGCCCGTTCCGGGATCTCGGCCGGCCGCTGCTGACTGGAAAGGCGGTCAACACCACGGGCGTGCCGGGCGGGATGATGAGCGGCGGGGTCATCGACTCGCACATCTTCATCGACGCGAACGGCGACTGCTATCTGTTCTGGAAGGACGATGCGAACGGCATCTGGCCGCGCCCGCTCGCCGGCCTCCTGCGCGACCATCCCGAGCTCATCGAGCGCCTGTTCGAGTCCGATTCGGACCGGCGCACCGCGGCCTTCGCGGCAGCGATCGTCGGGTGGGCGAACACCCGCCGGCCGATGGAGCGGTTTTATTTGATGCAGCCGCTGATCGAGGCGGCGCTCAACGCGTGGGACCGGGTGAAGCGGGCGCTGATCGACTGTGGCCTCGCCCCGGCAATCCTCGAGGCGATGACCACTCCGGTCCACGGCCAGCGCCTGGCCGACGACGGCGAGTCGCTGATCGGCGAGCCGGTACAGGTGCTGTGCAACGACCTCGATTGGGAGGGCCATCTGATCGAGGGGCCGTTCGTCACCCGGCAGCAGGGCCGCTATTGGATGTTCTACGCGGGCAACGACTTTTCGACACCCGCGTACGGCATCGGGGTCGCGGTCGCCGACCACCCGCTCGGACCCTACGAAAAACAGGCCGAGCCATTGCTCAAATCAACTCGCGAATGGATCGCGCCGGGCCACGCCTCGGTGGCTCCGGGACTCGACGGCGATCCGCAACTGTTCTTCCACGCGTTCCACCCCGGCACCGGCGGCTACAATGCGTTCCGGGCGCTGATGACGGTGCCGCTTCGGTTTACCCAAACGAAGGTCACCATCGGCTGACGCTTGGCGAGCGGGGCCGCTGTGCTAGGATAGCGCCTTCGCCCCCGCATCGAGAGGGAGTCCGATGCCAGTATCGCTTAAGGCCCGCCGCTTGGCCGCATTGCTGCTCGCCGGCTTGTCGGCTGCCGCGTTCGCCGAGCCGTCGTTCGTTCCCGTCTACCGCAACAATTTCCCCGACCCGCACGTGGTTCTGCATGGCGGCGAGTTTGTCGCCTATGCGACCAACGACGGGATCAACCTGCCGATGCTGGTGTCGCGTGACCTGGTCAATTGGTCGCCGGTCGCCGACCAGGCCGGCAGGCGCATCGACGGGATGCCGGCGCTCGCGCCCTGGGTGCAGGAAGGCCGCACCTGGGCGCCGGAAGTCATGAAGGTCGGGGCCAAGTGGCTGCTCTATTACACCGCCCATTCCCGCCGGCGGAAAATGCAGTGCCTCGGAGTCGCTTCGGCCGACCATCCCAAAGGCCCGTTCCGGGATCAATCGACCGAGCCGCTGGTCTGCCAGTATGACCAGGGCGGCACGATCGACGCCAACCCGTTCCGCGATTCCGACGGCAAGCTCTACGTCTATTACAAGAGCGACGGGAACGCGGTCGGCAAGACCACCTACATCTGGGGACAGCGGCTCAGCGACGACGGCCTCAAAGTCGTTGGCGCGGCCGTGCCGCTGATCAAGGACGACGCCAAATGGGAATGGCGGCTGGTCGAGGCGCCGTCGATGGTCCGTTCGCCGGCCGGCCACCAGCTGTTCTACTCGGCGGCGTTTTACGGCTGGGACCCCAAGGAGCGATTGTCGCGCTATGCGACCGGCTACGCGACTTGCGCCGGGCCGCTCGGCCCGTGCCAGGACGCGCCCGAGAACCCGATCCTGAACAGCTTCAACGAGCGTCAAGCCGGCTGTCTCAGCGGCCCCGGCCATCCGGGCATATTCCAGGTCGGAGCGCGGACCTTCATGGCGTTCCACGCGTGGGCGGCGACCAGCGGCTGCCGCAAGGCCGATGACAAGCGTTACCTCTACATCGCCCCGCTGTTCTGGAAGGATGGCAAGCCGCTGCTGGCGCCGAGCCTGCGGCAACGCGCCAGAGCGCGGTGAGAGTCGACCGGCCCGCCGCAGTGCTGCCGCCGATCGCCCCGCCAGCCTAGCGCTGACCGCCATCCGCCACCCGCCGGAAAAGAAGTGAAGTCACGCAAAAAATAAGGGCGGCCGTTTCAGGCCGCCCTCGCAGATAGAAGTTTTTGGCCGCTTAGCCGCGTTGGCCGCTCGGCGGCGGCGGTGGCGGTGGAGCCGGCTCGAACACCGGCGGCGGCGCTGCTGCCGGCGGCGGAGGTGGCGGAAGGACCGGCGCAGGCGCTGCCGCAATCCGTGGCCCGCCGCCGCCGAAGCGGAAGCGGACGCCGCCGGTCATGATCGACTCTTCGAAGCGGGTTACCATCGGGAAGATTTCCGACTCGCCCACCGGTTCGCCGGCCGCATAATTGACCCGCACGATGTCCGACTTGAACGGCTTCTTGAGGATGTTGGTCCAGTCGAAGAACAGGGTGAAATTGTCGGTCACCGTGTAGCTGCTCGACCAATCGAGCCTTGATATCGGATTGCCGCGCCCCTGGAGCGTAAAGCCATTCCGCAGCGAAAGGCCGCCCTCGGGGAACTGGCTGCGCCGGTTGTAAGCGAGCCGGAGCGTCAGCCCGCCTGCTTCGTACATTCCGACGAGGTTCGTGGTCCACTTCGAAACGTCGGGAATGCGCAAGCGACGCTCTTCGCCAAACACGGGGAAATCGGCTTTCGCGTCGATGTAGGTGACGTTCGCCTGGGCCCCGAAAGCACGCGCCCAGGTCGGCATGAACTCCCAGTCGAAGAAAGTGCTGACCTGCGCTTCGGCCCCTCTGATCTTGCCCTTGCCTGTATTAACTGGACCGGTGATCACCAGCGGGAGGCCAGTCAGAGGATCCGGATCCGGAAATTCAATCGCGCTGGTCGCGACGAACCCTCTCATATCGCGGTGGAACAGCGCGACCGAGGCAAAGCCGTTGCGCGAGAAATAATATTCGAGGCTCGCGTCATAATTGTTGGAATCGAGCGGCTTCAGGAACGGGTTTCCGCCACGGCCAATTCGAACGCAGTCCGTCGTTCCCCCGGGAGTGCAACCCGGGGGCGGCTCCAACCTCAGGGCGGGATTGAGCTGGTCGAACCTGGGTCGCGTCCGGGTTTGCGTCGCCGCCAGCCGCAATTGCCATTCGGGGCTGAAGCGGACATTCATGTTCGCATTCGGCAGCCAGTCCGTGTACTCGTTCTGGAAGTCGATATCTTCGGTCCCGGTCGGGGTGAACAGCGTGCCTTTAGTGTTCGTCCGGGTGTTGACCGCTCGTAGGCCGACGACGCCGCTGATCGCTGTTTCAGCCCCCGCTGTGAAGTCATAATTCAGCTGCCCGTAGCCGGCGAGCGATTCCTCATCGATCTTGAAAGTCCGACCGGGGTCGATCGCCGGGTCGTCGACGGTGTTCGACCCGAATGCAGTTCCGCCCAAGTTGATGTTGAACTGCCGCAGCTCGGTCAGATTGTCGTGGACGCTTCTGAACGTCGGCGCCGGCCACGTTGTCGGGAAGGGTTTGTCGTCGTCGCCGCGGAACGCCGGCCGGAACAACGAATAGTCGAGCGGCACAGCGGAGATTGGGATGCCGCGTTGAGCGAAGTTCCAGTACCGGGCACCGCCGCGGGCCGATGCGTCGCGGTTGACGAACCGAACTCCCGCCTGGATCTTCGGCAGGAAAGATATTCCGGAGAGCTCATATTCACCGTCGAGGCGGAACTGCCAGTCGTCACCCTTGGCGGTGAGATAATCCTCGAAGAAGCCGCGGTAGTTGTAATTGGCTGGGTCCTCGGGATCGATTCCGACAACTTCGAAGGTGGGCCCGGAGCCACCCGGCCGGCCGGTGAACCAGTTGACCGAATAGTCCTTCCGGTTGATTTCGAAGTCGACGCTTTCGGTTTCAAGATCGAAGCGGCTGCTGGTCCGCGCGATGTCGCCGGTGATGACCAGCGGCCCCAAATCCTGTCGCCCGCCGAGCGCGAACTGGAAGGTGTCGGTCTTGCGCTTGGTCGCGCCCTGGAAGCCCCACGCATGATTGCCGCCGCAGCATGCGGTCGGCGTATTGACGGTGCCGCTGATGATCCGGTTGGTGCCCTCGTCGAACACGATGTTCGAGTAGCTCGCACCACCCCACAAGGGCTGCGACCACATCCGGTCGGTGACCTCCTCGCGGTAGCCCTGCCAGAGGCCTTCGAGGTAAATTTCCGTGTCCTCCGAGGGCCGCCATTGCAGCGCACTGTTGATCGACGGCCGCCAGCGATCACCCTCATTGTAGCGAATCTCCGGCCAGTCCGGCGAGCGGCCGCCGGCGAGGTCAGCAATGAAGAAGCCATGGCGGCGAATCGAATCCTGGTAGTGAAGCCGAGTGTAGGAGAAGTTGATCAGTGCCCCGAGCTCGCCTCCGCCCGCGTCCCACCGGTCGGAGATTAGCAGCTGCGCGTTGACCTTCGGATCACGCGACTGGTTCGGGTATCCGCTCCACACCGATCCGGCGAGCTCGAAACCGTTGAAATCGAACGGGCGGCGCGAACGCACGTTGACGAGGCCGGCAAGGCCCGGCTCGACGAGGTTGGCGGTCGAGGTCTTGAACGCTTCGATCGCGCTGATCCCGCCGGCGGGGAAATCCTGCAGTGCGACCGAGCGCCTCTCCGCGGTGAAGATCTCGCGGCCGTTGTAGGTCGTCGTGTAGAAAAACTCGTCCAGGCCGCGCACCAGCACTCTGCCAGCTTCGCCGCGTTCGCGCTCGACCTGGAAGCCGGGAATTCGCGCAGCCGTGTCGGATACCGCGATGTCGGGCAGCTTGCCGATGTCCTCGGCCACGATCGCATCGACGATCTGCTCGCTGTTGCGCTTGATGTTCTGCGCCGACCGCAAGCTTCGGCGAAGGCCGGTGACGACGATCGTGTCGTCGTCGGCGGCACCCTCTGCCTGGTCGGCGCCGGCCGCGGTCTGAACCGCGTCGTCGGTCTGCGCGACGCCGGCCTCGGGATCGGCGGGCTGCTCCTGCGCTTCGACCGTCGGATCGGGCGGAGTTGCCGGGTCCGTCACTTGCGCCGCGGCGGGGGCCGCGATCAGCGCGACCGCCATTGCGGACGTCGACCAGAGTTTAGTGGAAATACGGCGCATCGATCAGCCTCCCCTTGGACTGTGTCCAGTCCCCCACAGCGTCACACAGCTGTCGTCGCTATGCCGTTGGCCAGTTGCCCTTACAAGCCCCTTATTCCGCAATGAATTCCGAGCGCTGCGGGCTGTGGCAGCAAAGGCGCACTTTTGCTCAGTCGACCTGCGCGAGCAGGTTGTTGACCCGCCGCTCGGCGTCGGCGAGCGCGCGATCGATCGGTTTCTGGCCGTTGACCGCCGCGGCCACTTCCTCGCCGACCAATCCCTCGATCGCCGACTGCCGCTGCACATAGCCTGGCAGCGGCTGGCCGATGGTCGCCAGCGGGGCGATGTCCTCGCGGTGCGGAAGCGCCTTGAACTGCGGGCTCGCGACGACCGACCGGAAGGCGGGCAAATGTCCGGTTCGCGCCCAGTCGAAATTATGCCGGGCCATGAAGCGGAAGAAGCGCGCCATCGCGGCGCGCTGCTCGGCGCTTCGCTCGCGCTTCGGCACCACCCACGCGTGGCCGCTGACGAACGACGCCTGGCGCCCCCACAGGCGAGGGTAGGGATAGACTCCATAGCTGTTGTGCAACGGCCGCCCGGGCGTGTTTGCTTCGGCCTCGAACTGGCCGATCATCCAGGTGCCGGTCGGGTAGATCCCGCCCTCGCCGTTCATGAAGCTGGCGATCGCCGCCGGAGTGTCCTGGTTGAGCGTCGTCAGCCGCTCCTCGCTGATGCGCCGAATGAAGGCGGCGACGCGCCGCGCCTCCGGTGTCGTCAGTCGAATGTGGTTCGGGTCCGGGAAGATGGCCGCGTCCTGCGCCATCAAATAAGTGTACATGTTGCGGGTCTGGTAGGCCGGGTCGCCGACCAGGCTCTGGATCAGATAGGGCTTGCCGGTGCGCGCCTTGAACTGGCGCGCGTGCTGCAACAGCTCTTCGGCGGATTGCGGCAGCACAGGCTTGCCGCCGCGCATCAGGCCGGCCTGCTTGAACAGCGACAGATTGACGTGGAACAGGCCGCCGTGGGTGTCCCACGGAAGTCCATAGATGCGCCCGTTCAGAGTCACCGCGCGGCGGCTCGCGTCGGTGAAACTGGCGGGGGAGATTCCGGCGTCGCGAAGGTAGGCATCGATCGGTTCGATCAGCCCCTTGGCTGCGTAGTCCGACATCACTCCGGTGTGCATCGTGACGATGTCGGGCGGGTCCCTGGCGGCGACCTGCGCCGTCAGCTGCGCGTAGCCGGGCCAGGCGACGACGTTCTGGCTGACCTCGACGTCGGGGTTCTCGGCGTTGAACTTGTTGATCATCGTCGTGATGATCCCGCACTCGCCTTCGACCTTGGAAAGATCGGTCGTCGTTCCGTAGACGGCGGTGCATTCACCAAAGAAGCGTTGCAGATATATGCTCGCGCCATCCCGCGCTTGGCTGCAGCCGGCAAGCGCCAGCGCAAGCAGTCCGACAATCGCGCGCATCACCGGACCGCCGTCCCGGCCATCGCTCGAATGATCTGTTTCTGGAAGATGATGTAGACGATGAAGATCGGGATCGAGGCGAACACCGCCTGCGCCATCAGGAATCCCAGCCCGCTGGTTTGCGCGTAGTTCATCTGGCTCGACGCGAGGCCGACGGTCAGCGTGTACATGTCGCTCCGGGTCGCCGAAATCAGCGGCCACCAATAGTCGTTCCACGATCCCAGGAATGTGAACACTCCGAGCGTCGCCTGGGCCGGCAGAGTCAGCGGCAGCAGCACCTTCCAGAACGTCCGCATCCGCGACGCTCCGTCGAGCATCGCCGCTTCGTCGAGCTCAACCGGAATGGCGCGAAAATATTGCGTCATGAAGAACACCCCGAACGAGCCGACCAGTCCTGGAAGGATGAGTCCCGGATAGCTGTTGTGCAGCCCAAGGTCGGCAAACAGCCGGTGCTGCGGCAGGATCACCGCCTGCTGCGGGATGGCCAGCCCGAGCAGCACGAAGATGAACAGGCTTCGGCGGAACGGAAACTGGAGGCGCGCGAAACCATAGCCGGCGAGGCTGCTCAGGATCAGCACTCCGGCCGTCGTTCCGAGCGACACGATGAGGCTGTTCACAAGCCACCGCATGGTCAGGTAATTGCCGACGATCGCCTGGTAGTTTTCCATCGTGTAGGGCGGCGACAGTGCAGCGCCGCTGTTGCCGAGCAGCGCGCTGTTCGCTTTCAGTGAAAGCAGGAGCGTCCAGACCAGCGGCGCGACCATGATCGCGGCGCCGACCAGCACGCCCGCAAACGCGAGTGGCGAAAGCCGGGTGCGGCTCGGGCTAGCGGCCACGGCTGCTTTCCTGGTTGCGGGTCGTCAACCAATATTGCGCGAAGGTGACCGCCACGATCAGCAGGAACAGGACCTCGGCAGCCGCGGTCGCATAGCCGATCTCCCAGCGACCGAACGCGACTTCGAAGATGAACAGAACCGCGGTTCGCGACGCGCCGCTCGGTCCGCCCGCGGTCAGCAGCTGGGCTTGACCGAATAGCTGGAGCTGGGCCGCGGTCTGAAGCATGATGACCAGGATCAGGGTATGGCGCAGGGACGGCAGCGTGACTCGCCAGAAGGTCGTCCACTTGGTCGCTCGGTCGAGCGCCGCGGCCTCGTAAATGTCCTCCGGGATCTGCTGGAGGCCGGCAAGGAACAGCATCATCGGCAAGCCCAGCGACCACCAGATGGTCGTGATCGCAAGCGCCGGGAGAGCCAGGTCCGGGTGGCTGAGGAACGGCAGCGGTTCCCAGCCGAGCGCCGTCCACAGCTCGCCCAGCAGGCCGGCGTCGGGCGCCAGCACGAACCGCCAGATCAGCGTGACGATGGTGACCGACAACACCGACGATGCAAAGAAAATGCCGCGGAAGATCGCCGCGCCGCGAGTTGCGCGATTGAGCGCGAGCGCCAGCGCCAGCGCGATCACCGTCAGCACGGGCACGATCATCAAAGTGACCTTGAACGTGTTCCACATCGACTGGAGGAACACCGGGTCGGCGGCGAGCTGCGCGTAGTTGCCAAGTCCGACAAAGCGGCCGTCGTCGAACGGGTCGGCGAGATGCAAGCTCAGCAATATGCCGCGCAGCAGCGGATAGATCAGCAGGAATACATAGAGGATCAGGAACGGAGCGACGAAGGCGAACCCTTCGAGCTGCGCGCGCCGCCCGCCCAATGTCATGAGTGAAACTTCATTCGCTAAGCCTCATTTGGCTCGGCCGCGCGCGTGATGGCTGGTGCCGTCGGCATCGAAGACATGGGCCGCCGCGCCGTCGATCTTGATCCCCACCTCATCGCCCATCTTGACCCGGCTGTTGCCTTCGTCCTCGGCGATGATCGCCTGGCCGTTCGAAAGCCGCCCGTAGATCAGAGTCCGTTCACCGAGCCGCTCGACGAGCTCGACCTTCGCCCTCGTCGTCGCCTTGCTTTTGGCGATCACCCGGACGTTCTCGGGGCGCAGGCCGATCCGAAGCTCGCCATCCTTGAGCTGCGAACGAGGAACGGCGGTCTCGACCTCGGCTCCGTCGCCAAGCTTGAGCTTGGCGTTCTGGCTTCGCCCCTCGACCGGCTCGGCCGGCAGCAAAGTCATTGCCGGCGACCCGACGAATTGGGCGACGAACACGTTCGCCGGCCGCTCGTAGATTTCCATCGGCGGGCCGACTTGCTGGATCGTGCGGTCGTTCATCACCACGATCCGGTCGGCCAAAGTCATCGCCTCGGCCTGGTCGTGGGTGACCATGATCACCGCCGCGTCGACCTTCTGTCGCAATTGCGCGAGCTCGACCCGGGTGCGCATCCTCAGCGCTGCATCGAGGTTCGACAGCGGTTCGTCGAGCAGGAAGATCTTGGGGTGCTTGACTAGGGCGCGGCCGATGGCGACGCGTTGCCGCTGGCCGCCGGACAGCTGCCCGGGCTTCCTGTCGAGCAGTTCTTCGATCTCGAGCGCTCGGGCGGCATCGCCGACGCGGCTCTCGATCTCGTCCTTGGCAACGCGCGCGTTGCGAAGCCCGAACGCCATGTTCTCGCGGACGGTCATGTGCGGGTAGAGCGCGTAGTGCTGGAACACCATCGCCACTCCGCGCTGGCCCGGCGGCAGGTGGTCGATGCGTTGGCCCTCGAGGGTGATTTCGCCGGCGTCCGCGCTCTCGAGGCCGGCAATGATCCTGAGCAGGGTCGACTTGCCCGATCCCGACGGGCCGAGGAAAGCGATGAACTCGCGGGCCTCGAGCGACAGCGAAATGTCGTCCAGCACGGGGGTCGATCCAAACGCTTTGCGGACGCCGCTGAGCTCAAGGCTTGCCAATCGAACTCTCCCCTTGCGCGGCACCTTCTACAAGAACGAACGGCGCCCGCAACCAAGCGAATTGCTAAACTCGGTAAGCCATATTGAAGACCGGAGGATGGCCCCTGACGGCCGTGACCATGCGAACAGGAGAGCCGCCGCGGGTCGTACGTTTCCTAGTCACCGATACCTGGGTTCGGCGCGCTGGCCACTGGCAGGTGATGCATCGCTATTCGCAACGCCTTGCCGCCGCGCCACAGCCCCCAGCGCCACCGGCAAAGTAAGGCTGACTTGTGCGCGTCCACGCGGTGCACGCCTTCCTCGCACTTCACGGCTGACGCGAGTGGGAGGTTGGCGACGACGGACGGACTGCTGACCACGCTCGGCGCCGGATGACGCGCACCTAGCTGCTTGGTAATGTCCGCAATGGGTGGAAAGCGGACGCGAAGCCGACCGCTACGTTGCTTCCTGCCCGTGATGAACCTTGTCGGTATCGTTCAACCTATCCAGCAGACTCATGTCCGCACTGGTCATTTCGAAATCGACGTCCGCATTTTCGCGGATGCGCTCGGCCCGCGTGGACTTGGGCAGCGGCCCGAGCCCTTTTTGGATGACGTAGCGGATGCATACCTGCGCGACTGATTTACCGCAGCGCTGCGCGACCGCCACGATGTCGGGGTGCTGGAGTATCTTGCCAGTAGCCAGGGGAGAATAGGCGGTTACCCGGATGTCCTCGCCGCGGCAGAAGTCGACGACTTCCTCCTGCGTGTTGCCGATAAAAAACCGGATCTGGTTGACCATCGGCTTGATCGAGCATCCGTCGAGGATCACCGCGAGGTCGCGCACGTTGAAATTTGATACACCGATTGCCTTCGCACGGCCTGATCGATAGATCGCTTCGAAAGCCTTCCAAATCGCCTTGTTGCCCGCCGAGCAATCGCGGCCGATGTCGTGCCACGGCCACGGCGCGTGAATCAGATAACAGTCCAAATGCTCGAGCCCGATTGTGGCCATCGTCGTCTCGAAGCTCGCCAGCGCCTCGTCAGGGTCTTTGATCTCGGCCGGCAGCTTCGAAGTCACGAAGATTTCGGAGCGTGGGATGCCGCTGTCACGAACAGCGCGGCCGACGCTGTCCTCGTTTCCGTACACCCGAGCGGTATCGATATGGCGGTAGCCGCACGCAAGTGCGGACGAAGTCGCTTCATACGCCTCCGCGGCATCGGTGATCTGCCAAGTGCCGAAGCCCACTTTCGGCATTCGCAGCCCATTCCAAAGCGTGAACTCGTCTTGCAGCACAGTCATGTGGCCTCCGTCATGCACACAGCTTTCGCCGCCATTTCCGCAGACCACGGCGATCGGCGTGGCGCAAGGGTCTCCTGGCGGACCTAAAGCTGCTAATGCCGTACCCCCGGCGCGCCGCAGGATCGGTGGAAGCCGCCAAGTCATTGAAAATAATGGTGGACGCACTAGGGCTCGAACCTAGGACCCGCTGATTAAGAGTCAGCTGCTCTACCAACTGAGCTATGCGTCCACTGCCAAGAGGCAAATGCGCCGGCGTTCGTCCGCTCGTTGCGCGGCGCGCCGGTAGCATGCGGCAAGGTGGGGTGCAACGCCCCCGGTTCAAGCAGGCTGGTTCAAGCGCGGTGGCCAGGATCACACCAGCCGCGAGGTCGTCCGCTGCTGCCTCTCGAGCGCCATCAGAAGCCCGAGGCAAAGCATCACGGTCATCACCGCCGAGCCGCCGAAGCTGACCAGCGGCAGCGGGATTCCGACCACCGGGGCGAGACCCATGACCATCATCAAGTTGATCGACACATAGAAGAAGATCGTCGCCGACAGGCCGGCGGCCGCGAGCTGTGCGAAGCGGCTGGCGGAGCGCATGCTGACCGCCATTCCCCAGCGGATCACCGCTCCGAAAGCGAGGATCAGAAGCATCCCGCCGAGCAGCCCCCATTCCTCGACCATGGCGGCGAAGGCGAAGTCGGTGTGGCCTTCGGGGAGATAATCCAGGTGGCTCTGGCTGCCGTTCAGGAAGCCCTTGCCGAAGATCCCGCCCGATCCGATCGCGATCTGCGACTGGCTGATGTGATAGCCCGCTCCAAGCGGATCGCTCGACGGGTCGAGGAAGGTCTGGACGCGCTTGCGCTGATATTCGTGCATGAACGCGTAAGCGATCGGGGCGGCGACGGCGAGCGTCACGGCGCCGCCGACGAACAGGCGCATCGGTACTCCGGCGACGAACATCACCGTCAGTCCGCCGAGCACGACCATCGTGCAGGTGCCGAGGTCCGGCTGCACCAGGATCAGGCCGGCCGGGACTCCGATCAATAGCGCCGCCGGCCAAATGGCCCGCCATTTGCGGGTGTAGCCGACCGGCAGCAGCTCATAGAAGCGCGCGAGAACCAGCACGATCGCCGGCTTCATGAACTCGCTTGGCTGCAGGCGGATAAAGCCGATGTCGAGCCAGCGCTGGGCGCCCTTGGTGACGAAGCCGAGCATCTCGACCAGGATCAGCATCACCAGGATCACGCCGTAGGCCGGGAAGGCGAGGCTTTTGATGGTCGATTCCTTGATCCACGACATGGCCACCGCGACACTCAGGAAAAAGAGGAACGTCGTGCCCTGGCGGAGCGCCCACGGCCGCACCGAACCGCCGGCCGCGGAATAGAGCGTCAGGAGCCCGATCGCAGCGATCCCGGCGATCAGGAAGATCAGCCGCCACGGCAGCTTCGCGAGGGGCTGCGGGATGATCGCCGACGAGATCATGCCAATGGAACCCGGGGATCGCTGGCCGCCTTGATCGCCGCCGCTCGGCGAGCGGTTCGCTCGGCCAGCGATCCGCCCCATTGCTGCTCGAGCGCGGCGAGGGACTCCAACGCCTTGCGCCGGTCAAACAGGAAGGTCAGCACGTCCTTGGCCACCGGCGCCGCGGCCTTGGCGCCGCCAAGGCCATGCTCGATGACCACCGCGCCGGCGTATCGCGGTTTGTCCGACGGAGCGTAAAAGACGAACAGGCCGTGGTCGCGAAACCTGCGTTCGCCGCTCTGGCCGCGCTGTCCGCCGGCGATCCGCCGGACCTGGGCGGTGCCCGTCTTGCCGCTCATCTCGATTCCGTCCAGCGGCAGCCGGCTGGCGCCCGCGGTGCCGTCGCCGTTGACCACTTGCCACATGCCGCCGCGGACGATCTCCAGATGCTCCTTGGGAATATCGAGCAGCGGCGCGGGCTCCTTGCCGATGCCGACCAGCCGCGGCTGAATGTCGCGGCCGAGCGCAATCCGCCCGCTCATCACTGCCAGCTGCAGCGGATTGACGATCAGAAAGCCCTGTCCGATCGACGCGTTGAGGGTGTCCGAAGCGGTCCAGTCCGGTCGCTCGATCAGCCGCTTGTTCTGCTTGTAGCGCCGCTCCTTCCATTCGCTGTCGGGGACGGTGCCGTAGCTCTGGCTGACGACCGGCAGGCCGAACTTCTGGCCGAGGCCCAGCAGCTTTGCCGTCGGCGCGATCTTGTCGTAGCCGATGCGGTGACCCATCGCGTAGAAATAGGTGTTGCAGCTCTTGGCGATCGCGCGGCGCATGTCCACCGTTCCGTGCCGGCCGAGGCAGCGGAAAAAGCGGTTGCCGAGCTGATAGCCGCCCGGACAGAAGATTCGGTCGTTCGGCTCGACGCCGTGCTTGAGCAAGGCGACCGCGCCCATCGGCTTGATCGTCGAGCCGGGCGGATACAGCGCGTTCAGGACCTTGTTGAGAAGCGGCCGGCGCGGGTCTTCCGACAGCATCTTCCACTCGGTGCGGCCGATTCCGTCGGAAAAGCTGTTGGGGTCGTAGGCCGGCATCGACACAAAGGCGAGAACGTCGCCCGTCAGGCAGTCGAGCACGACGACCGAGCCCGATTCCTCGCCGAGCCGCCGAGCCGCGAACTCCTGCAGGTCGGAGTCGATGGCCAGCGGAACGGTGGCTCCGCTGCGGTCGGGCTTGGGGGTCAGCTCGCGCACCAGTTTGCCGCGGGCGGTGAGCTCCACGCGCTGGCCGCCCGGAGTCCCGCGCAGCCGCTGCTCGAGAGTCTCCTCGAGACCCTCCTTGCCGATCTTGAAGCCAGGAGTGATCAGCAGCGGGTTCTTCTCTTTTTCATACTCCTCGGCCGAAGCCGCGCCGACATAGCCGACCAGGTGACCGACCGCCGGTCCGTCGGGGTAATAGCGGGAGAAGCCGCGCATCGGCTGGACTCCGGGCAGCTCGGGCAGCCGCACCGTCACCGCGGCGTAATTCTCGTAGGGGACGTTCTCGGCGACCTGGACCGGCTGATATCCCTTGGCCGCCTTCAGTTCCTTGAGGATTCGATCGACCTCGTCGACGTTGAGGTCGAGCAGCTCGGCCAGCGTGGTCAGGGTTTGCTCGACGTCACCGATCTGCTCGGGGATCAAATCGACCCGGAAGTCGCTTCGGTTGATCGCGATCGGCTTGCCGTAGCGATCGATGATCCAGCCGCGCCTCGGGGGCACGATGATCAGCTGCACCCGATTGCTTTCGGACATCAGCTGATAGCGCTCGTTCTCGGCGACCGACAGCCAGCCGAGGCGGCCGATGAGGACCGCTCCGATTGCAACCTGGGCGCCGCCGGCAAGCACCATCCGCCGCGAAAAGGTCAGCGACTGGTGAACCGATGTGACCCGGTTGGCGCCGCCGTTTCTCACCGTCCGAGCCTCCAATGATCGAGCCGGCCGATGATCCAGGCGGCGATCGGGAAGGTAAAGACCGCGATCAGCAGCGGCGGCGCGATGGAAACGATCGGCAGCGCTGCTCCCATCATCCCGGCCGCCCAGCGCTCGACCGCTTCATTGAGGAGCAGAAGCACCGCTGCGAGCGCCCATTCGATCCAGTAATCGCGCCATATGGTGCGCCGATCGATCAGGTCGAGCAGCAGCATGGTTGCGGTCCACCAGGCGACCGACAGGCCGATCGGAGCACCGGTGATCAGGTCGTTGGCGAAACCGAGCGGCGCTGCCCACCAGGCGGGCCACGGGTCCGACCGAAGCAGCCGCCAGGCGATGAGCGTGAGGAAGCCGAAGTCCGGGTACCAGCCGCTCGTCGAGACGATCGGCAGCGCCGACAGGAACGAGGCGGCGACGACGGTCGCGGCCGGAATATAGGCGGCGGCGACCCGCGGGCCTCGCCCGATCTGGCGTCCGGAGTTGAGCGCCGTGCGGACCATCAGGGGCCCTCCGCGGCTTCGCGCGCGGCCGCCGCTCCCGCTTCGGGCTCGAACGGCGGTTCGACGACGGCGAAGCTGGTGTTGGCGGGGTCGGCGAGCGGCAGCGCGATCGCGCCGTCGTCGTCGAGGCGGACGATGCGGGCGACCGGCACCAGCGGGTGATAGAGTCCGCCGGTGCCCGACGTGATGATGATGTCGCCGCGCCGGAACGGGTTGCGCCCGACCTCCAGCGGCCGGACGTCGACAGTGCCGTCGCCGCGTCCCTGGGCGATCACCGGCAGTCCGCCGCGAAGCAGCCGGGCGGGGATGATGTTCGCCCGGTCGGATATGAGCAGCACCCGCGAGGCGAGGGCGCCGGAGTCGACGACCCGGCCGACCAGGCCGTCTGCCGATCGGACGGGCATCCCCACTTGCACTCCGTCGCGGGTGCCGACCGAAAGGATCGCGTAGCGGCGCGGGCTGCTCAACGACGATCCGACGATCCGCCCGGCGGCAACGGTGTTTCGATTGCGTTCGCGAAGCTTCAGCGCCGCTTTCAACTGGCGGTTTTCCTGGAGGATCGCCTTGGCCTCGATCATCCGCTGGAGCATCGCCTTGCGGTCGCGCTTGAGCTTGGCGTTCTGGTGCGCGGCATCCCAATAATCGCCCGCCCCGCTGACCAGCCCTTCGGCGGTCGCGCTGACCTCGTGGAGAGCCATGGTCACCGGCGCGGTCACGTCGAGAGCAGCGCCGCGGACCGACTGGAAGGTCTTGGGCGCGACCAGCGACAAAGCGAGCAAGAACAGGCCAACGGCAATTCCGGCGATGACCGCCAGAAAGCTGAAGAACAGCCCGTACTGCGCCCGTCTCGACCAACCGGGGCGCGGGGGCGCCAACGCTCAGCCTTCCGTCAGGCGGTTTGCAGCACGCCGCGGAACTGCTCTTCCTCGAGCGCGCGGCCGGTTCCGAGCGCAACGCAGGTGAGCGGATCCTCGGCCACCGTCACCGGCAGCCCGGTTTCGTCGCGAAGCACCTCGTCGAGCCCCTGAAGCAACGCTCCGCCGCCGGTCAGCACGATCCCCTGGTCGCAAATGTCGGCGGCAAGCTCGGGCGCGGTGTTCTCGAGCGCGATCCGGACGCCTTCGACGATCGTTCCGACCGGCTCCGACAAGGCCTCGGCAATCTGCCCCTGGTTGATCGAAATCTCCTTGGGCACTCCGTTGACGAGGTCGCGGCCCTTGATGTGAACGGTCTTGCCGATGCCGTCGACGGGCGGCTTGGCGATTCCGACCTCTTTCTTGATCCGCTCGGCGGTCGCTTCGCCGATCAGCAGGTTGTGGTTGCGCCGGACATAGGAGCTGATCGCTTCGTCCATCTTGTCGCCGCCGACCCGCACCGAGGTGGTGTAGGCGAGGCCGCGCAGGCTGAGAACGGCAACTTCGGTGGTGCCGCCGCCGATGTCGACGACCATCGATCCGATCGGCTCGGTGACCGGCATGTCGGCGCCGATCGCGGCCGCCATCGGCTCCTCGATCAAATAGACCGAGCTCGCCCCGGCGTTGGACGCCGCGTCGCGGATTGCGCGGCGCTCGACGGAGGTCGACCCGCTGGGAACGCAGATGACGATCTCCGGGAAGCGCCAGGCGCGCATCTTGCCGCCGTGCACCTTGTGGATGAAATGCTTGATCATCTGCTCGGCGACGTCGATGTCGGCGATGACGCCGTCGCGCAGCGGACGGATCGCCTCGATCTGGTCGGGCGTCTTGCCCATCATCAGCTTGGCGTCCTCGCCGACGGCCTTGACCCGCTTGACCCCGTTGATCGTCTCGATCGCGACCACCGACGGCTCGTTGAGGACAATGCCGCGGCCACGCACATAGACCAGCGTATTGGCGGTCCCGAGATCGATCGCCATGTCGTGCGACATCCATTTGAACCAGCGCGCCCAGAACATCTGTCTTGTATCTCTCGCTAATCCGCAATTTAGGGTTAACGCGGCCGCTACCCCGATTTACGAAACGGTAAACCCCACCCCGTGAAAACGTTGTAAATTCCGGAGAAAATCAGCGCTTCGCGGAGTGGCTTCGATTGGGCTAGGACCCTGAACATGTCAATAACGAGACTTCCCTCGGAGCTGATCGATCGAATCGCTGCGGGGGAAGTGGTCGAGCGCCCGGCGAGCGCCCTCAAGGAGCTGATCGAGAATGCCCTGGATGCCGGCGCGCGCAGCGTCGCGATCCGCCTGGCCGGCGGCGGCACCGACCTCATCGAGGTGAGCGACGACGGCAGCGGAATGCCCCGGGCCGAGATGGCGCTGGCGCTCGAGCGGCACGCGACTTCCAAGCTTCCCGACGGAGCGATCGACCGGGTGACCAGCTTCGGCTTTCGCGGCGAGGCGCTGCCATCGATCGCCAGCGTGTCGCGCCTGACTCTCGAGAGCCGCGAGCGCGGCGGCGCCAATCGGGCAGGGGACGGCTGGCGGATCGAAGTCGATCACGGCGGGCGGGCGGGCGAGGGGCCGGCCGCGCTTCCGCCCGGAACCCGCGTCCGGGTCGAGGGCCTGTTCGCCAGGGTGCCGGCGCGGCGCAAGTTCCTGCGCAGCGCGCGGGCCGAATATTCGGCCTGCCTCGACACCGTGAAACGGCTGGCGATGGCGCGCTCCGACGTCGCCTTCAGCCTCGAGCATGATGGCCGGCGAGTGCTGTCGCTGCAGTCGGCCGCAGCCCCGGCGCGGGTCGCGGAATTGCTCAGCCACGAGCTCGACCGCCATGGCATCGGCATCGATTGCGGCCGCGACGGGCTCGGCCTGACCGGAGTGATCAGCCTGCCGACCTTCAACCGCGGGATGGCGGACCAGCAGTTCCTGTTCGTTAATTCGCGGCCGGTGAAGGACCGGGTGCTGGTCGGAGCGCTGCGCGCCGCCTATCGCGACCTCATCGCCCGCGATCGCCATCCCGTCGCGGCGCTGTTCCTTGCAGTCCCGCTCGAGGACGTCGACGTCAATGTCCACCCGGCCAAGACCGAGGTCCGCTTCCGCGACCCGTCGGCGGTTCGCGGGTTGATCATCGGCGGCCTTCGCCGAGCGCTCGACGACGCCGGGCACCGAAGCGCCGCTCACGATCAGGCGGCGGCGCCGGTGATGTGGACCAGCGACCTCGACCGTCCTCCCGGCGAAGGCGCCGGCCTCGCGGAAACGCACCCCCTCGCCGAGACCAGGGTTTCAGCCGGAGAGACGATGGTGGCGGAGGCTCGCGCCCTCTTCGACCACGCCCCCGCGGCTCGGGCCGAAGCCGCGACCGAGGCGGTGCCAAGCTTCCCGCTGGGAGTGGCGCGCGGCCAGGTCGCGGCGACCTATATCGTTGCCGAGGCGCGCGACGGGCTGGTGATCGTCGACCAGCATGCGGCGCACGAGCGGCTGGTGCTCGAACGGATGCGGCGCGCGGGGCGAGGCGGAGCGGTCGCCCCCCAGGCGCTCCTCATTCCCGAGGTGGTCGAGCTCGACGAGCCCGATTGCGATCGCTTGGAAGCGGCGGCGCCCGAGCTTGCCGAATTGGGGCTCGAGATCGAGCGATTCGGCCCCACTGCGATGCTGGTGCGGGCGACTCCAGCGCCGCTCGGAACGCCGGACGTCCGCGGCCTCGTCGCCGACCTCGCCGCCGAGCTGGCCGAGCTTGGCCAGGCGCTTAGCCTGCGCGATCGGCTCGACCATGTCGCGGCGACCATCGCCTGCCACGGCTCGGTTCGCGCCGGGCGCATCCTGTCGGTCGCCGAGATGAATGCGCTGCTCAGGGAGATGGAGGTCACCCCGCGCTCTGGCCAGTGCAACCACGGCCGACCGACCTGGGTGAAGCTCGGCCACGGCGAAATCGAGAAACTGTTCGGCCGCAAATAGATCGCTGCGAAGCGCTGGGCCGACTCCCTAGCGGGACGGGGTGACGCGACTTTGACCGCCAAAGCTGTTACAAGCGACCTCGCGAAGGAGCCGGCGCCATGATCGACCAAAAAGACCGCGCTTATTATGCACAGCGGGCGGCCGAAGAGCTCGAGCTGGCGCTGGCGGCGACCGATTCCGAGGCCAAAGCCGCGCACCGCGAGCTGCAGCGCGCCTATCTCGAGCGTGCATCGATCGGCGACCGCCCGGTCAGCGCTCCCGAGGTGGTCGGCTAGGCCGCAGCCGCCGGAACGCTTGCTCGACCGGTAACTCCCTCGCGTCCGAGCGCGCGCGCTCGAGCCGCGCATAGCCGTCGGCTGCCTCGCGCTTGAGCTCGTCGGCGAGCTTGCCGGATCGGATTTCGCGCAGGATCGCGGCCATCCGTTCACGCACCCCGGCATCGACGATTCGTCGCCCGCTCAAGGTGGCGCCGAGCTCGGCGGTGGTCGAGATCGCCTCGCGCATCCCGGCGATCCCGCGCTCGTCGATCAGCTCGGCGAGCAGCTTCAGTTCGCCGACGCATTCGAGGAACGCGACTTCCTCCGAGATTCCGCCGGCGACCAGCGTGTCGAATCCGGCAATCAGGATTTCCGGCACCGCGCCCCACACCACCGCGGCTTCGTTGAACAAATCGGCCTCGCACTCCTCGGCAAAACTGGAAGCGATCAATCCCGCGCGCGCGCACCCGATCGCACGGCCATAAGCGAGCGCCAGCTCGCGCGCCGTGCCGCTGGAGTCCTGAGCGACGGCCCACAAGGCGATCATCCCCTGGCCGGCCTCGTAGAGCGACCGAAGCGCGGTTCCGGGTCCCTTGGGAGCGACCAGGATCACGTCGAGGTCGGCTCGCGGTGCAATGAAATCGAAGTGGATGGCGAGCCCGTGGCTGAAACCCAGCGCTGCGCCGTCTCGGATGTGCGGCTCGATCTCGCGGTATAATGTTCCGAGGATCTCGTCGGGCGCGAGCAGCATGACGACGTCGGCGGAGGCCACGGCCTCTTCGATCAGCGCAACCTTCAACCCTTCGCCCTCGGCGAGGTCCGCGCTCGCCGATAGGGCGCGCAGGCCGACGACCACATCGATCCCGCTGTCCTTGAGGTTGAGCGCCTGCGCCCGGCCCTGGTTGCCGAAGCCGACGATCGCGACGCGCTTGCCGGCGAGCGGGGAGGGGTCGATGTCGGCCTCGCGGAGAATGTCCATAAACCGTTCGCCCTGAGCCTGTCGAAGCCTGTCCTGAGCGGCCTGCCAAGGCAAGCCGAAGGGGGCTGTCCTTCGGACTATCCGCTTTGGAGAAAGGACAGGGCTTCGACAAGCTCAGCCCGAACAGGGATCGGAATGCCGGTAAAGCGCGGCCATTCGGGGGGCGGCTGGTGAGCAAACCAGGTGTATTGCCGCTTGGCATACTGGCGGGTCGCCTGCTGGCCGAGCGCGATCGCCTGCTCGCGGCCGGTCTCGCCGCTCAGGCAGGCCGCGATCTCGCGGACGCCGATCGCCCGCATCACCGGCAGCCTGGGATCGAGATTTCGTTGCAACAGCGCTTCGACCTCCTCGACCGCGCCATTCGCGACCATCGCCGGGAAGCGCTGGTCGCAGCGCGCGTACAGCCAGTCGCGCGGCGGCAACAGGATCAGGGGTCGAAGCGCGATCGCGCCGCCGATGCCGCCCCGGCGGTGCTGCTGCCAGTCGCCGATCGTCCGCCCGGTCGACAGCACCACCTCGAGCGCGCGCGCGGTCCTCGTTGAGTCCGCCGGCTTGAGCCGAGCCGCGGCGGCCGGGTCGAGCTTGGTGAGACGTGCATGGTTCGCTTCGGCGGCGGCGTTGCGAACCTGGCCGCGGATCTCGGGGTCGATCGGCGGCACCGGCGCGATCCCGTCGAGCAATGTGCGCAGGTAAAGCCCGGTCCCGCCGACGAGGATCGGCAGCCTGTGTTGCCGGTGGATGGCGTCGATCTCGCGCCGCGCCATGGCCGCCCAGTCCGCGGCCGAGCAGGGCCCGGCACCGTCGATCACGCCGTAGAGCCGGTGCTCGGCGCGGCCCATGTCGTCGGTGCTCGGAGCCGCGCTCAGAACCCTCAGATCGCGGTACAGCTGAGCGCTGTCGGCGTTGACGATCACTCCGTCGGTTCGCTCGGCGAGCGCCAGCGCTAGCGCCGACTTGCCGCTTGCCGTCGGACCGGCAATGAGGGCGACTGGAGGACGAGTGGGCATTGCAACTCTGATAGCAGCCGGACGGCTCGATGACAGGCTGGTCGACCGGGCGCTCGGGCTGCTCCGCGAGCTCGATCCGGGCGCCGAATTCGCCGACTGGATCGACGACGGCGACGCCGCCGAGCTGCGTTTTTCTGCCGACCTCAGGGCCGCGCGCTGGGTGCTCGAAGCGCTTCCTGAAGTCGATGTCGTCGTGCAGTCGGATCGCCCGCGATTTCGAAAGCTGCTCGTCGCCGACATGGATTCGACGATCATCGGCCAGGAGTGCATCGACGAGCTCGCCGACTTCGCCGGGCTCAAAAGCGAGATCGCCGCGATCACCGAGCGGGCGATGCAGGGCCAACTGGACTTCGAAGCCGCCTTGCGAGAGCGGGTCGCGCTGCTGGCCGGATTGCAGGAGGAAGCGATCGTCCGCTGCCTTGCCGAGCGCGTGCGGCCCAACCCGGGCGCGATGACGTTGGTGCAGACCATGCGCGGGCTGGGTGCGAGCTGCCTGCTCGTTTCGGGCGGCTTCCTGTCCTTTGCCGAGCCCGTCGCACGCGAGGTCGGGTTCGACCGGGTGCACGCCAACCGGCTGGGGATCGCCGATGCACTGCTCACCGGCGAGGTCGGAAGCCCGGTCGTCGACTCCGAGGGCAAGCGCGCGGCGTTGATCGAGGCGCGCCAAGAGTTGGGGCTGCAGCGCTCCGACGTGCTCGCGGTCGGCGACGGCGCCAACGACCGGCTGATGATCGAGGAAGCGGGGCTCGGCGTCGCTTATCGCGCCAAGCCGGTGCTCGCCGAGGTCGCGGATGCGTGCGTCAACCACCACGGCCTCGACGCTTTGCTGTGGGCGCAGGGAATCCCGCGGCGCGAGTGGGCGACGGCTTGAGCGGTTACTTCGCGGCGACGGGGAAGCAGGGCTGCCCCTGGCGGGACAGCGCCGCGCACGCGGCGGCCGCAGCGGCCCGGCTCTCGAACGGCCCAATTTGGAGCCGGGTGACGGCTCCAGCGGCGACATAGAACGGTCGCCGGCCAGCCAGCTGCCCGCGGCCGGCGAGCTTGTTGAAAAGCGCTTCGGCCGACCCACGCCTGGAAAAGGCGCCGAGCTGGATCCGCCACGGGCCGCTTGCCCTGGCCGGTGCAGGTTCCGCTCCAGTCGCGGATGGCTTGACCGCAGTCTTGGCGGGGGACTTTTGCGCGGATTCGGCCGTTGCACCGGCCCGCGGCTTTGGCGCAATTGGCTGCTTGGCCCTTGCAGGCTCCGTCTCGGCAGCTTTGGCGAGGTTCTGGGCCATCGCCACGCCCTTCCGGCGCTCATCGAGCGGGACCAACTTGTCCATTTCGGCGAGAGTCGCTTGCGCCGGCGCCAGGCCCTGCGCCGCCGCTCGGCTGACATAAGCGTAGGCGAGCACCGGATCGCGCACGACTCCATCGCCGTTGAACAATGCGGTCCCGTAGATCAGCAGCGCTCGCGGCTCGCCCTGTTCGGCGGCCATTCTCAACCAGCGCAGCCCGCTGATGCGGTTGCCGCCGTTGAACAGCAGCAGGCCGAGCGTCGTCTGCGCATCGAGGTGGCCCTTGCGCGCTGCCCGCTCGAGCCAGGTCTGGGCAGCCGCGAGACCAATCGGGACTCCACGGCCGAGCCGGTAGGCCTGGCCGAGGTTGAAGGAGGCGTCGGCATCGCCCGCCTCGGCGAGCGGCCGCCAGATTTTGACCGCGGAGTCATAGTCGGCGCGCTGCCAGGCATCGATCCCCGCCTTCACCGACTGGGCGCTGGCGGGCGCAGCCAAGGCCAGCGCAATCGCCATCAGCGCAAAGATCCGCGTTCCTGATTGCATCGGGTCCACTAACCACCTGTTCCCGCCGGGCAACACGGTCGTGCCATTGTTAACCAGATTTTAGAGGCTTGAGTGTCACTCCCGGCGCTCAACGCAAGTCACTGGGCGGGGGAAAAGCATGCGCGTTCTGGCAATGGCATCGCAGAAGGGCGGGTCGGGAAAGACGACCTTGTCCGGACATCTTGCGGTGCAGGCGCAGCTGGCGGGCGCGGGCCCGGTCTGCCTGATCGACATCGACCCGCAGGGAAGCCTCGCCGATTGGTGGAACGAGCGCCAGGCGGACATGCCGGCCTTCGCTCAGACGACGGTCGCCCGACTTGCTTCCGACCTTGAAGTTCTTCGCCAGCAGGGCTTTCGGCTCGCGGTGATCGACACTCCTCCGGCGATCACCATGGCCATCCAGAGCGTCATCGCCGTTGCCGAGCTGATCGTCATCCCGACCCGTCCGAGCCCGCACGACCTTCGCGCCGTCGGTGCGACCGTCGATCTGTGCGACCGCGCCGGGAAGCCTTTGATCTTCGTTGTCAACGGCGCCACCCCCAAGGCCAAGATCACCTACGAAGCTGCGGTCGCCTTGTCGCAGCACGGCACCGTCGCCCCCGTCACGCTCCATCACCGCACCGATTACGCGGCATCGATGATCGACGGCCGAACCGTCATGGAAGTCGATCCCAACGGCCGCTCGGCCCGTGAGGTCGTCGACTTGTGGGATTATATTTCCGACCGTCTCGAAAAGAATTTCCGCCGCACCGTGTTCGCCGCTCCCGGAGCCGCGGCTCCGAATTCCCCTCGTCCGGTTGGCGGCTTCGGCCGCCGCGTGGCCGGCCAGTAAGGGAACGGTCCAGTGAAAAGCGAACCCAAGGCTTTCGCCTCGCTCTCCTCCGGCCTGCTGGCTCGCAAGGGCGCCGCTCGCCCGGCGATGCGGCCCCAGGGCTTCGGCCAGGGCGGCGGCGCGCTCGAGGACCTCGGCTGGGACGACATGGGCTTCGAGCCTCCCAAGCCGGCCTCCGCACCGCGCGACGAGACCCACGATGCGTTCGGCGAGGAGCTCGAGGAGCAGCCGCTGCGCAACCCGGTCGCAGCGCTGACCCCCGTGCAATCGCCGGTTCAGTCGCCGGTTCAGTCGCCGGTCCACAGCCAGCACAAGGAGATCGCCGGCCGGCTCAACGTGCCGGACGAGGACCTGACCGAGGAAGGCGAGGAGGTCGACGAGACCGCCGAGCTCTACGAGGCCGAAGCGGAAACCGATGACCGGGCGGCCAGCGAGCCGCCGGTTGTGGTCGAGCTGCCGCCCGCCCGTGCCACCGTCGCCCCAGTCGTCCCCGTCGCCGCCCGCCGAGTCTCCGCTCCGCGAGCGGCTGCCGGAAGCAAGGCCAAGGCGGCGTTCACTCTGCGCCTCGACCCGGGCCGCCACTTGAAACTTCGCCTGGCTTGCGCCGTCAGCGGCCGCTCGGCCCAGATGCTGGTCACCGATGCGCTCGACTCGCTGCTCGGCTCCATGCCGGAGCTCGACGCAATGGCCGTGAAGGCCAACCGCAAGGGATAATCTGATGTCAAATCCGCTCCGCTTCGGCTCCGCTCTGTCGGCAATCGCTCTGGCTTCGGTCATCGCCGGTTGCGCCACTCCGGCCGGGCGCAGCACGACCTCCTTCGGAGGCAAGGACGCCAGGGGCGACATCGGCCTCGCGATGCGGGCTTTGGCCGCTCTCAACGACAATGATTTTGCAACCGCGCTCAGCCTTGCCGAGCGGGCGGTCGAAAAAAGCCCCAACGACGCCGGCTTCCGGGCGCTGCTCGGCAATATCTACTTCGGTTCGGGCCGCTTTGCCTCGGCGCAAGCCGCTTATCGCGACTCGCTGGCCCTGGTTGCCAACCAGCCGCAGGTGGTTCTGAAGCTCGCGCTGGTCGAGATCGCCCAGGGCCGCAATGGCGAAGCTCTGGCCTTGCTCGGCGAAGCCCGCGGAATGCTCGAGCCGGCCGATTACGGCCTTGCCCTCGCGCTCGCCGGCCAGCCGCAGGAAGCCGCCGGCCTGCTCGAGGCCGCCGCGCGCCAGCCCGGAGCCGATGCCAGGCTGCGCCAGAACCTTGCTCTCGCTTACGCCCTGTCGGGCGATTGGGACGCCGCCCGCACGATCGCCGCCCAGGACGTGTCGGCCGACCTGCTGGATGCCCGGATCCAGGAGTGGATGGCGTTCGCCAAGCCCCGCTTCGCGTCCGACCAGGTTGCCGCACTGACGGGCGTCAAGCCGGTCGCCGGCGACCCCGGCCAGCCCACTCGACTCGCGCTTCGCGGCGCTTCGACCCGCAGCGCCCAGGCCGCTCCGCCGGTCCAGCCGCCGCAGCAGGTCGCCGCTTATTACGCGCCGCCGCCGGTCCCGGAGCAGGCCTATGCGCCGCAGTTCGACCAGCTCGCGTCCGCGCCGGCTCCCGAGCCAGCCCCCGCGCCGGTCGTGGAAGCCGCCGCTCCGGCGCCCGCTATGGCGCCCGTACCGGCGTTCGTCGAAACCGCTCCCGAATTCGAGCCGGCTTATGTCGAGCCCAAGCGGTCCGCTCGCCCCAAGGCTCTCTCGGCCAGCTTCACCGCCAAGCTCAAGCCCGCTCGTCCGGCCTCGTTCAACCGCCGCGAGGGCAACTCGACCGCCGTCGTGCAACTCGGCGCCTATGGCTCGCCGCAGCGGGTCGCTGCCGCGTGGAACGCCGCTTCCAGGCGCCATTCCGTACTTCGCGGCTACACGCCGATGAGCGCGCGCTTCAACAGCCGGAACGGACTCGTCTACCGCCTTTCGGTCAAGGGCTTCTCCAGCCCCAGCGACGCGAAGAGCCTTTGCGAGTCGGTGCGGCGGGCGGGCGGAAGCTGTTTCGTGCGCTCGGTCGCCGGCGACGCGCCGGTGCGCCTCGCCTCGCGCTAGGCCAATTCATACCGGTCGGGATGGACTTCCGACCAGCAATCGAAGGCAGGCCATCCGGACCGCGACTCCGGTTTCGACCTGAAGCGGGATCAGCGATCGCTCCGGGTCGTCGGCCACCGCGCTGTCGATCTCTACTCCGCGATTCATCGGGCCCGGGTGCATGACGACGGCGCTCGGCGCCGCCCGCTCGAGGCGCTCGGCGGTCAGTCCGTAGCGCGACAGATATTCGCCCGGGGCATCGCCGAGGTCGTTCTCGAGACGCTCGCGCTGGATGCGCAGCATCATCACCACGTCGGCACCCTCGATCGCTCGATCGACGTCGCCGCTACCGTGAAGATCGTCCGGCAACAGCATCGGCGGGCCGGCGAGCCGGACTTCGGCGCCGAGGCGGGAAAGCAGCTTGGCATTGGAGCGCGCGACCCGGCTGTGCTTGATGTCGCCGCAAATCGCCACCTTGAGCCCGGCCACCCGGCCCAAGTGGCGGCGGATGGTGAGAGCGTCCAGCAAGGCCTGGGTCGGGTGCTCGTTGGTGCCGTCGCCGGCGTTGATCACCGCGCAGTCCATGATCGGCGCCATCCGCGCCGGTGCTCCGTTTTCGAAGTGGCGAATGACCAGGGCATCGGGCCGCATCGCGTTGAGGGTCCGCGCCGTGTCGTCGAGCGTCTCGCCTTTCCTTGCCGACGAATGCTCGACCGGCAGGGTCACGACCTCAGCGCCCAGCCGATGCGCGGCGACCGAGAAGGACATCAGGGTCCGGGTCGAGTTTTCGTAGAACAGGTTGAAGACGATCCGGCCGCCGAGCGGTGCGTGCGTGGCCGCGCCCGACCGGTTGGACTCCACCCATCGGTCGCCTTCGTCGAGGATCGTCGCGATCTGGTCGTCGCTAAGGGAGTCGATTGAAAGCAGGTCCACGGCCCGAGCGCTTATTCCGGCGCGGCAATATTGGCCAGCGCGTCGATCGCGCCCTGGAGGATGTGCGCGGCGGCCAGCATGTCGACCGCTTGCGCCCGCTTGGCTCGGCTGACGTCGGCGTCGATCATGGCCCGTTCGACCGCCTGGGTCGACCAGCGTTCGTCCCACAGCAGGACCGGCAAGCCAAGGGCCAAGAGGTTGCGAGCGAACGCCCGCACCGACTGGGTGCGCGGGGAATCGCTGCCGTCGAGATTGAGCGGCAGGCCGACGACCAGGCCGGCTACCTGCTCGCGCTCGACGAACGACCGCAATGCCTCGAGGTCGGCGGTGAACTTGCTCCGGCGGATGGTCTCGGCCGGCCCGGCGAAGCTCCAGCCCGAATCGCATAGCGCAAGCCCGATGGTTTTCGTGCCGACGTCGAGTCCGGCGAGCTTGCCGGGGACGGGAAGCGCCGCTGCGAACTCGGCGGGGCTGCCGGTGATCATCGCTGCGCCTGCCACGCCCGCTCGCGCCGCAGCGAGTCGGTTCGAACCGCGTCCCAGAACAGCGCATAGTCGTACACGTGATAGTTGTTGCCGGGCAGCACGTAGGGGCCGAGCAGTGGGATCGCGCCTTCGAGCATCAGCAGCCCCCGGTCGCAGCGCGCCCCGACCCGGCCCGGCAGCAGCCTCGCCGAGCGGAGATCGGCCGACGGCACCAGCGTGCCGCGGTTGGCCGCCGGCGGCGCCGCTCCGTCCCGGGTTCCGGTCAGCGGGTTGACGCACAGGATGTCCTCGCGCTCGCGTTTGGCCCCGGTCAGCCCGGCCGAGCCTTCATAGCTGTCGATCACCAGGTCGGGGTTGGCGGGCTCGGCAAAGCTCATCCACGACAAGATGCAGCCGGCCTGCTCGGCCGAGCGGCACGGCGGCAGCCCGAGCGCCGGAAGGTCGGCGGTGACGCTGAGCGGCCAGCCGACGACGTAAGCCGCGACAATCCGGCGTTGAAGCGGCTTGCCGGCGACCTTCTCGCGGAGCAGCCGCGACAAATGGAGAGAGCCTTGGCTGTGCCCGGCAAGGATGATCGGCTCGCCGGCCGGTACGCTGGCGAGGAACTGATCGAATGCGCGTGCCACATCCGCGTAGGCGAGGTCGAGCGCGCCGCGGGCGTCCTTGCTGTCGAGCAGGAAGGCGCCGTAGGCCGCCTGGCGGTAGCGCGGCGCCCAGACCGCGGCGCCGTCGGCAAAGGCGCTCGCCTGGCTTTGAACGAACAGAGCGGCGCGGAAGCGGCTTTCGCGGTCGTCGAGCGGAGCGTTCCACTGGTCGCGCTTCAGGTAGGTGGTCGGGTGGATGTAAAAGGCGTGCGCGCCCTTCGGCACCAACGGGCGCGGCTCGTCGGTCGGGCGCCACCAGGACGGGTCGTTGGTGAGCCCCGGACGAGCGATCCAGTGGGCCGCGTTGGTGTAGTCCGGTCCGCTGGCCGGCGGCGGTGGAGCGAAGCGGCCGACGGGCTTGGCTTGCTCGAGCAGCGCCCGCGAACCCCATTGATGAAAGGCGACCGCGCCCGCGACCGCGAGCAGGGTCAGGATGAAGACGACGAACAGGAAGCGGCGGGCGCACATTGGCGCGGGCGTTAGGGGAGGGGCGATGGGCGGGCAAGGAGGCGCTCCGGGCGCGATTTCAGCAAGGCCTCAGAAGTTCCTCATGCTTTTTCCAGGAGGCAACGGCCACGACCCAGGCCTTCCGGCCTTGATGCACTCGTCAGCGGCTGGCACAGCCTTGTTCAGGGGGATGCGACATGTCCGAACGGCTCGACGCCCAGACGCAGGAATGGCCGCTTAGGCCGTGGATCATGGCGGCGCTCGCTGCGATCGCGGGCCTGCTGTTCCATCTGCTGACCGATAGCGACGACGGCTCCGTGAGCGCCGCCCGGCAGGCGGGCGCCACGTTCGTCGCCATCGCGACGCTGTCGTTCCTGGTGACCGTGGAACGGCTGCGCTGGCCCTGGGCATTTGCCTTCGCCCTGGGCTGGGGGCTCGTGATCGCCTTCGTCGGCTGGTTCTCCGCGGGCTACAACCGCGAGGGCGAGATTTTCGAGTGGCCCTATTTCTCGGCGCTGTTCGCGGTGATCGTCGCGGCGCCCCTGTTTCAGACGATCCGGGACGAGGGCGCTTGGCGGTTCCCTTATGGCCGTCTCCACTCGCACGCCTGGGCCGATGCGGTGATCGGCGCCGCGAGCCTGTTCTTCACCGGCGTCACCTTCCTGCTCGCCTGGCTGATCGCCGGGCTGTTCGACCTGATCGGCATCGATTTGCTCAAGGAGCTGCTCCGGGACGAATGGTTCGACTGGATTCTGGCCGGGTTCGCGTTCGGAGGTGCCTTCGGCCTACTGCGCGAGCGGGACCGCCTCGTCGCCACGCTGCAGCGGCTGGTAATGGTCGTCTTCTCGGTGCTGGCCCCGGTGCTGGCCTTGGCGTTGGTCGTCTTCCTGCTTTCGATCCCGTTCACTGGCTTGCAGGGGTTGTGGGACAGCTGGGTTTCCGCGGCGGGGCTTTTGCTGGCCGCCAGCGCGGGCGCGATCCTGCTCGCCAATGCGGTGATCGCGGACGGCCGCGATGAGCGCGCCACCAACCCGGTGCTGCTCTGGTCGGCGCTGGCGCTGGCGGCCGTGGTCTTGCCCTTGGCCGTGCTCGCCGGCCTGGCGATGGGAATCCGGATCAACGAATATGGCTGGACTCCAGAGCGCATCTGGGGAGCGATCGCGGTCGGCGTGGCGATTGCTTACGGCCTTGCCGGCTGGTGGTCGATCTGGCGCGGCCGGCGCGACTTCGACGATCCGCTGCGGCCCGCACAGACCAATCTTGCGATCGCGGTCTGCGGCGTGGCGCTGTTCCTTGCGCTGCCGATCCTCGACTTCGGAGCGATCTCGGCCCGCTCGCAGCTCGCGCGGTTGGAGAGCGGGCGAGTCGAGCCGCAGAAATTCGACTGGGCGGCGATGGCGTTCGATTTCGGTCCGGCCGGACGCAAGCGGCTGGCCGATATCGCGCGGACTGGTCCGGCCGGCTGGCGGGCCATGGCCGCGTCGGCGCTGAAGGCGACGAAACGATGGACGATCTCCGAACGGACTCGCGCGGTGGTCGAGGCGGACGAAGTCGCCAAGCGAATTCGAGTGGCGTCGCCCGGGCTTCGGCTGACGCCCGAGGCCCTCAGGCGAATTGCCCAGCGGCGCCTGTGCCCCCCAAATATCGAGTGCGCGGTTCTCGACATGGGTCGCTCGCGGCTGCTGGTGGTGATGAGTGATGAAAATCCTGGTGACCCTATCGGCGGGATTGTCATGTCGGCGGTGATCGACCTGAGCCAGCCGGCGGACGTCGAAGTTGCTCGGCCCAAGCCGGCGGCGCGGGTCGGCGACCTCTCCACCGCCCGGATCGAAGTGCGGCCGGCTCCCGGCCGGCAGCTCTACGTCGACGGGCAGCCGGTCGGTGAGCCATTCGAATAGGCGGGTCGCTTGAAGGGCTGGAGGCGCCCTGCTAGCCGCGCCGCTATGTCCGTCTCCCCAGAACAGGTGCGCCATATCGCGCGGCTCGCGCGCATCGCGATGAGCGACGAGGAGATCGCCGCTCTGGCCCCCGAGCTCAACAACATCCTCGGCTGGGTCGAGCAATTGGGCGAGGTCGACACCGAGGGGGTCGAGCCGCTGACCGCGGTGATCGACCAGAAGCTGCGGCTGCGCGACGATGTCGTCAATGACGGCGACTGCCGCGACGCGGTGCTGGCCAACGCGCCGGCCGCCGAGCACGGCTTCTTTGCCGTGCCCAAGGTGATCGAGTGATGACCAACGGACAGCACTCGATCATCCCGGGGCGCGACCCGGGACCCAGGAACAGAAACCGGTGACCGAGCTCACGTCGAAAACCGTCGCCGAGCTGCGCGACGGCTTCCGCTCGGGCGATTTTAGCGCACGCGAGGTCGCCGAGGCGTTCAACGCCGCGGTCGCCGGTGCGCGGGCGCTCAATGCGTTCACCGTCGAGACTCCCGACGATGCGCTCGCCGCCGCCGAGGCGGCCGACTCGGCGCGCGGCAAGGGCGAGGCGGGCGCGCTCGCCGGCATCCCGCTGGGCATCAAGGACCTGTTCGCGACGCAAGGCGTCGACACCACCGCCGGCAGCCGGATCCTCAAGGGCTTCCGGCCGCCCTATGAATCGGCCGTCAGCGCCAATCTCCGAAGAGCGGGCGCGGGGATGCTCGGCAAATTGAACATGGACGAGTTCGCGATGGGCTCGTCCAACGAAACCAGCGCCTACGGGCCGGTGATCAGCCCGTGGAAGCGGCGGGACGGAGGCAATGCGGCGCTGACTCCGGGCGGCTCGTCGGGCGGCTCGGCGGCGGCTGTCGCGGCTGGGATCGCTCCCGGTGTCACCGGCACCGACACCGGCGGCTCGATCCGCCAGCCGGCCGCCTTCACCGGCATCTGCGGCATCAAGCCGACCTACGGCCGCTGCTCGCGCTGGGGCATCGTCGCCTTCGCCAGCTCGCTCGACCAGGCCGGGCCGATGGCAAGGACGGTGCGCGACTGCGCGATCCTGCTCGAGGCCATGGCCGGCTTCGATCCCAGGGATTCGACCTCGCTCGACCTGCCCGTGCCGTCGTGGGAAGCGGATTTGTCGAGCGATCTTACGGGCAAGCGCGTCGGCATCCCGGCCGAGTACCGGATCGACGGAGTCCCGGCAGACATCGACGCTCTGTGGGACAAGGGCGTCGAGTGGCTGCGCGACGCGGGCGCCGAGCCGGTCAGGATCTCGCTGCCGCACACCAAATATGCGCTGCCGACCTATTACATCATCGCCCCGGCCGAAGCCTCGTCCAACCTCGCCCGCTACGACGGCGTTCGTTATGGTTTGCGTGAGGAAGGCGGGGGCGGCCTGGACGGGATGTACGCGGCGACCCGTGCCGCCGGCTTCGGGGCCGAGGTCAAACGCCGGATCATGATCGGCACCTACGTTCTGTCGGCCGGTTTCTACGAGGCCTACTTCACCAAGGCGCAGCGGGTCCGGACCCTGATCAAGCGCGATTTCGCCGCCGCGTTCGAGCAGTGCGACCTGATCCTGACCCCGACCGCGCCGTCGGCGGCGTTCGCGCTCGGCGACAAGAGCGCCGACCCGATCGCCATGTATCTGAACGACGTGTTCGCGGTGCCGGCGAGCCTCGCCGGCCTGCCGGCGATGTCGGTGCCGGGCGGCCTCGACGAGCAGGGGCTTCCGCTGGGCCTGCACCTGATCGGCCGCGAGCTCGACGAGCAGGGCGTGCTCAACGCCGGCCTCGCCATCGAGGAGCGCGCCGGCTTCAGCCATCGAGCGGAGAAATGGTGGTGAGCCATGGCTGATGCATCCGCACCTTACCGGATCCAGGGCTCCACGGGCGAGTGGGAGGTAGTGATCGGCCTCGAGGTCCACGCGCAGGTGGTTTCCAGCGCCAAGTTGTTTTCAGGCGCGTCCACGACCTTTGGTTCCGAGCCCAACACGCAGGTCAGCCTGGTCGACGCGGCGATGCCGGGGATGCTGCCGGTGCCCAATGCCGAGTGCATCCGCCAGGCGGTGCGCACGGGCCTCGCGCTCGACTCGAAGATCAACCGCTGGAGCCGCTTCGACCGCAAGAACTACTTCTACGCCGACCTGCCGCAGGGTTACCAGATCAGCCAGCTCTATCACCCGCTGGTCGGCGAGGGTGAAGTCGTCGTGCTGCTCGACGAGAAGGACGAGTCCACCGCCAAAAAGATCGGCATCGAGCGCATCCACGTCGAGCAGGACGCGGGCAAGCTGATGCACGACCAGCACGCGACGATGAGCTACGTCGACCTCAACCGCTGCGGTGTTGCGCTGATGGAAATCGTCTCGCGGCCGGACATGCGTTCGCCTGCCGAAGCAGGAGCTTATCTGCGGAAGCTGAGATCAATCCTCCGCTACGTCGGCTCGTGCGACGGGAACATGGAGGAAGGCTCGATGCGCGCCGACGTCAATGTCTCGGTGCGTCGCCCGGGCGAGGAGCTGGGCACCCGCAGCGAGACCAAGAACGTCAATTCGGTGCGCTTCGTGATGGCGGCGATCGAGCATGAGGCGCGCCGCCAGGTCGAACTGATCGAGGCGGGCGGCCAAGTCGTCCAGGAAACCCGGCTGTTCGACCCCGACAAGGGCGTCACCCGCTCGCTGCGCTCGAAGGAGGACGCGCACGATTACCGCTATTTCCCCGACCCCGACCTGCTCCCGCTCGAGCTCGACGAGGCGTTCGTCGAGGACTGCCGAGCCTCGCTGCCCGAGCTTCCCGACGCCAAGCGCAAGCGCTACGAGGGCCTGGGAATTCCGCCCTACAACGCGAGCGTTCTGACCGCCGAGGTCGAGACGGCGCGCTGGTTCGACGCGCTGCTTGCCAAGGGGGCGGAGCCAAAGGCCGCCGCCAACTGGGTTGCCTCGGAGCTGTTCGGAGCTCTGAACCGCCTGGGCCGCGACTGCTCGACCTGCCCGATTTCGCCCGACCAGGCGGCCGAGCTCCTTGGCCTGGTCGCCGACGGCACGATCTCCGGCAGCCTCGCCAAACAGGTGTTCGAGATCATGCTCGAAACCGGCGAGGGCGCGGGTGCGATCGTCGAGGCGCGTGGCTTGAAGCAGACGTCCGACAGCGGCGCGATCGACACCGTCGTCGATGAGGTCCTGGCCGCCAACGCCGACAAGGTCGAGCAGTACAAGGCGGGCAAGCAGGCCTTGTTCGGCTTTTTCGTTGGCCAGGTGATGAAGGCGATGGCCGGCAAGGCCAATCCGCAAGTCGTCAACGAGCGCCTGCGAGCGAAACTGGGGTAGGAACGAATGGGAATTTCGATGCGCAAGCTGCTGGTCTTGCTCGCAGCAATGCTCGCGGTTCCGGCTTCGGCGATCCCGCCGCTGCCGGGTCCGCCGCCGGCTCCGCCGCCGCGGCTGCTGATCGTGCTGGCGATCGACGGGCTTTCAGCCGACTTGTTCGACGAGTACCGGCCGATGCTGTTTGGCGGCCTCGGCCGCCTTGCTCGCGGCACCGTGTTCCCCAATGGCTATCAAAGCCACGCCGCGACCGAGACCTGCCCGGGCCACTCGACAATGCTGACGGGCCTGCGTCCGGCGCGCACCGGGATCATCGCCAATTACTGGACCGACCAGTCGCTGAGCCGCTCCGACAAGTCCGTCTATTGCGCCGAGGATGTCCGAGCGCCGGGTTCCTCCTCGACGGCCTACACCGTGTCGCCGGTGCATTTGAAAGGCATGACGCTTGGCGAGCGGCTCAAGCGCTCGTCGCCGGCGAGCCGCAACGTCGCCGTTGGCGGCAAGGACCGGGCGGCGGTGATGATGGGCGGCCAGTTGGTCGACCAGCGCTGGTACTGGGACGGCAAGCGCTTCGCCAGCGACCTCAAGGCCGGACCGACACCGCACAGCGTCACCCGGGCCAATGGCGCCGTAGCGGCCATGATCGCCGCCTCGCAGGCGCCGCTCGACCCGCCCCAGCTGTGCTCGGACAAGGCGCGACTCGTGCCGATCGAGGGCGGCGGCAAGCCGGTCGGCGCGGGCCGCTTCGGACGCGGTGCAGGCGATGCCAACGGCTTCCGCGCTTCGCCGGCGTTCGATGGCGCCGTGCTGGCACTGGCGGCCGGTCTGATCGAGGAGATGCAGCTTGGCCGCGACGCGTCGCCGGACCTGCTTTCGATTGGTCTGTCGGCGACCGATTTCGTCGGCCACAGCTACGGGATCCGCGGCCAGGAGATGTGTCTGCAGCTGCTGTCGCTCGACCGCGACCTCGGCGATTTCTTCCGGTTGCTCGACCGCAGCGGGCTCGACTATGCGGTCGCGCTCACCGCCGACCACGGTTTCGTCGACATTCCCGAGCGGCTTCGCCAACAGAATGTGCCGACCGCCGCGCGGGCCGAACCGGGGCTTGACGCGACCGAAGTCGGCAAGCGGATCGCGGCCAAGCTCAAGTTGAGCGGCCCGGTGCTGATCGGCGATTTCTTCGGCGACATCTACATCGATCGAGCGCTCAAGCCGGCGGACCGGGCGCGGGTCCTGCGCGAAGCAGTCGCCGCTTACTCCGCGCATCCGCAGGTCCAGGCAGTGTTCACGGCCGAGCAGCTCGCCCGCGCCCCGATGCCGAGCGGCAGCCCCGACCGCTGGACGATGCTGGAGCGAGCGCGCGCCTCGTTCGATCCCGACCGCTCGGGCGACCTGGTCGTGCTGCTGCGTCAGCACGTCACCCCGGTTCCCAACACGACGCGCTACATCGCGACCCACGGCAGCCCGTGGGACTACGACCGGCGGGTGCCGATCCTGTTCTGGCGCCCGGCGATGCCGCCGGCAAACCGCAACGAGGCGATCGAGACCGTCGACATCATGCCGACCCTGGCGGCGATGCTCGGTATTCAGGTGGATCCCGCGTCGATCGACGGCAAGTGTCTGACCGGCGTCCAGGGCGTCGCTTGCCCGCCGCGCTAATCGTTTAAAAAAGCTGATTTTTTTCATCTGCCGTTCAGGCGGGCGCAAGCAGTGGAACATTTGCGGAGCAGCCGCTGTTTCCGGTTCGCGGAGGTTTGATATGCGTCATCTGGGAATTGCGCTCGCACTCGCGCTCAGCGTTCCGATCGCCGGCTGCGTCCAGACGCGCCAGTTCGCCGATTTGCAGTTCACTCCGCCACAGGGCGACTACCGGCTGCTGGTGATGCGCCCCGACGTCACCGTCAATTCGATCACCACCGGCGGGATGCCCGAGCCGCGCGCCGACTGGACCGAGCAGGCCCGCGCCAACGTCATCGCAGCGTTGCGCTCCCAGCAGGCCGGGCGCGGCGGCAAGGTGCAGATCATGAGCCGCCGCAACGAGCTTGCCGGAGTCAACGAAGAGACGATTGCCGACCTCGAGCGGCTCCATTCCGCCGTCGGCAATTCGATCGCGCTGCACAAATATCTTGGCGCCCATCTGCCGACCAAGCCCCGCCGGGGCCTCGATTACACGCTCGGCTCGCAAGCCGTCGAGGTCGGCCGCAAGACGGGCTTCGACTATGCATTGTTCATGCACGCCGAGGACAATATCGTCTCCGGCGGCCGGGTCGCGCTCCAGGTGCTTGGGATCGCCGGCTGCTTCGTCGGCTTCTGCGCGCCCAACATCGGCGGCGGCGGCCAGTTCGCCTATGCTTCGCTGGTCGATCTGAAAACCGGCGAGGTGGTGTGGTTCAACATCGTCCAGACCGGCAGCCAGATCGCCGGGATCAAAATGGGCGATATCCGTTCGCCGGAGGGCTCGGCACAACTGGTCGATCGGCTGGTCGGCCGGATGAAACCCGGGCTGGAAGTCCGCCGAGCGATGGAGAGGCGTTGATGTGCTTGCGCTGCTATGAGTTCAATCGCCGCTCGCTGCTGGTCGGCGGCGGGGTCGCCGCGGCCTCGCTGAGCACCGGAATCGCTCAAGCGCGAATTCGGCCGCAGGAAATGCAGTCGCTGATCGGCCCGGGATACCGGCCGACCGAGCGCGACGAGATCGGCCTGTGGCAGCAGATGGCCAGGGTCGAGGAGGAGATCGCTGGATCGAACCTGCTGATCAAGGATCCGGAGATCATCCGCTATCTGCAGAATTTGATCGGCACCGTCGGCGGACCGGCGGCCAAGGACATGCGCATCTATCTGGCGCGAATCCCCGACTTCAACGCGGTGATGTTCCCGAGCGGCTTTACGATCATTTTCTCGGGGCTGCTCTTGCGAATGCGCAACGAGGCCCAGCTTTCAGGGGTCATCGCCCACGAGTCCGGGCACTTCCTGCGCCGCCACATGATCCGCTCCTGGCGCGACATGCGGCGCAAGACCGACTTGTTCGCGATTGGCGCGATGGTTGCGGGCGTTGCCGGCGGAGCGGCCGGCGTCAACACCGGCGACATCACCCAGCTGGCACAGCTCGGCACGATCCTCTCGCTCCTCCGCTACAGCCGGGTGATGGAAGCCGAAGCCGACGCGATGGGCGTGCGGCTGCTCGCCGAAAACGGCTATCCGCCGATCGAGATGGCCTACACGTGGGAGCAGCTGATCGGCGAGCTCAACGCGAGCGCCAGGCATCGCCGCAAGCGCCGCGACCGCCGCGTCGGCCTGTTCGAAACCCACCCGTCGCCGGAATCGCGAATGACCGACCTCAGATTGTCGGCGCGCGAAATGACCTTGCCCGGCCGGAACTACGACAGTCGCCGCGGCCGCTACCTTCAGGCGATCGGGCCGATCCGCAAGATGCTGCTCGACGACCAGGTCAAACTGAACGACCCCGGGGCCAGCCAGTATCTGATCGAGACTTTGGCGCGCGACGGCTGGAACGGACTGCTGCGCTTCTACGAGGCCGAGGTGTGGCGCCTGCGCAACCGCCAAGGCGACGATTTGCGCGCGGCCCAGGGCTACGCGATCGCGGTGGCCTATCCCGACGCTCCGCCCGAGGCGTGGCGCTGGCACGGCCTGTCGCTGATGAAGGCGGGCCGTCGGGCCGAAGCCCGAGTGGCGCTGTCGCGCTACCTGTCGATGCAGCCGAACGCCGCGGATGCGCCGTTCATCCGCCAGATGATTAGCTAGACGGAGCTTGAAGCCGATGATGCGCACGCCGAAGCTGATTGTCGCTGCAACCGCGCTGGCGTTGTCCGGCTGTTCGTCGATGGGGGACGGGACCGGGTTCGGAAGCGATTATTACTCGATGGTCCGGGTGCGCAGCGTCCAGGTGGGCGACGGTGCGATTGCGGTCACTCCGCCGCGCCCGTGGAACAGGACCCGCCGATTGTTCCTGTTCGAGGACATCCGCCAGGTCGAGGACTGGACTCTCAACGGGCCCCTGCTCGACGGGATGACGTTCGTCACCGGGTTGCGCAGCGGCCGTTACCTCATTCGCCAGAGGCGGACCGAAGACCGCCAGGTGCCCAAGTTCCGCGCGGATATGTCCGCCCCCGAGATCACGGCGATGCTTGAGACCCTGTACCGGGTGCGCGGCGGGTCGATCGATTTCCGAACCCTGTCGCTGCAGCCGCGGCCGTTCCTCGGCCACAACGGTTTCCAGTTCGACTTCGAGCATCTCGACACCGACGAGCTGTGGCGCAAGGGCCGAGCGGTCGGAGCGGTGATCGACGGCAAGCTCTACATGATCCTGTTCGACGCCGCGCGCTCGCACTATTACGCCAATGCGATCGGCGATTTCGAGGCGATCGTCGCCTCCGCTCGCCGCCGCGGCTAGGCTCGCCGCCGCCAAATCAGCCGCGGCTCATTCAGCCCACCGGCGAAATCGGCGTCGGCGAGGGGTCGGTTCCCGGCTGCGATGGCGAGGGAACGTCGATGTCCGGAGCGGTCGGCGGAGTCTCGCTCGGAGTTTCGCTCGGCCGGCCCGGCTGCGTCGGTTGACCCGGCTGCGACGGCTCGGGGGGATTGTCGTCGGGAAATGGTGGCAGCTGCTGCATTGTGTTTCTCCTCAAGGGTGGAACGCCTGGCGCTTGCCGCAGGTTGCCGGTCCCGGCCGCGCTTGCCCCGCAAGCCATCCTTGCTATAGGCCGCGCACCTTCGAAGCGAACCGCGCGCGCGTGGCGGAATTGGTAGACGCGGCAGGTTTAGGTCCTGTTGTCGAAAGATGTGGGGGTTCGAGTCCCTCCGCGCGCACCAGGCCGCCCGCCTTCCGCTTCGACACGCGAATATTAGGATTGCACACGCAAACATGAAAACCGTCGAGATGGAAAACCAAGGCCTCAAGCGGGCCTTCATGCTGACGATCGCCGCCAAGGAGATCGAGGCGCGCGTCGACCAGGAGGTGCGGCGGATTGCCCCGCAGGTGCGCATGCCCGGCTTCCGCCCGGGCAAGGTGCCGCCGAACCTCATTCGCAAGATGCACGGCGACACGCTCCAGCGCGACGCTCTCAGCGGAGCGGTCCAGGATGGCGTCCAGAAGCTGCTCGAGGAGAAGAAGCTGCGCCCGGCGCTGCAGCCCGAGGTCGAGCTCGACGAGCGATATGAGCCGGGCAAGGACGCCGAAGTCCGGGTCCGCCTGGAGGCGCTTCCGGACGTGCCCACGCCGCAGATCGACGGGCTCGAGCTTGAGCGGCTGACCGTCGAGGTCGACGAAGCGGCCGTCGACGAGCAACTGCAGAACCTGGCCCGATCCAACAAAAGCTGGAGCGATGCTCCAAAGCAGCATGCGGCGCAGATCGGCGACCTCGTGGTGATCGACTACGCGGGCACCGTCGGCGGCAACGCGTTCGAAGGCGGCACCGGCGAGGACATGTCGGTCGAGCTCGGGTCCGGGCGGTTGATTCCGGGCTTCGAGGAAGGCCTGGTCGGCGCCAAGGCCGGCGACCAGCGCGACGTCAAGGTCAAGTTCCCGGCCGACTATCCGTCCGGCAAATTGAAAGGCAAGGCGGCGACCTTCGCGGTGACGGTGAAGGCGGTGAAAGTCGGCGGCGAGGCCAAGGTCGATGAGGATTTCGCCAAGTCGCTGGGACTCAAGAACCTCGACGAGCTTCGCAAGCTGATCCGCGACCAGCAGCAGCAGGAACTGGACGGGCTGACCCGCACTCACATGAAGCGCCGGCTGCTCGACCAGCTGGCCGCCAAGCATGATTTCCCGGTGCCGCTGACGATGGTCGAAGCCGAGTTCCACAACATCATGCAGCAGCTTCGCCACGAGGCCGAGCATGAGGAGGATTCCAAGGCTGCGCTCGCCGAGATCGACAAGGAGGCCGACGAGTACCGCAGCATCGCCGAGCGCCGGGTACGCCTCGGCTTGCTGCTGTCGGAAATCGGGCAGGCGAACGGAGTCCAGGTCAGCCAGCAGGAAATGAACCGGCTGATCGCCCAGGCCGCGTCGCAATATCAGGGCCAGGACCGCGAGCGCTTCGTCCAGTACGTCCAGCAGGAGCCGATGGCGGCCGCCCAGCTGCGCGCTCCGCTGTACGAGGACAAGGTTGTCGACTTCCTGTTCTCGAAGGCGAAGGTCACCGAGGGCAAGGCGAGCCGAGCCGAGCTCGAGGCCGATCTCGAGAGCGAGGAGGGCCACGTCCACGGCCCGGGCTGTGGCCATGAGCATGTCGCCGCGCCGAAACCGGCCAAGCCGAAAGGCAAGAAAGCCAAGGCCGATGCCGCTCCAGCGAAGGCAGCCGGGAAGCCGCCCGCCAAGAAGGCCGACATCGTCGAGCCCAAGTCGGCCGCTCCCAAACCGGCGAAGCCGTTGAAGAGCGAGCCCGCCAACAAGGCTGCGGCCAAGGCCGCCGACAAGGGCTCCAAGGGCGGGGCGAAGAAACCGGCTTCAAAAAAGACGGGGAAATAACGCTCCGTTCGCGCTGAGCTTGTCGAAGGGCTGTGCTTCTCTCTAGGAAGCCCAACGGGCAGGGCTTCGACTTCGCTCAGCCCGAACGGGGAAGTTTGTGTCCGACCAACCGCGCATTGCCGTGCTGCTGCCCTGCTTCAACGAGGAAGCCACCATCGCCGCGACGGTCGAGGGTTTCCGCGCCGCTCTGCCGTCGGCGGCCATCTACGTCTACGACAACAACAGCCGCGACCGGACGCGCGAAATCGCGACCGCCGGCGGAGCGATCGTCCGGTCCGAGCGCCAGCAGGGCAAGGGCCATGTCGTCCGCCGGATGTTCGCCGACATCGATGCCGACGTGTACGTGATGGCCGATGGCGATTTAACCTACGACCCGGACTCGGCGCAGGCGATGGTCGACCTGCTGCTCGCCGACCAGCTCGACATGGTGGTCGGCACTCGCCGCCACGATGAGAAGGCCGCGTACCGGGGCGGCCACGTGCTGGGCAACCAGCTGTTCACCGGCATTCTCGGCCGCCTGTTCGGCCGCAGCTTCTCCGACATCTTCTCGGGCTACCGGGTCTTTTCGAGGCGCTTCGTCAAGAGCTTCCCAGTGCTTTCATCGGGTTTCGAGATCGAGACCGAGATCAGCGTTCACGCGCTGGAACTGCGGATGCCGGTCGGCGAGGTCGAAACCGCCTATATCTCGCGGCCCGAAGGCTCGCAGTCGAAGCTGTCGACGTTCGGCGACGGCTGGCGGATCCTGAAGACCATCGCGACCCTCTACCGGACCGAGCGGCCGGTGCTGTTCTTTGGCGCAATCGCAGCGTTGCTGCTGGTCGCCGCGCTGATCCTCGCCGTGCCGCTGATCGCCACTTACCTCGACACGGGCCTGGTGCCGCGCTTTCCCACCGCGATCCTGGTCACCGGCATGATTATCGTTGCGGTACTGTGCTTTTTCGCCGGCATGATCCTCGACACCGTGACCCGCGGCCGCCGCGAGGTGCGCCGGCTCGCCTATCTCTCGCTCGCCGCACCCGGAGACCGTCGAGTGTAGACGATTTGCATCACCTGGCACGGATTGTGTCGTGCCGGCGACTCGCGGACTTCCTCCGCAATCTGGTCTGACCTATTGCTGTGGTGTCTTCGCGGCTGAGTCCGGCGGCGATGCAAAAAAGGGGGTTTCAAATGACACGGATCGATACCGCTCTTCGAGCGGGTGCGGCGCTGGCTGCAATCGCCATCGCGACCTCGGCTTCGGCGCAAAGCACCCTGCCGCCGCCCGATGCACCGGAGACCCCGGCCTCGACCGCCGAGGAGCCGACCGCGGGCGGAGACATCATCGTCACCGGCTCGCGCATCCGCCGCGACCCGCTGTCGCAGGACTCGCCGATCGTCTTCGTCGACCAGGAGGATATCGCCAAGACCGGCCTCAACTCGGTTACCGACGTCTTGCAGCGTCTGCCGAGCGCCGGCGGCGGCCTCAACACCAAGTTCAACAATTCGGGCAACTTCGGCAATCCGCCGAGCGGCGGCGGAGTCGGCGCCGGAGCAGCCGAGATCGACCTTCGCTATCTCGGCTCGAACCGGACCCTGGTACTCGTCGACGGCCTGCGTTTCGTGCTCGGCGCTTCCGCAAGCGGCGTGCCCGGATCGGTCGACCTGAATGCAATCCCCGAATCCATGATCGAGCGGATCGAGGTGCTGCAGGACGGCGCCTCGGCGATCTACGGCTCCGACGCGATCGCCGGAGTGGTCAACATCATCACCAAGCGGCGCCAGAAGGGCTTCAACGCCACCGCCCAACTCGGCGGTTACAACGAAGGCGACGGCTTCACTCAGAATTACCAGCTGAGCTGGGGCAATGGCGACGGCCCGACGCAGATCGTCGTTGGCGCCAACTTTGTGAAGCAGGACCCTATCCGCTCGGGCGACCGCGCCTTGTCGCGCTTCCCCGAGCCCTATGCGACCGCCTGCACCAACACCTGCAGCTCGGGTACGCCCCGGGGTCGATTCATCCTTCTCGACCAGGACCTGACTTTGATCGCTCCGGTGATCGGTCGAGCTCCGACGGTCGCCGATTTTCGCCCGTTCGCTGGCGCGTCGGATCGTTTCAATTTCGCTCCGTTCAATTTCATCGCCACTCCGCTCGAGCGCTACGGCGGGTTCGCCAACTTCCGGCAAGAGCTCGGCGAGGCGACGAACCTGACCGCGAAGATCGTGCTCAACCGGCGCGAATCGAAGAATCAGGCGGCGCCCTTGCCGCTGTTCGTCGGCCCGGCCGCCGGAAACGGCAATCTGCTCGACCTTATCACGATCGACGCGACCAACCCGTTCAATCCGTTCGGGGTAACCCTCGACTCAAGCAACCTCGTCTTCATCGGCCGACGGGTCGTCGAAGGCGGTCCCCGGCGCTACAACCAAAAAGTCGATACCGGTTACGGAACCGCGACCTTGGACGGCAAGCTCGGCCTGTTCGGCCGCGAATGGTTCTGGGACGTCAACGGCATTTACGGCCGCAACAAGGCCAGGCAGCGAATGCTCGGCAACATCAATGCCGCCAATCTGCAGCAGGCGCTCGGGCCGGTCGCCGCTTGCACCGCTCCGTGCGTTCCGTTCAACATCTTCGGCGGCGCCGGCTCGATCACTCCGGCGATGTACGACTGGGTCCGTTTCATCCAGAACGACAGCAGCCAGCAAAAGCTGTGGGGCGCGACCGGCAATATTTCCGGCGGCCTGTTCGACCTTCCCGGCGGGCCGCTGGGAGTCGCGATCGGAGTCGAGCACCGCGATTACAGCGGGCGGTTCGACCCCGACCCGATCGTCGCCGCCGGCCTCGGCTCTGACATTCCGGCGCGACCGACCAAGGGCGGCTACAATGTCGACGAAGCCTATGCCGAAGTGAACGCGCCGCTGCTCGCCGACCGGCCGTTCTTCCAGTTGCTCGAGCTCAGCGGCGCAGCGCGATACTCGGATTATTCGGCTTCCGGCTCGACCACGACGTTCAAGGGCGGAGTCAACTGGAAGCCGGTGAGGGACCTGCGCTTCCGCGGCACCTATTCCGAAGGCTTCCGGGCGCCGAGCATCGGTGAGCTGTTCGGGACTCCATCCCGATTCGACCAAACCCTGGAGGATCCCTGCTCGTCCGATCAGAATCCCACCGGCGCGATCCTCGCCAACTGTCTCGCCCAGGGAGTTCCGCCAGGTTACACCCAGATCAACCCGCAAATCGCCGTCATCACCGGCGGTAATGAAAACCTGAAGCCGGAAACCTCGAAGGGGTGGAACTTCGGCGGAGTCTACAGCCCGTCCTTCCTGCCTCGTGCGTCGATCGAGGCGAATTATTATAAAATCAAGATCGACGGAGCCATCCAGGCGATCGACGCCGTCACGACGCTGCAGCGTTGCGTCGTCAACAATGATTCGACCGCCTGCGCACTGGTCAATCGCACCGCGACCGGCGAGATCACCAATATCCAGGGCGTGTTGCAGAACATCGCCGGGATCAAGACGGAAGGGCTCGACGTCAACCTTGCCTATCGCACGGCTCCGGCGGGGTGGGGGACGCTGGCCTTCACGTTCAACAACAGCTTCCTGTTCAACTACGACGTGTTCGTGCCCATCGCGACCGGAACGGCCAAGATCAGCCGCGAAGGGACCGAGCAGGGCAGCCCCGACCAGGCGTTCCCCAAGCACAAGGCGATCGCCATCCTCGACTGGAACGGGACCAACGTCGGCGCCTCAATCACCGAGCGCTACATCAAAAGCGTCACCGAATCGCAGAACGGCAACAAATTGAACTCGCGGTTCTACACCGACCTGCAGCTGCGCTTTTTCGCGCCCAGCTTCGCCGACAATTTCGGCTTTGCGCTGGGCGTCAACAATCTGTTCGACAAGGACCCGCCGGGCTGCATCAGCTGCAGCCTCAACAATTTCGACCCGACCACCTACGACGTACCGGGCCGTTACCTGTACGCTCGGGCGACGGTGAAAATGTAGCTGCTCTCAACTGGTAACTGGGGGAGAGGGCGGCCGCCGATCGGGGGCCGCCCTTTTTCTTGGCGTCAACCGCTGCTTGAACCTTTCCGGCTTTGCCCCGATGTAGGCTCACGCCAACGAAAGGGATCCGCTCATCACCATGGACCACCAGGACATCATCGCCCAGCTCGTTCCGATCGTCATCGAGCAGTCGAACCGGGGCGAACGCAGCTTCGACATCTATTCGCGGCTGCTTCGCGAGCGGATCATCTTCGTCACCGGCGCGGTCGAGGATCACATGGCCTCGCTGATCACCGCGCAGCTGCTCTTCCTCGAGTCCGAGAACCCCAAGAAGGACGTGTTCATGTACATCAACTCGCCGGGCGGGGTGGTCACCGCCGGCCTCGCGATCCACGACACCATGCAATATATCCGCCCGAAGGTCGGCACCGTGTGCATCGGCCAGGCAGCCTCGATGGGCAGCTTCCTGCTGGCCGCCGGCGAGCCCGGGATGCGAGTCGCGCTGTCCAACAGCCGGATCATGGTCCACCAGCCCTCGGGCGGCGCCCAGGGAATGGCCGCGGACATCGAGATCCAGGCCCGCGAGATCCTGCGCATGCGGCAGCGGCTGAACGAGCTTTACGCCAAATATACCGGCCAAAAGCTCGAGGCGATCGAGAAGGCGATGGACCGCGACAAGTTTCTCGAGGCCGACGAGGCCAAGGAGTTCGGGATCATCGACGAGGTCTTCGACCGACGCCCCGACAGCGGCGAGGGCGACAAGACCGGAGCGGCCGACATCACCCCGGTGTAGGACCGAAGGTCGCCGCGGCACCCGGCGCGCCGCGTTTTTTGAGTTATCCACAGCTTTTTGGCACCGGCGGCCAACCGGCCCCGGGAAACGACTTGCATGCCCGGACTGAGCGGCTAGGGTGACTGCGTGCTTTGGTTCTTCGGAACCGAAGCATGGGAACCCCGCCGGGTCAAACCGGTGGGGTTTACCATTTCTGGAGCACCGAAACGCGCGCCAGAGGCGAACGCGGGTGCCCCCGGCACGCGATCCCGCTTACTTCTTCCGCGACTTGCTGCTGCCGCTCTTGGTGCCACCGCTCTTGCTGGCGCCGGTCTTAGAACCGCCGCTTTTGCTGGTGCTGCTCTTGCTCGCGCCCGACTTGCTGGCGCTGCTCTTGGTGCTGGAGGATTTGCTGGCGCCGGTCTTGGTCCCGCCGCTCTTCGTGCCGGTGGTCGCCTTCTTTGCTCCGCCCGTGCTTTTGGCCGCCGGTTTCTTTGCCATGGTCGCCTCCTTGCGCGTTGATTTGCGCTAGAACCGAGCCGCGTCGCAAGCGTTCCGGATAATCGAAATGTTCCCCTCTTGTTCTACCGGAACAAAGGGTATACACGATGGGCTTCGCGAGGCGGGGCTCGACCGCCGATCGAAGAGGGCCACATCGGCATGGCGCCGATTGACGAAAGGACTAAGGTGATGTCAGCGCAGCTCAAAGTCGTCGGCACAGGGTTGGATTCGGGCAATATGGACAGGCAAAAGGCGCTCGAGGCGGCGCTCGCGCAGATCGACCGGGCATTCGGCAAGGGCTCGGCGATGAAGCTGGGCAGCCGCGAGAAGATCGAGATCGACACCGTCTCCACCGGCAGCCTCGGCCTCGACATCGCGCTGGGCGTCGGCGGGTTTCCGCGCGGCCGGGTGGTCGAGATCTACGGCCCCGAAAGCTCGGGCAAGACGACGCTTGCGCTGCACGCGATCGCCGAGGCCCAGAAGGTCGGCGGAAGCGCCGCCTTCGTCGACGCCGAGCATGCGCTCGACCCGGCTTATGCCAAGAAGCTGGGAGTCGACATCGACGAGCTGATCGTCTCGCAGCCGGACACCGGCGAGCAGGCGCTCGAGATCGTCGATACGCTGGTTCGCTCCAACGCGATCGATGTGCTGGTGATCGACTCGGTCGCGGCGCTGGTGCCGCGGGCGGAGATCGAGGGCGAGATGGGTGACAGCCATGTCGGGCTTCAGGCGCGGCTGATGAGCCAGGCGCTGCGCAAGCTGACCGGGTCGATCAGCCGCTCGCGCTGCACGGTCATCTTCATCAACCAGGTGCGAATGAAGATCGGCGTGATGTACGGAAACCCCGAGACCACGACCGGCGGCAATGCGCTCAAATTCTACGCGTCGGTGAGGCTCGACATCCGCCGCATCGGCCAGATCAAGGACCGCGACGAGATCGTCGGCAACGCCACCCGGGTCAAGGTGGTCAAGAACAAGGTCGCGCCGCCGTTCAAGCAGGTCGAGTTCGACATCATGTACGGGGAAGGCGTGTCGAAGGTCGGCGAGATCCTCGACCTGGGAGTGAAGGCCGGCCTGATCGAGAAATCGGGCGCCTGGTTCAGCTACGATTCGGTGCGCATCGGCCAGGGCCGCGAGAACGCCAAGGTCTATCTCAAGGAGAACCCCGACGTCGCACTGCGGATCGAGAATGCCATCCGCGGCAAGACCGACGAGGTCGCCGAGGCGCTGATGATCGGCGCCGACAGCGTCGAGGACGAAATCGGGGCCTGAGAGCTAGATTTCGGGCGGCGGCGCCGGGTTCAGCGCCTCCGCCTGGCCTCGCTGGTCGACGCCGGCGAACAGCCGCTTCGGCTCGGTCAGAAGCACGATCATCAGCGACAGAGCGGCACAGCCGGCGGTGCCCCACAGGAAGGGCTGCGCGGTGCCGTCGAACGCCTGGCCGATGATGAGGCCGATCGCGGCGCCGCCGATCGTTCCGACGACCCCCTGGACCGACGAGGCGGTGCCGGCGATCGGCCCCATATGCTCCATCGCCAGAGCGCCCATGTTGGCCGACGTGAAGGCGAAGCAGGCCATCGCCAGACCCTGAAAGAGGACGAACAAGGCGAGGGTCTCGCCGCCTGCCG
>NZ_JACCSU010000054.1 GCF_013812825.1 Sphingomonas sp. | reverse complement strand
CATCGAGCCCAAGTCTGTCCGCGCCAAATAAAATTTCGCATCCCCGGGGATGAAGCGCACGCCCGCCGCCGTTTTCCAACAAGGGGCGCTCAACTGCCCCCGGAGTTTCAAAAGGAGAATGGCATGACGAAGTCCATCTTGATCGCCGGCGCGGCAATCGCGCTCGCGACGTCGCCGGCCCACGCCGGTGGTTTGCTTGGCGGAGTCACCGGCACCGTCAACGGCACCCTCAATGGCGCTGCCAGCGGGACTCTCAACGGTTCGCTCGGCGGCCTCACAGGCGGGCCCGGCGGCGCCGGCGACTGCCTATGCTCGGCGGCCGGCGGCCTGATCGGCAAGGCCGGATCGATCAGCAACAGCGTCAGTGGCCTGGTCAGCGGGAATGCCAGCGGCTCGGCCAATGGCAACGGCTCGGCCAACGGCGTCGGCCTTGCCGGAGTCGTTACCGGCGCCGGCAATGCGGCCGGCTCCGTCGCCGGTGTCGGGAACGGCCATGGCGCCGGCAACTCCGTCGGCCTTGCTGGAATGGTCTCGGGTGCGGTCAACGCGGCCGGCTCGCTGACCAGGGCTGGGCATGGCACCGGCTCCGGGATCGTCGGCCTCGCCGGAACGGTCAATGGCTCGGGGAGCGCCAACGCCTGCCGCAAGGGCGCAAAGGCTGATGCGAACGCCAGCGGCTCGGCCAGCGGGTCGGGCACGCTCGGCCTCAATCGAGGCGGCGGAACCGGCAACCTGCCCCACCTTGGAAGCCTCAAGCCGCCCAGTCTCGGCGGCGGCGGCAGCCCGGGCGGCAACCTCGGCGACTGCCTGTGCGAAACGGCCAGCCAGCTGCTCGGCAAGTCCGGCGGCGGCGGGAAAGGCGGAACGGCCAAGTCGTCCGGCAAGGGCGGCAACAGCAACTCAGCCGCAAGTGCTCCGGCCGCCAAGAGTAGTTCGAACAAAAGCTCGGCCAATGGCTCGCGGCAGGCCAGCGCTCGATCGCCCGGTGGCGGCGGCCCGCATCAGGTAAGGCGGCACCAGTCCCACTAATCTGCCGAGTCAGTGAGGCCCCTCGGCCCGCCGCTCCCCTCCTCGGGCGGCGGGCCTTTTCTTGGCGTCCCAAGCCTCTATGGCGGGCCGATGATGGCTCTGGCGGACTGACCCATGCGCTGTTTCTGGGACGAGCGGCAACGCGCCCATACCCCCGCGGCCGAATTCTTCAACGGAGCGCTCCATGCCGCCGCCGAGCACCCGGGCAGGGTCGATGCGATCCTGGACTGCATCGGCTCGACGGAGGCGCCGGCCGATCACGGAATGGAACCGCTGCTTCGAGCGCATGCGCATGACTATGTGCAGTTCCTCCAAACCGCGCATTCGGACTGGCGCTCGGCGGGGCGCGCCGGCGACGCTTTCCCATACACATTCCCGGTGATCGGCCGCCGACCGCTGGAGCTCGACCGGATCGACGCGCGCCTTGGCCGGTACGGCTTCGACACGTCGACCCCGATTGGGAGGGGACGTGGCAAGCCAGTTACTGGAGCGCCCAGACCGCGCTCGCCGCGCTGCAGGCGGTGCTCGACGGCGAGCGCAGCGCCTTCGCTCTGTGCCGCCCGCCGGGACATCACGCCGGCAAGGATTATCTCGGCGGCTATTCCTACCTGAACAACGCCGCGATCTCAGCCGAAGCGGCGATCGCCGCCGGCCGTGCGCGCATCGCCATCCTCGACGTCGACTATCACCACGGCAACGGCACCCAGGACATCTTCTACGAGCGGGGCGACGTCGCCTACGCCTCGATCCACGCCGACCCGAGCACCGACTACCCGTTTTTCTGGGGCCATGCCGACGAAGGCGGCGCCGGCGAGGGCGAAGGCGCCACCCTCAACCTGCCGGTGCCGCGCGGCTCCGACTGGAGAGCCTACGAGCCGGCGCTCGGCCGAGCGCTCGAATGGATCGCTTCGTTCGGACCCGCGGCGCTGATCATCTCCTACGGCGCCGACACTTTTGCCGGCGACCCGATCAGCCATTTCGAACTTGATACGCGCGACTACTCGCCGATGGCGCGGCGAATCGCGTCGCTCGACCTGCCGACGCTGATCGTGATGGAAGGAGGCTATGCGGTCGAAGCGCTCGGACAGAACGTCGCCGAGTTCCTCAGCGGCTTCTAGAGCTCCAGCAGCGCCGCCCATTTCAAACCGCCTAGAAGCTCTTCTGCCGAATAGTCGATCTGCAGCACGCGCCGGCGGCCCGATCGTTTCTGCTCAGGGGATGCGTGCACGATCGCGGTAGAATACGCCCAAATGTCGCCCGCTTCCGCAAGACACGTCAGCGCTTCCTGCTTTCGGGCGTATGCCTGGACAGCATCGTCGTCGAGGCGGCCCTTGACGTGGGAGCCGGGCAGCACCGAAAGCGGCGCATTATCGTGGTCAACACCGTCGACATGCACGCGCAACGTCACCATTCGCGTTGTGATCTCATGCGGAGGCTGGACGTGCAGCTGACCGGCTTTGACCGACCACGGGCCGAAGCCGGTCACTTCGACACGCTCCTGGACGGCAATTGTCCGGTCCTGATGCCAACCCAGCCGCCAATTCGCAGCCTCGGATTTGTCGAGCAGCAAAGCGCGAACCGGCTTTGCTCCGGGGCCCAGTAGACCGGTTGCAATGCGGCCGATCGCTCCACGCGTGCCGATCAGGTCACCGATGCTCCGCAAATCATCGCATGACAGGCGTTTGCCGGGACGACGGCCGTCTCCGAAGAGCCTGGCAACTCGGTCCACCTGCTTTGCATCGAGGACAGCGCCAAAACGAATTGCACCGATCGTGCGTAATTTCGAAGCGGTGGCGCGGCTCAAAGCTTCTCGGTCAGCTCGGGGACGATCTTGAACAGATCGCCGACCAGGCCGACGTCGGCGACCTGGAAAATCGGCGCTTCCTCGTCCTTGTTGATGGCGATGATCGCCTTGGAATCCTTCATTCCGGCGAGGTGCTGGATCGCTCCCGAAATGCCGATCGCGATATAGATTTCGGGTGCGACGATCTTGCCGGTCTGGCCGACTTGATAGTCGTTGGGCGCATATCCGGCATCGACCGCAGCGCGGCTTGCGCCGACTCCGGCGCCGAGCTTGTCGGCGAGCGGGTCGAGCAGGCCGTGGAACTGCTCGGATGAGCCGAACCCGCGGCCGCCCGAAACGATGATCTTGGCGCTGGTCAGCTCGGGGCGCTCGCTTTCGCTGGTCTCGGCCGAAACGAAGCTGCTCAAGCCAGGATCGGCGCCGGCATCGACCGGCTCGACCGCCGCGCTGCCGCCGTCCCGCGCGGCCTTCTCGAACGCCGTTCCGCGGACGGTGATCACCTTCTTGGAATCGCTCGAGCGGACGGTGGCGATCGCATTGCCGGCGTAGATCGGCCGGGTGAAGGTGTTCTCGTCCTCGACCGAGATGATGTCGCTGATCTGCATCACGTCGAGCATCGCGGCGACGCGCGGCGCGAGGTTGCGGCCGGTGGTCGTCGACGGGGCGACGAACGCGTCGTGATGCTCCATCAGCTTTGCGGCGATCGGCGCGATGTTCTCGGCCAGCGCATGCTCGAGGTGCGGCGCCTCGGCGACGTGGACCTTGCCCATCCCGGCGATCTTCGCCGCCGCATCGGCGACCGGCCCCAGGTTGGTGCCGACGACCAGTCCGTGCACCTCGCCGAGCTTTGACGCGGCGGTGACCGCCGCCAGCGTCGCGTCGCGGACCTCGCCGCCCTCGTGCTCGATGTAGACCAGCACCTTCATTTGACGACTCCGAGGGCTTTCAATTTGCCGACCAGCTCATCGACGGAGCCGACCTTGATCCCGGCCTTGCGTTTCTCCGGCTCGACCACTTTGAGCGTTTCGAGCCGCCGCTTGATGTCCACTCCAAGCTCGTCCGGAGTCTTGGTCTCGAGCGGCTTCGACTTGGCCTTCATGATATTGGGCAGGCTCGCGTAGCGCGGCTCGTTCAATCGAAGGTCGGTGGTGACGACCGCGGGCAGCTTGAGCTTCAGGGTCTCGGCGCCGCCATCGACCTCGCGGGCGACCGTGACGCTGCCCCCAGGGGTATTACCTTCGACCTCGACCCTGGACGCGAAGGTCCCCTGCGGCCAGCCGAGCAGAGCCGCGAGCATCTGTCCGGTCTGGTTGCTGTCGTCGTCGATCGCCTGCTTGCCGAGGATCACCATCTGCGGCTGCTCGTCCTCCACGATCCTGGCGAGGATCTTGGCGACTGCCAGCGGCTCGACCGCCGAGCCGATTTCATCTGGCGTCTGGACCAGGATCGCCCGGTCCGCGCCCATCGCCAGCGCGGTTCGCAACGTCTCCTGCGCCTTGGCCGGTCCGATCGACACCGCCACGACCTCGGTCGCGACACCCTTCTCCTTAAGGCGCGTCGCTTCCTCGACGGCGATCTCGTCGAACGGGTTCATGCTCATCTTGACGTTGGCGAGGTCGACTCCCGAGCCGTCCATCTTGACCCGCGGCTTGACGTTGAAATCGATCACCCGCTTGACCGCGACCAGCAGCTTCATTCGTGTCTCTCCAGGATAGCTAGGCCGCCACCGACTGCTTCACTTGCGCGACGATCTTCTTGGCCGCGTCGCCGAGGTCGTCGGCGGAGATGATCGGCAATCCGCTGGTGGCAAGAATGTCCTTGCCCTGCCGGACGTTGGTGCCTTCGAGGCGAACGACCAGCGGCACGTTGAGCTCGACCTCTCGAGCGGCCGCGATGATGCCTTCGGCGATGATGTCGCAGCGCATGATCCCGCCGAAAATATTGACCAGGATGCCCTGTACCGCCGGGTCCGACAGGATGATCTTGAAAGCCGCGGTCACCTTCTCCTTGTTGGCGCCGCCGCCGACATCGCAGAAATTGGCCGGAGCGCCGCCGTTGAGCTTGATGATGTCCATGGTCGCCATCGCCAGGCCGGCGCCGTTGACCATGCAGCCGATGTCGCCGTCGAGCTTGATGTACGCGAGGTCGTGTTTCGACGCCTCGATCTCCATCGGCTCTTCTTCGCTGAGGTCGCGCAACTGCTCGAGGTCGGGGTGGCGGAACTCGGCATTGCCGTCGAACGAGACCTTTGCATCGAGCACCAGCAGCCGGCCGTCCCCGGTGACCGCGAGCGGGTTGATCTCGATCTGGCTGGCGTCGGTGCCGATGAAGGCTTCGTAGAGCTTGGCCAGCACCGATTGCGCCTGCTTGGCGAGCTCGCCTTCCAGCCCGAGCGCGGCGGCGACCGCCCGGCCGTGGTGCGGCATCAGGCCGGTTGCCGGGTCGATGGTCAGGGTCTCGATCTTCTCCGGGGTGTCGTGGGCGACGCCTTCTATATCGACCCCACCCTCGGTCGAAGCGACGATGGCGATGCGGCCGCTGCCCCGGTCGACCAGCAGCGCGAGATAGAATTCCTCGCCGATGTCGACGCCGTCGGTGATGTACAGCCGCTGGACCTTCTTGCCGGCCGGCCCCGTCTGCACGGTGACCAGCGTCTTGCCCAGCATCTCGGCCGCATGTCCGCGCACTTCGTCGACCGAATTGGCGAGCCGAACGCCGCCTTTGCCGCCCTCGCCGAGCTCCTTGAACCGGCCCTTTCCGCGGCCGCCGGCGTGGATCTGCGACTTCACCACCCACAGCGGGCCGGGGAGCTTTTCGGCCGCGGCGACCGCTTCCTCGACGCTCATCGCCGGGTAGCCCGCCGGCACCGGCACTCCGAACTTCGAGAGCAGCTCCTTGGCCTGATATTCGTGGATGTTCATGCCGCGCGGCCTTAATCAGATTGCAGCCACCATGCAAAGCGCCGAGCCGCACGCAAACCCGCAACCGGGGACCTCGCCGGACCGCCCGGTCCGCAAGATCATCCATGTCGACATGGACGCCTTCTACGCATCGGTCGAGCAGCGCGACGATCCGTCGTTGAGGGGCCGGCCGGTCGCGGTCGGCGGCGGGCATCGGGGAGTCGTCGCAGCGGCGAGCTACGAGGCGCGCAGGTTCGGGATCCGCTCCGCGATGCCGGCGGTCAGCGCCAGGCGGCGCTGCCCCGAGCTGGTGTTCGTCAAGCCGCGCTTCGACGTCTACCGGGCGGTGTCCAACCAGGTGCGCGGCATTTTCGCCGCCTACACCGACTTGATCGAGCCCTTGAGCCTCGACGAAGCCTATCTCGACGTCACGCAGGACCGACTGGGCTTCGGCAGCGCGCGGGCAATCGCCGAGGACATCCGTTTGCGGATCGCCAGGGAAACCGGGCTCACTGCGTCGGCCGGGGTCAGCTATTGCAAGCTCATCGCCAAGCTCGCGTCGGATCACAGGAAGCCGGACGGGTTGTGCGTCATCCCGCCCGAGCGCGGTGCCGAGTTCGTCTCGAGCCTGCCGGTGGCGCGCTTCCACGGCGTCGGGCCGGTCACCGCGCGCAAGATGGAGCGGCTCGGGATCTTCACCGGCGCCGACCTCCAGCGCTGGAGCCTGCCGCAGCTCGAGGCGCATTTCGGCAGCTCGGGCCACTGGTACTGGCGGATTTGCCGCGGCATCGACGAGCGCGAGGTCAGGCCCGACCGGCCGTACAAGTCGGTCAGCGCCGAGCGCACATTCGACGACGATCTGCGCGATGCCGACGCGCTTGCGGGCGAGCTCGAGCGGATCGCCGGCTACGCCTGGGCGCGCATCGAGCGGGCCCAGGTTCTGGGGCGAACGGTGACCCTGAAGGTCAAGTTCGCCGATTTCGAGCTGATCACCCGGTCGAAGAGCTTTTCAGCCCCGGTTGCGGACCTTGCCGCCTTCACCGCGGCCGGCCAGGCGCTGCTCGCCGGGCTCCATCCGCTCGCCAAGGGAATCCGGCTGCTCGGCCTTGGCCTTCATAACCTATGTGAATCCGAACTCGACCCGCCGCTGCAGCTCGGGCTAGCGATTTGAATAAATTCATGATATAGAATCCGGGCGAAGGTCACCGCGATTCCCGCGGCGGCCGGAACTAGCAGGAACGCTACAAGGCGTAAGAGCCACGACCGTTGGTCGTTTTGGGGGACGATGCGGAACGTGTCGGCTCTTTGCGCCGTGGATGGAAAGGAAAATGATGGCTTCCAAAGCGCTCAGCTTCGACGTTGGCGATTATGTCGTTTACCCCAAGCATGGTGTCGGCCGAGTGGTCGAACTCCAGAGCACCGAAATCGCCGGTATTCGTCTGGACCTCTATGTGCTGCGCTTCGAGAAGGAGCGCATGACCCTGCGCGTGCCCGTCAACAAGGCGGACGCGGTCGGGATGCGCAAGCTGTCGTCCGACAAGACCATGAAGGACGCGCTCGAGACCCTGAAGGGCAAGCCCAAGGTCAAGCGCACCATGTGGTCGCGTCGAGCGCAGGAATATGAAGCGAAGATCAACTCGGGCGACCTGACGTCGATCGCCGAGGTGACCCGCGACCTGTTCCGGGCCGACGACCAGCCCGAGCAGAGCTATTCGGAGCGGCAGATCTTCGAGGCGGCTTCCTCGCGGCTGGCCCGCGAGCTGGCGGCGATGGAGCAGACCGACGAGAAGGCGGCGCTCGTGAAGATCCTCGAGATCCTCAACCAGGCGGCCGCGATCCACAACAAGTCCAAGGAATTGGCAGCGTAGGACTGCCGGGGGCAGTCCGTAAGGCGGCCAATGCTGCCTAGCTGGCGTCTCCAAAGGCTAAGTTTAAAGGGCGCGCTCCTCGCGGGGCGCGCCCTTTTTCATTTTGCCGCTGGGCAATGTGCCGCGATGCCGCGCAAAATGAGTGGCCAGGCGACTGCCGCGTTGGGTAAGGCTAAGGCTTTGTCCCAACAGGGAGGGGCTTATGGACCGGCGTCAATTCCTCGCAGCAGCGGCGGCCGGAGGCGCGGCGGTCGCTGTTCTCCCGTCCAGTGCGAGCTCGCAGAGAACTCCGGCGTCGTCGGCTCTGCCGGACCGGGGCACGCCATGGGCGGCGATCAAGCAACAGTTCGATATCAAGCCCGGAATCGTGCAGATGTCGGCCTTCTATCTCGCCTCGCATCCGCGACCGGTTCGCGACGCGATCGAGCGGCACAGGCTCGGCCTCGACCGGGATGCCCACAGCTACATCGACGAGAACGTCGTCCGGCTGGAGCAGGCAATTCGCGACGAGGCAGCGCGCTATATGGGCGTCGACGGTGACGACCTTGCTCTGACCGACAGCACGACGATGGGGCTCGGCCTGGTCTATTCCGGTTTCGCGCTGAAGCCGGGCGAGGAAATTCTCACCGACACGCGCGACCATATCGTGACCAATCTCTCCGCGAGCTATGGCGCGGAGCAGTCTGGAGGGACGCTGCGCCAGGCGGCCCTTTACGCCGACCCGGCCACGGTGACCGCCGACGAGGTCGCCGAAAACGTGCGCAGGAACCTGCGCGACAACACGCGCCTTCTCGCAGTAACCTGGGTACATTCCGGAACCGGGGTGAAGATGCCCATCGCCCGGATCGCCGAGGTCGTCCGAGCCCACAATCGCGGCAAGTCACCGGACCGGCGCACCTATCTCGCGGTCGACGGAGTGCATGGCCTCGGGATCGAGAATGTCGCCATCCCCGCTCTCGGCGCCGATTTTTTCATCGCCGGCACGCACAAATGGCTGACCGGCCCGCGCGGAACCGGTCTCGTCTGGGCGAAGCCGGAGGCATGGGCGCTGGTCAAGCCGACGATTCCCACTTTTGACCCGATGTGGCGGTCGGGGCCAGTCGACAAACTGCCGGCCGCCGCCTGGCACACTCCGGGCGGCTTCCACAGCTTCGAGCACCGCTGGGCCCTTGCCGAAGCCTTCCGGTTTCACTCAGGCATTGGCAAGGATCGGGTCGCGGCACGAATCCACGAGCTCAACAGCCTTGCCAAGTCCGAACTGGCGAAAATGCCCAAGGTGAAGCTCCACACTCCGAGAAGCGCCGCTTTGTCGGCCGGCATCATTACCTTCGAGGTCGATGGCTACACTCCCCGACAGGTGGTGCAGCGTCTGCACGACAAGCACATCATCGCCAGTGTGATCCCGGGCTTTTACAAACCCCTGCTGGCGCGGATCGCACCGAGCCTGCTAACCTTGGAGGAAGACGTCGGGCTGACGATGCGGGCGATCGCCGCTCTCTGACTCGAGCAACGAAGCGTCACCTTGACGGCCCCGCTGGCTCGCGCGTCGCCGCGGATTCCTCCGGCGGATTTTTGCGCTTGCCGCGGCCGAGGCTGTTAGTGTATTGCTGCAATAACACAGCATCAGGGAGGACGACATGCACAAGGCGATTCTCGCAGGGATGGTCGCGACCGCGGTGGCTTCGGCCGGCTGCGCGAAGGACCGCAAGGAAACCGCGGGACCGGCGACGACCCGCAATTACCAGGTCGGGGCCTTCGACCGGCTCGAGGTCGCCGGGCCCTATGACGTGACCGTCGCGACCGGCAGCGCTCCGTCGGTGCGGGCGAGCGGAGGCGAACGGGCGATCGAGCGGCTGGTGGTCGAGGTCAAGGGCGGGACCCTGATGATCCATCCCAGGAAGCGCTCCGGGATGAATTTCGGCTGGTCGAAAAGCCATCCGGTGAAGCTGACCGTGACCGTCCCGACCCTTGCCGCTGCGGAAATCGCCGGCTCGGGCGACATTTCGGTCAACAAGGTTGCGGGCAACTCGTTCGAAGCGGGCGTCGCCGGCTCGGGCAACCTGCGGCTGGGCGAGATCGACGTCAAACGGCTGAAGGCGGGAATCGCCGGGTCGGGCGAGATCAAGGCCGGCCGCGGCCGAGCCGCGGTCGCCGATTACGAGATTGCCGGCTCGGGCGACATCGATGGAGCGGCCGTGGTCGCCGAAACGGCTTCGGTGTCGATCGCCGGGTCGGGCAATGTTTCCGCCCACGCCACCGGCACGGCGAAGGTCGACATCGCCGGGTCGGGCGACGTGCGAGTGACCGGCGGCGGCAGGTGCAGCGTCAGCAAGGCCGGCTCAGGCAACGTCGAATGCTCTTAAGGGCGATATTAACCATAGTGGGGTGAAGGTGCGGCCCATGCGCACCTTCCTGCCCCTCGGCCTGCCCGCCCTCCTCCTCCTCGCCGGTGGCGCCGCTCCGGCCGGCGCCGCGACCCGCAACTTCGCAGTCAGTGGCTTCGACCGGATCCGCGTCGATGGCCCGTTCAAGGTCCAGCTGACGACCGGGGTGGCTCCGTTCGCAGCCGCGACCGGCGGATCGGCCGCGGCGCTCGATTCGGTATCGATCGACGTCCAGGGGCGAACGCTCGTCGTTCGAAGCAACCGCTCTTCGTGGGGCGGCTATCCCGGCGCAGCCAAGGGGCCGGTCGAGATCCGCATCGGCACTCGTGATTTGAGCGCCGCCTGGCTCAACGGCTCGGGCAACCTGGCGATCGACAAGGCGCGCGGCCTGTCGTTCGACCTGTCGGTCCAGGGCTCCGGCTCGGCGAGCATCGGCGCGGTCGCGGTCGACCAGCTCAAGATTGCGATGTCGGGCACCGCCAGCGCGAGCGTCGCCGGCACGGCGCCGAAGCTCACCGCCATCATCCGCGGCATTTCCTCGCTCGACGCGTCGGGGCTGGCGGTGAAGGACGCCACCCTCGGCGCCGAGGGCCCGGCGACGATCCGGGCGAATGTCACCAACACCGCCAAGGTCGATGCGCAGGGCGCGGCGACGATCGAGCTCGCCGGAAGGCCGGCTTGCACCGTCAAGGCCGCGGGCTCGGCGAGCGTCGGCGGCTGCCGCTAGTCGTCAGCCGCTACTGGACGCTAGCGCGCGCTTCGACTCCCGACAGGAAATTCCACAGCGCCCCGGCCAGCTCCTCGCCGGCGGCAATCGCTTCGGCGCGCTCGTCGTGCGACAGGCGGTCAAGCAGCTCGCGGCAGACCTGGCTGTGCTCGACGTCGGCGCTTTCGTGGACCCGGAAAAAGCGCAGCGTCGGCTCGTCCTTGATCCCGTAGCGGTCGACAAGCCCCTCGATCTTCGCGCTCGCAACCCCGGGGAACTGGCTTTCATAGGCGTAGAGCGCACCGAGCCCCGACGCGTAGGAGCGGCTCGAAAGCCGGCGGAAGGTGTCGATCAGCGCCGCGGTCTCGGGGTTGAGATCCTGGGCGCGCACCGCGTCGGCGCTCTCGCCGAGGCCGCAGGCGAACATCATCCACAGGCTTGCGTGATCCTGCTTGCCAGCCTCGATCCCCTCTTCCTCGGCGAGGTTCTCGGCCAGCATCCGCCGCCCGTCGCGGTCCGGGCAGGCGCTGTGCACCGCGCTGACGGCGCGCGGGAAGGCTTCGACGTGGTGGAAATATTGCCGCGCATAATCGCGCAGCGTGCCGAGCGGCAGGCGCCCTTCGGTCCACGCCTGGTAGAATGAATGGCTGAGCATGGCCCGCTCCGCGACTTTCGAATCGATCGCCGCCGAAACCGAGAAGTGGGTCATTTACATGCCTCCGTGTAATGAGCTTGAACCGCGGCGATAACTCGCGCGCCCCGGCGCGACAAGTGGAGCGCGCCGTCAAACCAGCGCCAGCGCGGCGAGCCGACCGTAGAGCAGCGGCGGAAGCTCGCCGACGCCCGAGCCGTCGCCTTCGGCCGGCGGGGCGCTCGCCTGCTCGAGGTAGCGCCAGCCCTGGTGGGCGCGCTTGGGCTGGGCGGAAATGAACACCAGCTCGGCCGAGCAGACGATGTCGATCCGCCCGTCGGAGCGGTCCTCGAACCGCCGGATCTGCTGGCAGGCGACCAGCCGGTGCTTGACGATCCAGTAGAGCGACCCGCCGATCAGCTCGTCGCCGCGCTTGGGCCGCATCCGGGTGACCACCCGCATCTCGCCGTCGCGGGCGCGCCCGGCGACTCGCTTCTCGAGCGCTTCGATCGTCCGGCAGCCGAACGCGACCTTGGTCAGATGGAGATTGGGCACGCTCGTCCGGATGGCGGATTAGCGGCGCGATGACAACAGCTTAGGGCACCAGATTAGCGGCCGTGGCGAGCCCCAGGAACAGCAGGAAGCCCATCGAATCGGTCACCATGGTGACGAACACGCTGCTCGCCACCGCCGGATCCGTCCCGGCCCGCTCCAGCGCCAAGGGGACCAGCACTCCGGCGAGGCCGGCGACGATGATGTTGAACAGCATCGCCACCGCGATCACCGCTCCCAGTGACTGGCTGCCGAGCACCAGCGAGACCCCGACCCCGATCAGCACCGCGACCGTGATGCCGTTCAGGATCGCGACTCGAAGCTCGCGGCCGACCGCCCGCCAGCGGTTGGACCCGGTGAGCTGATTGGTGGCGATCGCGCGCACGGTGACGGCCAGCGTCTGCGTGCCGGCGTTCCCGCCCACCCCGGCGACGATCGGCATCAGCACGGCGAGGATCGCCAGGCGCTCGATGCTGTCCTCGAACTGGCGGATGACGAAGGAAGCGACCAGCGCGGTCAGCAGATTGGCGATCAGCCAGCGCACCCGCGAGCGATAGCTTTCGGCCACCGGCTCGTTGATGTCGCCCTCGCCGGCGCCGGACAGCAGCAGCACGTCCTCGCTGGCTTCCTCCTGGATGATGTGGACGATGTCGTCGACGGTGATCATCCCGACCAGCCGGCCCTCGCCGTCGACCACGGCGGCCGAGACCAGGGCATATTTCTGGAAGCGCAGAGCGACGTCCTCCTGGTCCATGTCGACCGGGATCAGGGTCTGCTCCTCCATCATGATGGAGCGCACCGGCGACGAGCGCGGCGAGCGCAGGATGCTCGACAACTTGCAGGTGCCGACCGGATGGTGACCGGGGTTGACGACGAACACTTCCCAGAAGTCGTCGGCGAGCTGCTCGGACGAACGCAGATAATCGATCACCTGTCCGACGGTCCAATGCTCGGGCACCGCGATCAGCTCGCGTTGCATCAGGCGTCCGGCCGATTCCTCCGGGTAGGTGAGCGCTTCCTCGATCGCGGCGCGGTCGTCGGGCTCCATCGCCCGGAGCACCGCCCGCTGGTCGTCCTCCTCGAGATCCTCGAGGATCGCGACCGCGTCGTCGGTGTCCATCTGCCCCGCGAGGTCGGCGACCTGCTCGGGCTCGAGCGCCTCGAGCAGCGCCTCGCGGACGTGCTCGTTCATTTCGGCGAGCACGTCGGCATCGACGATCCCGGCGAGCGCCTTGACCAGCCCCTCGCGCTCGTCGCGCGCGGCCAGCTCGATCAGGTCGGCGACGTCGGCCGGGTGAAGCGGCTCGACCAGCGTTCGGGCGGTGACGTCGTCGCCGGCTTCGACCGCGTCGAGCACCTTGTCGACGAAGTCGGGGCGCAGCCGGTCCTCGGCATCCATCGGGCGGTGGGTTTCGCCCCCGGGGTCGGCGACCGGCGCGGCGGCGATGTTCTCGCTCTCGCTCATGCGCATGATCCCTTCCGACCCGGTGGCGCCCTCCTATTGGCGCGCCTGCTCTGGCGCAAGCGCGCCGCCGCTCCTAAGTGCGGCTGCACATCCCACGCAGCCGGAGCTCGATCATGGCCGACGCCGACCGCCTCACTTTCTCACTCTCGACCGGCGGCGACGTCGTCATCAAGTTCCGTCCCGACCTCGCCCCGGCACACGTCGAGCGCATCTCGACGCTGGTCGAAAGCGGCTTCTATGACGGCGTCACCTTCCATCGGGTGATCCCCGGCTTCATGGCCCAGGGTGGCGACCCGACGGGCACCGGCACGAGCGGGTCCGACCTGCCCAACCTGAAAGCGGAATTTTCCGACGAGCCGCATACGCGCGGCATCTGCTCGATGGCGCGCACCGCCAACCCCGACAGCGCCAACAGCCAGTTCTTCATCTGCCTCGACGACGCGACCTTCCTCGACAACCAATATACCGTCTGGGGCGAGGTCGAGAGCGGCATGGAGCATGTCGACGCGCTGCCCGCCGGCGAGCCGCCGCGCGAGCCCGGCCGGATCGTCAAGGCGACCGTTTCGCGAGCGTCGTGAGCTCCGATAAATCCGTCGCGCTGATCTCCGGCGCGTCGGCCGGGCTCGGGGTCGAGTTTGCCCGGCAACTGGCCAAGCGCGGCCGGCGGCTGGTGCTGACGGCCCGCCGCGAGGACCGGCTGGAGGAGCTGGCGACCGAGCTCGGCAATGCCCGCGCGGTCGCGGCGGACCTTGCCGAAGCCGGCTCCGCCGATCGGCTGATGGCGGACATCGAGGCGGCCGGCGAGCGGGTCGAGCTATTGGTCAACAACGCCGGCTTCGGCCTCAAGGGCCGGTTCGCGGAGCTCGACGCGGCGCGCCAGCGGCAGATGATCGACCTCAACATCGGCGCCCTCACCGACCTTTGCCGGGCGGTCGCTCCCGGAATGATGGAGCGCAAAAGCGGCGGCATCCTCAACGTCGCCTCGACCGCCGCCTTCCAGCCGGGACCGGGAATGGCGGTTTATTTCGCCACCAAGGCCTATGTGCTCTCGTTCACCGAGGCGCTGCACGAAGAACTGAAGCCGTTTGGAATCAGCGTCAGCGCGCTTTGTCCGGGGCCGACCCGGACCGAGTTCGGCGCGGTCGCCGGCTTTGGCGAGAACGGCGCGTTCGATCGCTTTTCGGCGGACTCGGCGAGCGTCGTGCGCGCCGGCCTCGAGGGTCTCGAGCGCAATCGGGCGGTGGTAGTGCCCGGCTGGATCAACAAGGTCGGAGCATCCTCGACCCGGTTTGTGCCGCGGCCGCTGGTCCGCAAGATCGCCGGGGCGATCAAATATTGAGGCGCGCCGGCCGAGCGCCAATTGAACTCAACCGTTGAATGGGCCGTTACGAAAGCGGCATGAGGTAAGGAAGCTTTGATGGCGGACACCGACACGCTGGAGCGAACTTCGGCGCGCAAGGTCCAGGTCGGCAACCTGGCGCCGGCCGACAGCGGGCGTGGTTTTGCCCGGCTGCCGGACCGCCTGATGCAGGAGCTCGGGCTCAAGGACGGCGATGTCATCGAAATCGTCGGCAAGCGCTCGACTCCTGCCCGGGCCCTGCGCCCGTATAACGAGGACGTCGGAGTCGACATCGTCCGCCTCGACGGCCTGCAGCGCGCCAATGCGGGGGTCGGCGCCGGGGATTTCGTGGAAATCCGGACGGCCGAGTCGAGACCGGCGACCAAGGTCGTGCTCGCCCCGGCCCAGGACAATCTGCGGCTCCATGGATCGGCGGAAGCGCTTCGGCGAAGCTTCGCCGCCCGACCACTGACCGAGGGCGATATCGTCGCGACGACCGGCCACCAGCGGGTCAATGCCGACATGCCCGAAGAGGTGCGCCGGATGCTCAGCGCCCCGGCGTTCGCGCTGCAGGAGGTGCGGCTGGCGGTCATCGACACGGTGCCGGCGGGCATCGTCCATATCGATTCCAAGACGCAGATCGAGCTGCTTCCCGAATATCGGCGGAGGGACGGCGAGCGCCGGGCCGACGTCACCTACGACGACCTCGGCGGGATGCGCGACACCATCGAGGCGCTGCGCGAGATGGTCGAGCTGCCGCTGCGCCACCCCGAGATATTCCAGCGGCTCGGCGTCGATCCGCCCAAGGGAGTCCTGCTGCACGGGCCGCCGGGCACCGGCAAGACGCGCCTGGCGCGAGCCGTCGCCAACGAGAGCGAGGCGCATTTCTTCCACATCGCCGGGCCCGAGATCATGGGCTCCGCCTACGGCGAGAGCGAAAAGCGCCTGCGCGAATTGTTCGAGCAGGCGGCCGACGCGGCGCCATCGATCATTTTCATCGACGAGATCGATTCGATCGCGCCCAAGCGCAGCCAAGTCACCGGCGAGGCCGAAAAGCGGCTGGTCGCGCAATTGCTGAGCCTGCTCGACGGGATCGAGCCGCGGCAGAATCTGGTGGTGATCGCCGCCACCAACCGGCCCGAAGCGCTCGACGAGGCGCTTCGCCGTCCCGGCCGGCTCGACCGCGAGATCGTCGTCGGAGTGCCCGACGAGGCCGGGCGCCGGGAAATTCTCGGCATCCACACCCGCGGCATGCCGCTGGCGGCGGACGTCGACGTCGATGAGCTTGCCCGACGCACCTACGGTTTCGTCGGCGCCGACCTTGCCGCTCTCACCCGCGAGGCGGCTCTCGAGGCGGTCCGCCGGATCATGCCGCGGATCAACCTTGCCGACGAGATCATCCCGACCGAAGTGCTGGACGCGCTGTCGGTCGAGCTTCGCGACTTCGACAATGCGCTCAAGCGAGTCCAGCCGTCGGCGATGCGCGAAGTGATGGTCGAGGCGCCGACCGTCGGCTGGAAGGACATCGGCGGGCTCGACAAGGCGCGCGACCGGCTGCGCGAGGGCGTCGAGCTGCCGTTGAAGCACCCCGAGGCCTTCAAGCGCCTCGGCATCCGCCCGGCCCGCGGGTTCCTGCTCTACGGCCCGCCCGGGACCGGCAAGACGCTTCTCGCCAAGGCGGCGGCGCGCGAGAGCGAGGCCAATTTCATCGCCACCAAATCCTCCGACCTGTTGTCCAAATGGTACGGCGAGAGCGAGCAGCAGATCGCCCGGCTGTTCGCACGCGCCCGCCAGGTCGCTCCGACAGTGGTGTTTATCGACGAACTCGACAGTCTGGTCCCGGCTCGCGGCGGCAGCTTTGGCGAGCCGCAGGTCACCGAGCGCGTGGTCAACACCATCCTTGCCGAAATGGACGGGCTCGAGGAGCTCAACAACGTCGTAGTGATCGGCGCGACCAACCGCCCGAGCCTGATCGATCCGGCCTTGCTTCGCCCGGGACGTTTCGACGAGCTGATCTACGTCGGCACGCCCGACGCCGGCGGCCGGGCGCAGATCCTCGCCATCCACACCTCCGGCATGCCGCTGGCCAAGGACGTCAAGCTCAAGAGCCTGGCGGAGCGAACCGAACGGTTCACTGGCGCCGACCTCGAGGACCTGGTTCGCCGGGCCGGGCTCATCGCGCTGCGCCGCAACCTCAAATCGGGCGACGTGACCAAGGCCGATTTCGAAGCGGCGCTGGCCGAAACACGGGCTTCGGTGACGCCCGAGATGCTCGAGGAATACGCGCGCATCCAGCAGACATTGAAGTCCGATGCGGTCCGCCCACTGGGCGGAATCGGCTTCGTGCTGCCCGGAATGCTGAGGCCCAAGAGCGACGAAAAAGGCTAGGCCGCGCCCGCCAGCCGCCCGCGGCCGGCGATTGCGATCGCGAGCCCGACCAGCAACAGCGCCGACACCGCGAACGGACTGTGCGGGTCGATCGCGTACAGCGCCATGCCGATCGCCGGGGCGGCGACGAAGCTGATCCCGTTGGCCGCCGTGATCACTCCGGCGACCGAGCCCTGCTCGGCGAGCGGGACCGCAAGCGACGCGCCGCCGGTAAAGCCCGGCCGGGTGAGTCCAAAGCCCATCGAGGCGAGCGCGAAGCCGATGGTAATTCCGTAGAGGTCGGTGGCGAGCATGGTCCCGGCGAGCCCGACCGCGGCGATCAGCGCGCCCCACAGGATCAGTCCGCGCGGCGACGCATTGAGCCGCGGAATCAGCCCCCATTGCGCGGCCAGGGTCGCTGACGCTCCAGCCATCATGACGATCGAGATCGGCCCCTCCGCGCCTTGCGGCTCGAGCGCCAGTCGGTCGATGATGAAAAAACCGAGGCAGGTGAGAGTCGCGGCCTGGGCGTGGCCCGCGGCCACTCCGACGACGACCCACGGCCGAATCCGGGGATCGCTCCACTTGAGCCTCGGCCGCCTGGGCGAGGTCGCGGCGACGACGCTGGCGCCGGTCGGAGGGGTGGCGAGCGAGGGATAGCTCATCGCCGCGCCGCGGCCGGTCTTGCGGCCCAGGCGGTCGTCGGAAAGCCAGGTCCAGATCGCCGCGGCGACCAGGACGCCGATGCCCGAGAAGGCGAACAGCGGGCCCGGCAGGCCGATGAATGGAAGCACGAACAGCGGCGCCAGCGCCGGGCCGATGATCGTCCCCAGGCCGAACGACGAGGACAAGGCGGACAACGCGGCGACTCGGCCGCTGCGCCGGGTTCTCGAGGCAAGATAGGCCTGGGTCGCCGACGGGGTCGCGCAGCCGAGGCCGCGGTAGATCGCGCGGAAGATCGCGAACAGGCCGAACGTCAGTGCGCCGCCGATCAATCCGTGCAGTCCGGCGACCAGCGCCAGCCCGCACAGCAGCATCGAAACGATGAATCCGGCCAGCCCCATCAGGGTCAGCGCCTTGCGGCCATGGCGGTCGCTCTTTTCCGCCCAGTAGGGCGCGAGCAGCACCCACAGCACCGCCGACCAGGTGTAGGCGATCGCCACCCAGAAGTCGGCGATCCCGATTTCGCGGCCGATCGCCGGCATCACCGATTGCAGCGCGGTATTGCCGGCCGCCGCGACCAGCATCGCCGCATAGAGAAGCAGGAAGTGCGGAGTGCTGAGAGCGGTCGCGGCGACGCGTCGGGTCGGTTGGGCGGCGGGCACTGGCGCCGCCTTAGAGTCTCGGCTTCCGCAGAGGAACCCACCTGCTCCAAGCGAGGCTCGTCGCGAAAAGCGCTCGTTTGGCGGGCAAGAGCGCGCTAGGGGCTGCGCCTGCGGAACTTGCCAAGCAGCGGCGCATTTGCCAACTCCGGCCCTTCGCCGCCCCGATCGGAGCATCCATGCCGAGTTCGTCCACCCGGACCCACACGCGTTCACGCCGGTCGAGCCGGCCGGGCCACCGCGGAACGAGTCCGCGCCTGCAGTTCCTGCGCGAATTCTTCAAGCATCCGGTGATGGTCGGGTCGATTGTTCCGTCGAGCAAAACCGTCATCGAGCGAATGCTCGCGCCCGTCGACTGGGAGAGCACCAGGCTGTTCGTCGAATACGGCCCTGGAGTCGGCACCTTCACGCGCCCGATCCTCGAAAAGCTCGGCCCCGAAGCGACCCTGCTGACGATCGACACCAACCCCGAGTTCACCGATTATCTCAGGGAAACGCTCGACGACGCGCGCCTCGTCGCGGTGACCGGCTCGGCCGCCGAGGTCGAGCAGATCCTCGCCGAGCGCGGCTTCGAGCATGCCGATTACGTGCTGTCGGGAATTCCATTCTCGACCCTCCCGCCCGGAGTCGGCCAGGCGATCGCCGAGGCTACCGCGAAGGTCATCCGCCCGGGCGGCGCGTTCCTCGTCTACCAGTTCAGTCCCAAGGTGATGGAGTTCATCAAGCCGTGGTTCGAGCGCATCGAGCGCGGCTTCGAATGGCTGAACGTGCCGCCCGCCAGCCTGTTCTGGGCGTGGCGCGAGCCCAGGCAGGGCTAGCGCTCGAGGGGCAGATTCAAGCGCCGGGTGACGGCATAGTCCATCGACGTCACCAGCCAGTGCGCGACCATCCACTTGAACCGCCGCCACGGAGTCGCGCGCTTGCGGTGCAGCTCGGGCGTGATGCGGACGCTGTCGGCGCGCTCCTGCTCGAAATATCCGCGCATCGCCGCGGCGAATCTGGGATTTTCGATTCGAAGGCTGATCTCGAGGTTGATGTAGAAGCTTCTAAAGTCGAAATTGGGCGAGCCGATGTGGACCGCATCGTCGATGATGGCGAGCTTGGTGTGGAGCATCGCCGGCTGGTACTCATACAGCTCGACGCCGCGCCGAAGCATCCGGCTGTAGCTGTGCCGAGCCGCTCCCAGCGTCGCCTTGATGTCCGACTTTCCGGCGGTGACGACCCTCACCCGCCCGCGCGCGGCGACCCGCGCAAGCCGGCGAAGCATCGAGCGCGGCGGAGAGAAATAGGCGTGGACCATGTCGACCCGGGTGGCTTCGGAAAGATCCTTGGCGAAGATCGTCGGCCACGGGGTCCGCATGCTCAAGGGGGCGCTGAAGTGCCATTGCAGCGGCCCTTGCCGGTCGCTGAAGCGCGCGACCAGCCGGCGCAGGCTCTTCAGCTTGGCGCCCTTGCGGCCGGTCCAGCGGTAGAGCGCGTCGAAATAGTCCGCGACTCCGGCGACGACCGGCCCGTCGATGGCAAGCCACGCGTCGCGCCAGTGCTGCGGGCCCTCGTCGGTGAGATAGCAATCCTCAACGTTGGCGCCGCCGATCAAGGCGCGCCGCTCGTCGGCAATCGCCAGCTTCTGGTGGTTGCGAACCAGATAGCGGCGACCGTAGGCGGGGTTGAACAGGCAGAACTTGCCGCCGTTGTCGTCGAGCGCCTTGAAGAAGCTCGGGCCGATCTTGGAGCAGCCGTAGCCGTCGAGCAGCACGTGGACCCGAACCCGGCGTTTTGCCGCGTCGACCAGGGCGTCGCGCACCTCGGTGCCCGATGAATCGCCGACGAAGATGTAGAACAGCAGCCGGACGCTGTGCTCGGCGCCGCGAATGAGCTCGAGCAGCGCCTCGAGACGGGCGCGGCCGCTTTCGACCAGCTCGAGCTTCGTCCCCGCGATCGTCGCGCGGATCGGCGTTCGCTCCTCGTTCAGCGCGGGGGCTCGGTCTTGCGCCATGCCCGACAGGCTGTGGCGGCGCGGCGCTCGCGGCGCAAGCTTGACCGCTATCGCGGGACGCCGCTTTCCTTGACTAGCGACACCCGGCGACCTATCTCGCGGCCTTCCTTTCAACCTGCAGATTGCGGAGCGACGAATGGCGCGCGTTACGGTCGAAGATTGTGTCGACAAGGTCCCGAACCGGTTCGACCTGGTGCTGATGGCCGCGCAGCGAGCCCGCCAGGTGTCGGGCGGCGCCGACCTGACCATCGAGCGCGATCGCGACAAGAACCCGGTGGTCGCGCTCCGGGAGATCGCCGAGGAGACGGTCAAGCCGCGCGACCTGGAGGAAGCGATCGTCTCCAACCTGCAGAAGGTGCGGATCGACGAGGAGGACGAGACCGACGAGCTCGCCAGCCTCAGCGAATCGGCCGAGGCGCTGCGGCTGACCGCGGCCGCCCCGCCGCGACCGAGCCCGTCCGGCGGCGATTACGAGTAAGCGGCGCTCGCAGTCCTGCCGGGGGCAGGACGAGAACGTCGCACAAGCTGTCCGGGTGACAGCCGAAAGTCAGATTACGGCCTAGGCCACCCGGCCGCCGCGCTTGAGCGGCGCCCTCTCGACATCCTCGCGCGACAGCCAGGTCAGATCGCCGACGCCGAGCTTACGCCCGTCTTCGGCCTGGACGCAGATTTCTCGGACCGGGCGTCCGTTCAGCCGATCGACCAGAACCACCGAGGCCGGCCCGTGGCCCCATCGCTCGCCCCATTGGCGCAGCGCCAGCACCACCGGCAGCAGGGCCTCGCCCTTGTCGGTCAACGCGTAGATCACCTTGCGCTTGTCGGACGGATCGGGCGAGCGCTCGAGAATCCCGCCGGTGACCAGCTTGCCAAGCCGGTCCGAAAGGATGTTGCGCGCGATCCCCAGGCCGGCCTGGAATTCCTCGAAATGCTGGAGGCCATTGAGCGCCCCGCGAAGAATCAGGAACGCCCATTTCTCGCCGATCAGCTCGACCGCGCCCGGTAGTGGGCATTGCAGCGCCGCCTCGCGGAACGCATCGATTCCCGTCGTGACCTTTTCGTTCGGCAACCACCGTCCTCCAGCCTGCGGGAACGCATAACCCAGCCAAGCATAGTTGCAAAATAGAACCGGTGTCGCTGCAACGCACTTGCGCACTCGGCACCGCTCGCCCCATCTTGCAGCCGTGCTTCGACAATATGAACTGGTCGAGAAGGTTCGCGCCTATGACCCCGACGCCGACGAGGGGCTGATCAACCGCGCCTACGTGTTCTCGATGAAGGCCCACGGCTCGCAGGTCCGGGCCAGCGGCGACCCTTATTTCAGCCATCCGATCGAGGTCGCCGGAATCCTTACCGACCTCAAGCTCGACGACCAGACCATCGTCACCGCCATCCTCCACGACACGATCGAGGACACGCTCGCGACTCCGGAGGAAATCGAAAAGCATTTCGGCAAGGACATCGCCCGGCTGGTCGATGGAGTGACCAAGCTGTCGAAGATCGAGGCGCAGTCCGAAAATGAGCGCGCCGCCGAGAATTTGCGCAAGTTCCTCCTCGCTCTGTCCGACGACATTCGGGTGCTGCTCGTCAAGCTCGCCGACCGGTTGCACAACATGCGCACTCTCCATCACGTCCCGGACGAGGAAAAGCGCCGCCGGATCGCTCGCGAGACGATGGATATTTACGCGCCGCTGGCCGAGCGGATCGGCATGTACGAGATCATGAACGAGATGCAGACGCTGGCCTTCAAGGAGCTGGAGCCCGACGCCTACACGTCGATTACCCGGCGGTTGAAGCTGCTCCACGACCAGGGCGGCGACATCGTCAGCCGGATCGGCCTCGGACTTCAGCTGCACCTTGCCGACAACGGCCTCGACGCGATCGTCACCGGCCGCGAGAAGCATCCCTACTCGATCTGGAAAAAGATGGCCGAGCGTCACATCAGCTTCGAGCAATTGTCGGACGTCATGGCCTTCCGCGTCATCGTCGAGAATGTCGCCGACTGCTACCGGGCGCTGGGCCTGATCCACCAGCGCTGGCCGATGGTGCCGGGCCGCTTCAAGGACTTCATTTCGACTCCCAAGCGCAACGGCTACCGAGCGGTCCACACCTCGGTGATCCACGACGCCAAGATGCGAATCGAGGTCCAGATCCGGGACCGGACCATGCACGAGCAGGCCGAGCGCGGGCTCGCCGCCCACTGGGCGTACAAGGAGGGCAAGCCGTCGGCTGACCTGCACGTGCCGTGGATCGACGATCTGGTGGAGATCCTCGACCATGCCGAAAGCCCCGAGGAGCTGCTCGAGCACACCCGGATGGCGATGTACCAGGACCGGATCTTCGCCTTCACTCCCAAAGGCGAGCTGATCCAGCTGCCCAAGGGCGCGACTCCGGTCGATTTCGCCTACGCGGTCCACACCGACCTTGGCGACCGCACCGTTGGCGCCAAGGTCAACGGGCGAGTCGTCCCGCTGCGCACCGTCCTCGAGAACGGCGACCAGGTCGAAATCCTCGCCTCCGAGGCCCAGCACCCGCAGCCGGCCTGGCTGCGCTTCGTCGCCACCGGCAAGGCGCGCGCGGGAGTCCGGCGTTTCGTCCGCCACAAGGAGCGCGAAGAGACCGTCGAGCTTGGGCGCAAGATCTACGACGAGATCGTCGAGCGGCTGCCGGCGATGCTCGACAAGGACGCGCTCAAGCGGGCGCTCAAGAAGCTCAAGGTGGAGGACGAGGAATCGCTGATGGCGGCGATCGCCCGCAAGCGGATCAGCGACGAGGCGCTGATGGAGGCGCTGATGCCCGGCTCAGCCGGCGGCGATGTCGCCCACAAGCCGCTCGGCCAGCGCACCGCCATCTCGATCAAGGGGCTGACCGCCGGGGTGGCCTACCATCTCGCCACCTGCTGCCACCCGATCCCGGGCGACCGGATCGTCGGGCTTCGCCGCGAGGACGAGGAGATCGAGGTCCATGTGATCGGCTGCGACACGCTGGCCAGCGGAGTCGACGCCGACTGGCTCGACCTCGCCTGGGGCGAGGGCTCGGACGGCGGAGCGGCGCGCATCGCGGTGATCCTCCGGGACATCCCCGGAGCGCTCGGCGCGATGTCGGGGATCCTCGGCTCCAAGCACGCCAACATCATCAACCTGCAGCTGGTCCACCGCGACGGCAGTTTCCATACCTTCAACATCGACGTTGAAGTCCACGACCTCGCCCACCTTCACGCGATCATCGCCGCGCTTCGCGAGGCGGACCCGATCAGCTCGGTCGAGCGGATCTAGCCGACCGCGCGCACTCGCTCCTTGGCGCTGCCGGCGGCAAGCACGGCAAGCGTCACCAGGTCCGATGCCGACGCCGTCATCGGCGCGATCTGGACCGGAAGCTCGAGCCCCAGGATATAGGGGCCGAGTACGCTTTCGCCGCCGAGTTCGCGAAGCAGCTTGGCCGACAGGTTCGCCGATTGCAGGCCTGGCATCACCAAAATGTTGGCCGGCCCGGTCAGCCGGCTGAACGGGTAGAAACGCTGCTGCATATCGTAGTTGAGCGCGACGTCGGGGCCCATCTCGCCTTCATATTCGAAGTCGCAGTGAATGCCGTCGAGCAGTTTCACCGCGCCGCGCAGATCCTCGATGTGCGTGCCGGGCGGGTTGCCGAAAGTCGTATAGCTGATGAACGCGACCCGCGGCTCGAGACCCATCCGCCGAGCGAAGGCGGACGAGCGCATCGCGATCGCCGCCAGCTGCTCGGCGGTCGGGCGTTCGGTCACGGCCGTGTCGGCGATCAGCACCGTATGGTGCCGACCGACGATGATGTTGATGCCGAACGGGATTGTGCCCGGCTCATTGTCGATCACCACCCGCACTTGCCGCAACGACTGGCTGAACGGCCGCGTCGTCCCGGTGATCATCGCGTCGCCCTCGCCAAGCGCGAGCATTGCGGCGGCGAAGGTGTTGCGATCCTGGTTGACCATCCGCTCGACCTCGCGCCGAAGCAGCCCGTGGCGCTGGTGCTTGTCGTAGATGTAGTCGACCGCCCGCCCTACCATCGGCGAATTGCGGCTGTTGAGCACTTCATATTCCTGCGGCTTGTCGACACCGAGGCTCTTGAGCAGGTCGTGAACCTCCTCGCGGCCGACCAGCACCGGAGTTCCGTAGCCCGCTTCCTTGAAGGCGATCGCGGCGCGCAGCACGTTGGGCTCCTCGCCTTCGGCGAACAGCACCCGCTTGGGGCTGGAGCGCGCGGCTTCATAGGCGAGGCTCATGACCGCGACGGTCGGGTTCAACCGGGCGCGCAGCTGCTGGCGATAGGCGGACATGTCCTCGATCGGCTTTTGCGCGCAGCCGCTGCGCATCGCCGCCTCGGCGACCGCAGACGCGACCACCTCCATCAGGCGCGGGTCGAACGGCGCCGGGATGATATATTCGCGCCCGAAGCTGTGGGTCTGGCCGCCATAGGCCGCGGCGACTTCCTCGGGCACCGCCTCGCGCGCCAGCTCGGCGAGCGCGTTGGCGGCGGCGATCTTCATCTCGTCGTTGATCGCCGTTGCTCGAACGTCGAGCGCGCCGCGGAAGATGAACGGGAAGCCGAGCACATTGTTGACCTGGTTGGGATAATCGGAGCGGCCGGTGGCGATGATCGCGTCGGGCCGAGCCGCGCGCGCTTCGGGCGGAGTGATTTCCGGGTCGGGGTTGGCCATCGCGAAGATGATCGGCTCCCTGGCCATGCCGGCGACCATTTCGGGCTTGAGCGCTCCCGCCGCCGACAGTCCCAGGAACACGTCGGCGCCCTGCAGCGCGTCGGTCAGGGTGCGGGCATCGGTGTCGGCGGCGTGCGCGGACTTCCACTGGTCGACATCCGCGCGCCCCTTGTAGATGACGCCCTTGCGGTCGCACATGATGACACGGTCGCCGCGCACGCCCATCGCCTTGATCAGCGCGGTGCAGGCGATCGCGGCTGCGCCGGCGCCGTTGACCACCACCGTGAGGTCGCCGAGGCTCCGGCCGGTGAGATAGCAGGCGTTGATCAGCCCGGCCGCGGTGATGATCGCGGTGCCGTGCTGATCGTCATGGAACACCGGGATGTTCATCCGCTCCTTGAGCGCCTGCTCGATCTCGAAGCAGTCGGGGGCGGCAATGTCCTCGAGGTTGATCCCGCCGAAGCTCGGCGCGAGCAGGGCGACCGCGTCGATGAACTTCTGGCAGTCCTCGGTGTCGACCTCGATGTCGATCGAATCGACGTCGGCGAAGCGCTTGAACAGCACCGCCTTGCCTTCCATCACCGGCTTGGAAGCCAGCGCCCCCAAATTGCCGAGCCCGAGGATCGCGGTGCCGTTGGAGATGACGGCAACCAGATTGCCCTTGGCGGTCAGCTCGTAGGCGCGGCCCGGATCCTCGGCGATCGCCCGCACCGGCACCGCGACTCCCGGCGAATAAGCCAGGCTCAGGTCGCGCTGGGTCGCCATCGGCTTGGAGGCGATGATCTCGATCTTCCCGGGCCGCCCGCGGGCGTGGAAGTCGATCGCCTCGGCCTCCGAAAATTTGACGTTGCTTTCGGACATCGCTCGCTCCTCGCGGGCGCCTTAGCCAAAGGGTGTGGGAAGAGTCACGCGAAGGGGCTACCACGCAAGAGATGGCCCGAGCCGACGAACCGACTCCGATGATGGCGCAGTACCGGCGCCTCAAGGACGAGGCCGGAGACGCCTTGCTGTTCTACCGGATGGGCGATTTCTTCGAATTGTTCTTCGACGACGCCAAGGTCGCCGCGACCAGCCTCGATATCGCCTTGACCAGGCGCGGAGCGAGCGAAGGCGAGCCGATCCCGATGTGCGGAGTCCCCGTCCATTCGGCCGAAAGCTACCTCGCGCGGCTGATTCGCGCCGGCCATCGGGTCGCCATTGCCGAGCAGGTCGAAAGCCCCGCCGAAGCCCGCAAGGCGCGCGGCTCGAAAGCCCTGGTCGAGCGGGCGATCGTCCGCCTGGTGACTCCCGGCACTCTGACCGAGGAGGCGCTGCTCGAATCCTCCGCCGCCAATTGGCTCGCCGCGGTGGCTCGCGCCGGCGACGACTCGGCGATCGCGGCTGCCGACATTTCAACCGGTCGCTTCGAGCTGATCGCCTGCGGTCCGGGCGAGCTCGCCGGCGAGCTGGCGCGGCTGTCGCCGGCGGAGACCATCGCCGACGGCTCGATCCCAGGCGTTCGAACGAGCGCCGGCAAGGGCGGCTTCGACAGCATGGCGGGCGAGCGGGCGCTCAAGACCCGCTTTGGCCTCGCGACTCTCGACGGCCTTGGCTCCCCTTCGAGGGCCGAGCTCGCCGCGGCCGGCGGCCTGCTCGCCTATCTCGACGCGACCCAGAAAGGCACCGGCATCCTGCTCGACGCGCCGCGGCGAATCGCCCGCTCGAGCCATGTCGCCATCGACACGGCCACCCGGGACAGCCTCGAGCTCACGCGTTCGGCCTCGGGGGCCGTCGCCGGAAGCCTGCTGGGCGAGATCGACCGCTGCCAGAGCGCGGCCGGGCGCCGGCTGCTCGCCGAGGATATTTCCGCGCCGCTGACCGAGCGCCCGCCGATCGAGGCTCGGTTGGCGCTGGTCGCGTGGTTGCACGAGGACGCGCTGCGCCGCGAGCGGGTTCGAACCGCGCTCAAGGCAATGCCCGATTTCGCCCGGGCGCTGGCCCGGCTGGCCGCTGGGCGCGGCAGCCCGCGCGACCTCGCCTTGCTGCGCGACGGCCTGGGCGCGGCCGGTTCGCTCCAGGGCGAGCTGAAGTCGGAGCCCGACGCACCCACTCTGCTGCAAGCGCTGCTGCCGAAGCTCGGCGGACACGATGCGTTGGTCGGCAAGCTCGGCCAGGCGCTCGTTGCCTCGCCGCCGATCGACTCGTCGAAGGGCGGCTATATTGCCGAAGGCTACGACCCGAACCTCGACGCGCTGCGCGCTGCCTCGTCCGACGGGCGCCGGGCGATCGCCGCGCTCGAGAGCCGCTACCGCGAGGCAATTGGAGTCGCGTCGCTGAAGATCCGCCACAATGCGGTGCTCGGCTATCATATCGAGGTGGCGGCGCGGCACGCCGACCGGCTGATGGCGCCCGATTCGGGCTTCACCCACCGCCAGACGCTCGCTGGAGTGGTCCGCTTCAACTCGCCCGACTTGCACTCCGAGGCGGTGCGCGTGGTCGAGGCCGGAGCGCACGCGCTCGCCGCCGAGGCTGCGCACGCCGAGGAGCTGACCGCGCTCGCAATTGCCGGTGCACCGGCGATCACCGCCGCCGCCGGGGCGATCGCCCGGATCGACGTCGCTGCATCCCACGCGGCGCGTGCGGCCGAGGGCGGCTGGAGCCGCCCGCAGCTGACCGACGAGCCCTGCCT
>NZ_JACCSU010000028.1 GCF_013812825.1 Sphingomonas sp. | reverse complement strand
CGAGCAGCGCAAGAAGCAGAAGACGCAGGAGATCAAGGAGATCAAGATGCGTCCCAACATCGACGACCACGACTATGACACGAAGATGAAGAAGGTCTTCGAGTTCCTCGAGGAGGGCGACAAGGTCAAGGTGACGATGCGCTTCCGCGGCCGGGAGATGGCCCACGGCGAGCTCGGCATGGCGGTGCTTCGGCGAGTCCAGGACCAGACCGCGGTATTGGCCAAAGTCGAGGCTCATCCGCGCATGGAAGGCCGCCAGATGTTGATGGTGCTGGCGCCGAAGTAGGTCGCTCGCCGAAACTGACGCTACGGAATCCTCAAAACGGCTGTTGCATTTGTGCTGCTACGGCAGGGCTTTGTGGACACCCGCGGCGCGTTCGCTTTACCTTGGTGGCGACGCTGGCTTAGCGTTCGCGGGGCATACTCTGGGGAGAGTCCAAAATGGTGCGCAAATCCGTGTGGCTGCTGTCTGCAGGCATGTTCGCTCTTTCGGTTCCAGCCCACGCTCAAGTAGCGGCGCCACCATCCGATGAAACTCCGGACCCTAGCCAGACCTCGGCAACCGAGCAGGCGGCGGTCGAACCGGAAGCACAGGCCGCGGCCGACGCCGACCCCGATGAAATCATCATCACCGCGCAGGGCCGCACGCAGGTCCTTCAGGATGTTCCGATCGCCGTGACCTCGGTGACCGGACAAGCGATGGAGAATTCCGGAGCGACGGACATCCGGCAGCTCAACCAGCTTGCGCCGTCGCTGCTCGTGTCGTCGACCGGAACCGAAGCCAACGGCTCGGCGCGCATCCGCGGCGTCGGCACCGTCGGTGACAACCCGGGCCTGGAAAGCTCGGTCGCGGTGTTCATCGACGGCGTCTACCGGTCGCGCTCCGGCATCGGCCTCACCGAGCTTGGCGAGATCGACCGGGTCGAGGTTTTGCGGGGGCCGCAAGGCACCTTGTTCGGCCGCAACGCATCGGCCGGCCTGATCAACATCCTGTCGCGGCGGCCGTCGCATGAGATGGAGGCCGCCGGCGAGCTGACGATCGGCAATTACGATCTGCGCCGCCTGGCTGGCGGCCTGACCGGCGGGCTTTCGGAAACCATCGCCGCGCGCATCGACGCGGTCTACGTGAAGCGCGACGGATTCTACGACGACCCGGCCAACGACACGACGGTCAACAACCGCAATCGCTTTTTCACCCGCGGCCAGCTGCTGTTCGAACCGAACCAGGATCTGACGATTCGCCTGATCGCCGACTACACCACGCGCAAGGAGCGTTGCTGCGGCGCGGTCTATGTCGACAATTCGGTGAACTCCGACATCGGCAACCTCAACGAGCCCGCCGTCCCGCTGCTCCAGCCGGGCGCGGTTCCGCCGCGGACCAACGACGCGGGCAACAATATCGTCAATGTCCTGCGCGACCTCGGCCAGGATCTCGATGCGCTGCACTCGGGCTATGGGCGCGTCTTGTCCGTCACTCCGGGCCGCGGCTACGGCGGCGAGACCAAGGATTGGGGCCTTTCGGGACAAGCCGACTACGAGTTCGATTTCGGGACTCTGACATCGATCACCGGCTACCGCTCGTACGACGCTACCCAGGGCGGCGACCTCGACTACAGCACCGTCGACATCCTCTACCGCACGGACGATGCCGGGCGCCGGTTCAAGACCTTCAGCCAGGAGCTGAGGCTTCAGGGCAACGCCTTCGCCAACCGGCTGGACTGGCTGGTCGGCGGCTATTTCGCGAACGAGAAATTGAGGCTCACCGACGATCTCAAGTTCGGCAGCCAGTACGGCCGGTTCGCCACTTGCCGAATCGTCTCGCCGGGCGGGCTGTCCCCCTTCTATTCCCCGGCCTCGCCGACCTGCATGAGCATCGGGGGATTGACGGTTGCACAGCGTTCGGCGGCCTTTCCAATCTTCGGCCCTGCATCGCCCCTCGTCTATACCGCCCTCAGCAATCTCGAGAACCTCGACGATCTCGGCTCGACCCGGGACACCTACCGGCAGAAGAGCCGCAACTGGGCGCTGTTCACCCACAATATCATTCACATCACGCCGCAATTCGATGCGACCGTCGGGCTTCGCTACACCAACGAGCGCAAGAACTTCGACGCGACGTTCGGAAACAACAACACCGTCTGCCCCGCCAACCAGGCGCTGCTCGCCAATTTCGTCAATCCGGCGAGCCCCGCGTTCCAGAGGGGCGGGTTGTTCACCATCTCCCAGGCCATTCTCGGACTGTCTTGCCAGGGCAATTCCACGGCTGAGCTCAACGGCGTGTCGATCGAGGACGACCGCAAGGAGGACGAGTTCACCGGCACCGGCGTGCTTTCCTACAAGCCCAACGACGACCTGCTGGTCTACGGCAGCTATTCGCGAGGCTATAAGGCGGGCGGATTCAACCTCGACCGTTCGGCTCTCAAGGCCCCGGCGCTGCCGTTCTCGCTGGTCCCGGGCGGCGCCCAGGCGCTGGTTGGCCGGCTGCAGTTCGACCCCGAGATCGTCGACGCGTTCGAGCTCGGCGCCAAATACTCGCGCCGCGGGTTCATCTTCAACGTCGCCTTGTTCCGCCAGCTGTTCAAGAACTTCCAGCTGAACACGTTCGACGGCACCGTGTTCGTCGTCCAGAACGTCAACGGCTGCAAGTCGGACCTGGGCGGCGCGGATCGCGACCAGAGCTCCAATCCCGGCTCGCCCAATTTCATTCCGCCGGTCGTCGCCCCGGGGGCCGCATTCAACCTCAATCCGGCCGCCGACACCGGCCGGTGCGACGAGGACGACGTGGGTTGGGGCGTGCGCTCGCAGGGCATCGAGCTGGAGGCGATGGTGCTGCCGATGCGCGACCTGAGGCTCAACCTCGGCCTGACCTACGCGCAGACCAAGTATCGCAAGAATCTGGTCGGGGACGACGAGGGCACGCCGTTGAACCCGGCGCTGCGGAAGCTTCCGGGCGACAATATCTCGAACGCCCCGAAGGTCGTCGCGACCGGCGCGCTCGCCTTTACTCCGCCGATCGGTGGTTCCGGAATGACCGGCCTGTTTTACGTCGATGCTCGAATGAGCGGCGGCTACAACACCGGTTCCGACCTGTTCCCGCAAAAGGAGCAGGACCGCTTCACGGTGGTGAACGGCCGGATCGGTGTTCGGGGGCCGGACGACAGTTGGTCGCTCGAGCTGTGGGGGCAAAACCTGTTCGACAAGGATTATTCGCAGGTCGCTTTCAACACACCGTTCCAGGCGGGCGGCTCGCCCACCCCCCCGTTTGCACAGGGCGTCACCTTCGCGCCTTTCATCGACCCGCAGTTCCAGGGCAGCCGC